>CAMBIK010000065.1 GCA_945867435.1 Klebsiella pneumoniae
GGCCCCAACGGGCCCTGGGCGCGGTCACGGTGGCGGCGGTGGTGCCACTCGCGGCGCTGGCGGCGCGCGGGCCGCTCTGGGGGTTCGCGGCGGTCGCCATCGCCGCGGTGTCGGCGGCGCAGGCGGTGCGAGCACCGGGCCCCCCCCACCAGTGGTCCCTCGCGGAGGCTCCGGCTTGGCACCGCGCCCTTCCCCCCGGCCCCGTGCTCATCCTGCCGATGACCCAGGAAGCCGCGGGCAGAAAGGCTTTCCGCGAATGGCCCTCCCATCAGCGCGCGCTCGTGAACGGGATGTCGATGTGGACTCCGGACCTCTGGCCTCCCGAGTTCCGGACCTGGACCGAGCAGCAACCCCTCGTGTCGGCGCTGTTGATCGCGGAGCGTGGCGTCGCAACCCAGGTGACCGCTGCGAGCGCGACGAGCCTCTGGAACGCAGGCATTGTCGGGGTGATCGCGACCTCGGCCACCTCGCGCACCGAGCTGGGGGTAATGCGCGCTGCGCTCGGCGAAGGCGCCTGTGAGGCGGGCACCTGCTGGTGGGTTCGACCGCTGGAAGGCTCAGCGCGCTGACGCCGCCCAGGGTCCCAACGCCTCGGCGACCAGCGCCGCGATCTTCGCATCGCCGGCCGCGCTGGGATGCACTTCGTCCAGGAACAACTTCGCGGCATCGGCACCGAGAAACGCCGGGGGAGCGTCGATGATCGGAGCCCCAAGATCCCGAGCGGTTTCGCGCATCGCCTCCCGATAGGCATCCCGGAAGTCGCCCACCCTGCCCTGCGCCGGATCGTTCACGCAAGGAAGCACGAGGTAGGCAACGTGCGGGGCGCGAGTGGCGAGCGCCCTGAGGTTGGCCGCGTACTCGCCGAGCGGAACCCGCAACGATGGCGCCACCACTGGGGATATGCCGAAGCCAACCTTCTCCGCCCGCTTTCCCCACCGCGCTTGGCGCACCCACTCTCGAAGGAACACAAAGGCCCGGCTGTTTTCCAAAAGGGGGGCGCGTGCGCCTCCGAGTCGGGTCGCATCCGGCGCCTCGGTGCCCTGGGTATCGCTCCAGAGCGTGGCCACCAGCAACATATCTGGCTTCAACTCAGCAAAACGGTCGTCGAAGGCGTGAAGGGCCTGCCAGGACGAATAGCCGGGCACGCCGCCGTTAAGCACCTCCACCCCCGGGAAGGCGAGAGCGAGGCGGGCCGCGATCGTGTCGCCATCCGCCACCATCACCCCGAAGATCGTGGAATCGCCCAGCACCAGCAGGCGCGGGCGAGTCGCGGCCAGCGGGACCTCCGGTCCTCGCATGGCCCGGCTGTTCACCGTGGTTCCCCCCGGGATTCCGAACGACATCTGGCGCCCGACCTTGGGCCGCCAGCCCGCGGCGGCATCCCCCACCATGTTCGGTTCCTGCGGCGTGACCTGTCCCGGTTTGGCCAAGGGGGAGCGGTCCGGAGGAAGCAGCTTCGGACCGAAGAACGCCGCTGCTCCTTCCGCCACGCCGCCGAGCAGCAGGAGCGCCGCAAGCGCAAATCCCACGCGACGAATGTTCATCGGGCGCACCGAAAACTGGAGGTCTTTCGCCGGAGGTCGGGGAGGAACTCGGACCGCTCGGCCGAGGGGTTCACGCTGACGTCGAAGAAGTAGGAACCGCCGCGAACCGCGACATACAGGCCAGGGCCTGCCGCGACAGGGTCGGCCAGCACTCCCGCATGGTCGCCGCCCGAGACGAGCGCCCAGTCGTCGACACGCCAGTCGGCCGTGAATTCCCAAGCATTTCCAAACATATCCTCGACCCCGAACGGAGATTGCCCAGCCGGAAACGAACCCACGGGGCTGGTCTGCTCATAGCCATCCGTGGCGTCGGTGAAGGGGTCGTTGCGCGAACCGTGGTTGAGATGGTCGGCCTCGTACACCTCGCCCCACGGAAAGGCGCGCGTTCTACCGCTAGCTTCCGCGGGACCGAACGCCGCCAACTGCCACTCCGCCTCGGTCGGCAGGCGAAGCCCGGCCCACGCGCAGAAGGCTGTGGCATCCTCCCAGTTGACCAGCACCACGGGATGATCCCCGGTGCCCGCCGGATAGTCGACCCCACTCCAGTTGAACAACCCCCACTTCCCTTCCTCCCCCGCCCACGCCTCATCGACGAAGGGCGAACGGTATCCGGTAGCGACGAGGAACGCGCGATACGCGTCTCGCGTGACTTCGGTGCGGTCGATGCTGAACGCGCTGACCCACGCGGAACGCGGAACGAGCCCCTTTCCTCCTCGAAAGGCCCAGCGTTCCTGCGCTGTAGCCGCGTTCGGGGGGGGCGGGGGGGGCCGAGCAGAAGCCCCCGGCGGCGGCGGCGGCGGCGATGCGGCCCCGAGCATGATGAACCCCGCCGGAATGTCGATCATCGCCGGCGCGAGGCCTTTGGGGGCCGTGCAGCCGACCAGCGCCACGGCGAGCGAGATCATTGGGGGGGGTAGGCGCAGCGAAAGCCTGCGCTGAAGCTGACGCGTTCCGGGAGCGCCGGTTCGCGGTGGGCACACCCGCAGTAGGAAGGCAGGTTGGCATAGGAGCCGCCGCGAAGGGTTTTCCAGGGGCCGGGGTCGGGCGCGCCGGCCTCTCGCTGGTAGCCATCCGCTGTCCATTCCCACACGTTGCCGGCCATGTGAGCGAGTCCGAAGGGGGAGGCCAGAGCCGGGTCTGCGTCGCGCACCGCTCGGGTCGAGACACCCTTGAGATGGCCTAGCTTGCCCTCGGTGTACCAGGTGGCGTCTCGCTCGTCGTCGCCCCATGGGAATCGCCGACCCCCCTCCCCGCAGGCCGCGTATTCCCACTGGGACTCGGTGGGCAGGGCCCCCCCCGCCGCGCGACAGTACGCATCCGCCTCGAACCAGGTCACGGCGACCACAGGGTGGTCCCCCGCCCGCCCGGCGGCCCGCATGGCGGCGCCAGCCCCCCCCCGATGCTCCTGCGCCCACGACCATCCTGCCGTTGACCAGAGCGCGGCCTGCTGCCAAGCAGTGGCGGCGAACGCCTCGAACGCGGCGACGCTCACCTCGGTTCGGTCAATCCCGAAGGCTGCGATCTGGACCGTCAGCAGGGGGTCATCCGGACCGCGACCGCTGCCCAGTGTGGGTGTGCCCAACGGGATCTCCACCACGCCCTCACGCGCCGGCTCGGCCGCCAGACCCGGGTGAAACACGAGGTAAAGCACGATCATCGTCCACACCGCGCTCTTGCTAACCGGAGCGCACCGGCGCGACGACCGGGATAGCCTTGCTCGCGATGCCGTATTGGTGGTTCCTGCTCGCCCTCACCCCCGAAACGACCGTGGCGCTCCCCGCCGGTTCGTTCCGGTTGGGAGATGAAGACATGCCGGATGCACGGCCCGTGAAGCGGGTGCAACTCTCCGCGTTCCGCATCGATCGAGCGGAGGTTTCCATCGCAAAATTCAACGAGTTTTTCTCGGGAACAGCCTGGAGCGAAGACCGCTTCTGGTCGCCGGAGGGCCGGCTGTGGAGAAACGCACACCCGACCGGCGCGGGTCCGACCGCACGGGCGTCCGGCAGAGCGACCGACCACCCCGTGGTGGCTGTGACCTTCTACGAGGCCGAAGCCTACTGTGCCTTTGCAGGCGGAATGCTCCCGACGGAAGCGCAATGGGAGCGGGCCGCGTGCGGAGAGGAGCCGCGCCCGCCTCGCCCCGCCGACGACTCGGGCGTGGCCTGGTGGTTTGAGGAAGGCAAGCACGGCAACCTCGCGGGCGTGTCCACGCACCCCACCACCGCCCCGTCTCCGCCGCACGCCTTCGGTCTGCTAGACATCTACGGCAACGTGTGGGAATGGACACGCGACACCTACCGGGCCGATGGGTACGCGCGCCTCGGCGACACCGACCCTGTCTCCACCGTTGCCTCCCCCTGGCGCACGGTCCGCGGCGGGTCCTACATGAACCTGCCTTCCTACGCCGGATGCGCCCATCGCGAGCCGGTCCGCCCCGAAGAACCGCGGCTCACCGTGGGGATCCGGTGCGTGTACCCCGGATGATCAACCTCCTCCTCGCCGCGGCGTGTACCCCCGACGAACCCCCGAGCACGATCGACCGACACACGCCCGTGCATGGAGAAGGCGCGTTCGAAGGCATGGTCGCCGTGCCGGCCGCAAACGTGCGCGCCGGGTCGTATGCCGGGCCGCCGCCGCCGCCCCCCCGGTCGGTTGCATCCCCCCCCCCGACGTTCGCCTGCACGGCGGATGAGGTTCGTCAGGATCAATGCCCTGCGCTGGCTCATGACCCCCTCCCGGTGCGGGTGGTGAGGGTCGCCGGCTTCTGGATCGACGAAGCAGAGGTTTCCCAGGCGAAGTACGGTCTTTTCCTCGCCGCCACCGGCTACCGGCCGCCCCATGTAGAAGAGGCCTGGGCCGAAGCAGACTGGAACTGGGAGGGAAGCACGCCCCGCGTCGGCACCGAAGATCACCCGGTCGTGCTGACAAGCTGGTACGACGCTCGGGAATACTGCGGCTGGCGCGGGGCCCGGCTGCCGACCGAAACGGAATGGCACCTCGCAGCGCGGGGCCCCACCGAGGACCAATGGGCGTACCCCTGGGGCAAGGCCTATGTTCCGGGAAGGATGAATATCGGCAAGCTTGAAGCCCCCAACTACGACGACAGCGAGGATGGTTTCCTGACCACCTCGCCGGTCGGCCACTACCCCGAAGGCGCCAGTCGCTACGGGGCGCTCGACCTGTTCGGCAACGCCTGGGAGTGGGTCGCCGACTTGCGCACCCGAAGCTGGACAGAGGTGACCTTCGCGGCGGATGGCCCGCACACCGGCACCTTAGGGCTCTATGCAGGGGCCCGCGGCTTCAGCTACTTCGCAGACCCAAGGGTGAACCTCACCATCGACCACAACGCCTTCCCAATGGAGCTAAGGCGCAAGACCAGCGGCTTCCGATGCGCCCGTAGCGCGGCGGTGCCATGATCCAGCTTCCTCGTCATCTCCTTGGCGTGGCAGGTGGCGCAGGGCTCGCGTTCTGCCTGTGGTTGTCCGTAGCGGGCTCGCGCCCGGAAGATGGAGGAGGCGCGTTCCGCCTCGCCGCGAGGCCGCTCGACCTCACCTCGGCGGACCTGCTCGGAACGATGCGAAACGATCCGGGGCACCTGGAGTTATCGGGTCTGAGAAGCGCTCAGGCGGCCGTGCCGCTGAAGCCTGGCGACACGCTGGAACTCACGCTCACGGTCCCTGAGGGGGCATCGATCATGCTGCGGCAGGGGCACGAGATGGGCGGGATGGCTCCCGTGGGCGCGCCACCCGGTCCGCCGCCGAAAGGAGGGCCGGGCAAACCGACCGGCGGCGGCCCCCCCCCCGTGGCCGGCCCGGGCCTGGTGTTCGACCGTGGCAGCGCGACGCAGCTGCGGGGCGTCGGAGGACTCACCTGCTCGCCGCTGGCACTGCCGGCCGAAGCGATCACCGCGAGCCTCGCCGTAGGTTCCACCGGGGTGAACGTGCAGGTCGGAGCGGCAACGTCGCAATGTACCGGGGCACGTCTGCTCGGCCCCTGGCAGCTCAAGTCCGGGGTTGCCGGGGTTCGCGTCCGTGCGGCGACGCTGAGCCGTTCAGGCGGCGGTGCCGCGCTCGACTTCGCAGGCGGACCCCCGTGGGCAACCTGGCCCGCCGCGTTCGGTTTCGCGGGGGTCGGGGCCGCCCTGGGCGGGCTGGCCTCGCGGAAGTGGGGACCGCACCGCGCCTGGGCCCCCCTGGCGCTGGCGCCGCTGATCGCGGCGGTGCCCCTGGCACGCTGGCTGGAATCGATCCGCATGCTCAGCGTACCCGAAGCGAGCGTACCGCTGGGGGTCGCCATTGTCGTCACGGCGCTCGTCGGAGGCCCTTCCTGGGCACGGGAGCGCAGTCTCCGATCGACCCTCCTCCTGTCGCTGCTTCCGGCGGTGGGCGTCGCCGCGGCGATCCCGTGGGTGCCGGCGGCCAAGGCCTGGTCGCTCCTCGCGCTTAGCTTCCTGCCTTGGATGTGGCTTTGCTGGGCCAACACCCACCGTGTGCGGTCGGTCGCCCTGGCCTCCTGGGCCGCCGTGATCGCCATCGTGTGGCTGGGCGAATCCGGCGTGCGGCTCACCGCGCTCAACAGCACTTGGATTCGCACAGCCGGCTACGAGCGCGCTGCCACCGAGTTCGCGGAGCTCTTGGAGCTCAAACGCCACCGCGCCTACCCCTCGGAAGGCTTTCCCGTTCAGCCACCCGTGCCGCGGCCGGGAATCCGGCGCATCGTCGCGTTCGGGGGCTCCAGCACAGGCGGGGCCTACCAGATGGACGACATCAACCTGTTCTGGCCGAAAAAGCTTGAGGAACAGCTGCCGGGCTGGGAGGTTGTGAACCAAGGTGTGGGCGGCTGGAACACCCTCCATGTGCGCCTCTACGCCGAAAGCCAGCTCGAAAGGTTGGACCCCCAACTTCTGGTCCTGTACGTCGGGCACAACGACGTGTTCACCCGCGGAGCAGCCTCCCACAAGGCGCTCCTCGGGCGCTACCTGCAGCCGGCGGGCGGCACCGTCGTCGCTGTAGGGGATTGGCTTCATCGCTCGCGACTGTTCGTCGGCTTCAAGTTCCTGCTGCTGAGCTGGCGAGGAGATGCAGCGGTCGCCGTTCCGCTGAGCGACGCCCGGGAGAACATCACCGCCATCCTTGATCTTGCCAAAGCGCGGGGCACCCATGTGCTGCTGATGCCCGAGGGGCTCAGCCCGGATGCCGTGCCGATGCGACCGTACGCCGCCCTGCTCGCGGACCTTGCCACACGCTCCGGGGAACGTGCCTTCGACGCCGCGGCAAAGTTCGCTTCTGAGGCCGACCCCGACGACTTCCTCGACGACTGCCACCTTACCGTGGGCGGGCATGTGCGCCTGGCCGGCTGGGTCAAGACGGAGCTTGAGGCGGCGGGCTGGCTGGGCGGGTAGCTACCCCGGAGGCGGTGAAGCCGGCTGCACACCCAAGGCCCCAGGGGGAGGCTCACCCGCGGGCGGCGGCGCAGCCCCATCCGGAGGGGGCGCGGTTCCTTCGGGCGGCGGACCCGTGGGGGCGACAGCAGGGCCCGCGGTCGGGTCGAGCGGCGCGAGCACCAGCGCGATGTCGGCGATGGGCTGATCGAGCACGTCGATCCACGGGGTGACCGCCATCGGCCGGGCTGGCGCGGAGGTTTCGAGCAAAACGGCGAGCTGTACCGACCCGTAGTTCTTCGGTACCACAACTTCGAACGCCCCCATCTTCTCGAGGAGGACCGTGTGGGTGCGCTGGGGGCCGCCTTCGCCCTGCAAAAGCACGTCGAGGCGGATCGGAGAGGCGATCTCGCCTTCGTAGGTGGCCGTTCCGCTCAACTTCACGCCTTCGCCTTCTGCGACGACGAGCTTCGGCTCGGGCTGGTCGGAGGGGGGAGGAGCCACGCCACCTTCCCCGGGTGGGTTCGCCGCCCCTTCCCCCGGCGGCGGCGCGAGGGTGGCCTCAGGCGCGTCGGTGGGGCAGGCCAGGAGCAGAACAAGGAAGGGTACAATCATGGGGTCACTCCGGAGCGAGGAACTGGTAACGCGCGTAAGTCCCAGAGTCGCACCGAACCGTAGGCCTTCGGGGGCCCCAGGACCGCTGCGAGCCGGGCCTCCACGGCGGCGGTGTCGCCGAGGTCGGTGTGTACGGCGATCCAGCCAAGATCGCCGCGACGCAGCTCCGGTTCGTTCAGGGCTGCGAGCAACGCCGGGTCCCCCAAGACGAGCGCCGTCGCGGCCTGGCTCGAGAAGGCATGGAAGCCATCCTTTCTCACGTTCGGACCATAAGGAATCGGCTGCCGATGTACCGTCTGGAACACGAGGTAGCGCGAGCTGGACATGCCCTTGCCCGGCGCCTCGGCCGGCACATCCACCACCATCGGACTGCCGCGCCGACCTGTGGCCCCCGCTGCACTCTCTGCGATCGCCTCGGCGTACCCGGTATCCAGGACAGGGGTGCGGGCGATCGGCCACGGAGCGGGGCTGAGCAGCAAAAGCTCCGCCAGAAGCCCGACCGCAACCCACGGTGCCCACCGTTCTTTTACGGCGCTCGCACCCAGCCCGACCACCAGCGCCATGCCCAAAAATCCCAGGCGTTGCGGATGGGCAATCGCCTCGCTCGGCAGGATCTCCAGGAGGGCTCGGTAGGGGAGCGGGAGCCGGTGCCCTCCCACGGTCACCCACTCGCCGCCGAACCACAAGAAGGGACCCATGGAGATCAAGAGCGCCAGCGCGGCGGCCCAGAGCAGCCTGCGCCGGGGCGCGAAGAAGGCGGGAACGAGCACGAACCAGCCAAGGTAGCTGGAGTGCCGAAAAGACTCGCCGATGGCCGTGAGGTCAACGGACTGGAAATCGCCGGGCATCCCGAAGCTCAGCGGATCGACGGCGTTGTGGGTGAGCGCCCAGAAGCGGTCCACCCACTCGCCGCCCTGACGCGGGATGATGGCTGTGGATGCGTCCGCCACCGTGTGATGGATGAGGGAAACCAAGGGACCGGCCACGCAGATCGAAGGGATCGCCCCCAAGAGCATCCCTCGGAGGATCAGGCGGCGTGGGCCTGTCCGAAGGGCGTCAACCAAAATAACGCTTACGACGATGCCAAGGCTCATCGCGTAGTAGTAGGTGCCGATCAGGGTCAGTCCGCCCAAAACTCCGGTCCACAGCCAGCCCGAGGTCCGCTCAGGGGTGGCGATGGCTCGCAGCAGCGCGGCCAGCGCAAACACGCCCCAGGCCACCCCCGCCGCCTCGCTGATCCCGTTGTGAAGCTCGGAAATCACATGGGCCGAGGCAGCGACGCCCACCGACCCGACCCATCGCGCGCGCGGGCCGGCCCCCAGGACCCCCGCCAGTTGCCCCCCCGCAACGCTCGCGGCCGCCACCAGCGCCACCAGCATGACGTTCCACGCGGCGGCCAGCCCGACGAGCGGCACCCAGCCCATCCCGAACGCAGCGCCTATCGGGTCGATGAACCACAGCCAGCCCCCAGTCGGGGCGTTGAGCAACCCTGTCCATACTGGGGCCCGAACCTGAAGAAAACAATCCCAGAACCACCACAGCCCCCAGGCGTGGTTCCAAACGTCCACGTCGGGGTGGCCGATCATCCCCTCGCCGAACGGTCCCGGAGCACACACGAGAAGCGCAAGGGCAAGGTGGCCCACTGCCTTGGCCAATCGGACCCTCCACTCCGTCGTCAACCTGCCTCCTTTGCCGCGGGAGTGTACCGTAACGGCCCGGGGACCTGAATAAGGGATTAGGCAAGGCGCATGTGGTGGCTCCTGCTCGCGTGCACCGAACCCGCCCCCAAGCCTCAGGCTGCGCGGCCGCCCCCTCGCCCCCGGCCCGCGTTCCAGACCACAGGACAGTCCGGCGGCGCCCTTCAGGATCCCTCGGGTTTCCCCGTTTTCCATGACTTTGCTGCACCGCGGGGGGCGGGGATCGCAGCGTTGGGCGATTGGTCGGCGCCCGTGAAGCTCTCCGAGACCGAGGGGGGCGGCTATCGACCGCAAGTGACCGTCGGTCCCAACGATCTCCTTCACGCGATCTACTACGAACGCACGAAAGTGGGCGATCTGATCAGGCATCGAACCTCGACCGACGGTCTTTCCTGGACCGCGCCTGTTCCGCTCGGGCTCGACAAGGACCGCAACTGGGGTCCCGACCTCGTGGCGCGCGAGGACGGCAGCGTGGTCGTGGTGTTTGACCACGCCCTTCCCGACTTCCGAAGCCGCGGCTACCTCACCTTCTGGCGAAACAACGCGTGGACGCCGCCCGAGCCGCTCACTGACGATGACGGCGGAGAGATCGGCAGCGGGCATGTGGCGCACGGCGTCGGCGACCAGCTCGCGTATGTGTTCATCGGCAAGGCCCTGGGTCCCGAGCATCACTTCGCGGCGCAGTGGCGATGGTTCAAGGATGGGGTGTGGAGCGAGAAGGCCTCGTTCACCGATGGCAAGCAGGACGCCTGGCACACCAACGTCGAGCGGCGCCCCGACGGGTCGGTGCTGGCCGGCTTCGATGTCGGCACCGGGGGGAGCGAAACGGCGCTCTATGTGGCCGACGGGCGCGACGGTGCGTTCAGCCCCATGGAGAACCTCACGCTCGATGGAAAGCCAGGGGAGCGGCCGCACTTCGCCTTCGGGGGGGATGGCGTGGACCACGTCACCTGGTTCCACAAGGAAGCCGGGCATCCGCTCCACGTCTATGTTCGCTCGGGTCGTCCGGGCGCGTGGAACGGGGTCGAGGAGCCCTCGAAGGGCTACGGCGGCTTCCACTTCGACCCAGAGATCGAGATCAACAAGGATGGCATCCGCTGCCTCGTGTGGGGGTGGGATGCCGGTTCGCAGGCCGAGATGGTGTACAGCCTGGACCGCGGGCAGGGATGGGCCCCCCCCAAGCGCATCGCCACGATCGGGGCTGGAAAGCCAGGCCTGGCCTCCCTGGTGACCGACTCGACCGGCGCGTTCGACGTCGTGTGGAACCAGGGCGTTCGCGGGAAGAACGACGTGTACTTCGCACGACTGAAGCTCGACCCATGAGCCGGCCGCTCCGGACCATCACCCGCGACGTGCGCATGTGGGCCTCGCGAGCGCTGGTCACGAGCCTTGCGCCTCCCGACTGGCTCACGGTCAACCTGACGCTGCGCTGCAACCTGCAATGCGTGATGTGCACGACCTGCTACGACAGTCCGGAGCTCTCCACCCGCGAAGTGCTCGACCTCATCGATCAGGCCGCAGCTTGGGGCGTGGGCGTGTTCAATCCCCTCGGCGGCGAACCGTTCATTCGCGCCGATCTGGAGGCAATCCTAAGCCACGCGGCCCAGCGGGACATGCACACGACGCTCACCACGAACGGTACGCTCATCCGTCCCGACCGGGCCGCGCAGATCGCACGGATTCCCATCGAAAAGCTGCACATCAACATCAGCCTGGATGGTCCCGAGGCCGCCCACGACCTGGTGCGCGGGGCCGGCACCTGGAAGCGCACGATGGCGGGCTACCGGTCGCTTCGCGAAGCCGACGAGGCCGCGGGCAACCCCAGTCGGAAGATCTGCGCCAACGTCATCCTGCACCGAAAGAACCTCGACGGCTTCATCGATTTCGTGCGCGAACTGGCCGACCTCGGCTTCGATGGCGTGCAGGTCCTGAACCTGTTCCGAAGCCGAGACGACGACACGGTGGGGGGGCTTTGGTTCGACCCCGCCTCGATCTCCGAGTTGGAACGGGTGTGTGAAGCCCTCACCGCCGAAGGCGTCGTGCTC
The DNA here is from genome assembly GCA_945867435.1 of Klebsiella pneumoniae. GTDB lineage: Bacteria > Myxococcota_A > UBA796 > UBA796 > SXON01 > SXON01. The sequence continues at coordinate 11,282 of CAMBIK010000065.1, forward strand.
AACGCCCCGGGCGACCTGCGCCTCATCCCTCGCTACTACCGCGAGGGGCTCGCCCCGCTGGATGCGCCGTGCTGGGCCGGGTGGAAGGAGCTCTACATCAACGCCGATGGTTCGGCGATCATGTGCGATGGCAAGCTGGACTTCCTGGCCGGCCGCTTCGGCTCGGTGCGCGAGCACACGCTGCGCCAACTCTGGACGAGCACGGAGCTAAAAAAGCGACGTTCCGTAGTGAAAACGTGCACCACGCCCTGCATCCAGAACTGCTACTTGCGGCGGGATAGCGACCGCCTGCTCCCCCTCGGCCGCGAGCTGGCGGCGTTCGGCCGGGGGGCGGCCGGACTGCGTCCGCGTGCTGCGACGACCTCAACGCCGCTCACGCTCGAGCTCTGCGACACGCCGAGCGACCCGGAATCCGAGACCCTGATGCGGTTGTTTGCAAGGTCGCCCGTGCCCTTCGCCGCCCTGGTGCGTGAGCCCGAGCGATTCCACGAGCTGCGCGACCTGCACTATCTCGACTTCGGGCGAGGCTTTCTCGGCATCGACGCGGCCAACCGGATGTTGGATGCCGCCGCCAACGCGGGCATCCACTTCGCCACCCTTAGGCTGGACTGGCGCGGAGATCCGCTCCTTCACCCTGACCTCTGGGCGGTGCTTGCGGCGCTCGCCCCGCGCGCTGACCGCGTGTGGGTGCAAACGAGCGGGTTGCTGTGGCGCGCACCCATCCGCCTCCCGGCCAACGTGGAGTTTGTCGCACGCCCGGCGTTAGCCGGGTCCCTGGCCCCGCTCGCCCTTCAGCGTGCGCGGGCGGCCGAGCTTCGCATCGATGCGTCTGAACCCGAGGATGGCCCTGCGATCTCGTGGGAAGGGCGTCTCACGGCTTCCCGAGCCGACCGCCGGCTGTCTCATCGGGTCGGGGATGCGCTGAAGGAACCGTTTGGCCCGCTTTGGGCGCGAGCCGCCGGGTAGGCACGCTCACTTCCCGACCGCCGCCCCCGCCTGCGCGATGGCATCGGGAAACTCAGGGTAATCCTCACGAAGCCGGTCGTACTCCACCGCGGCGAGATCGCGCTTTCCACCCTCCATGCGTGCCCGCACCAATCCGGCCAGCGCCGCCGCCTGGTAGTAGCGGTCGGCGGTGCCTTCGAGCGCCGCGGCGAACGAGAGCGCGGCCGCACGAGGGTCTTCCTCTGCCAAGCCGCATTCCCCGAGGCCGAGATCGCGAACGGTGCGCGACTCCGCATCCCCGTCCAGACCTCCGTACACGTCGCGGGCATCGTTCACCTGACCCAGGGCCAGGAGCGCATCGCCCCGAAGCTGCGCGACCGTGAGCGCGTAGCCCGGCTCAACCGACGTGAGCTTGGCGAGCACGGTGAGGGCGCCGCGGGCGTCGTCGCGAGCCAGGCGAACGCGAGCCTGACCCACGCGGCCGGCCGTGCGTCGCTCCGGATCGGCCGAACCGAGCAGGGAGGCGTAGCTGGCGTCGGCCTCATCGAAGCGAGCCAGCGCCTCCTGCGCGAGCCCACGTTCCTCCGCCGCCCGCGGATCGTTGGAACCCGCAAGCAGCCCGATCGCCTCTTCGTTGTCCCCCCGAAGGCGCGCTACGCGGCCCCGCCCGAATCGGGCGGCGTCCGGATGCGTCGACGCGACACGATCCCACACCGCATCGGCGCCCTCGAGGTCGTCGACATCCACCAGCAAGTCGGCGTAAAGCTCATCCCGCCAGAGTCGATCCTCGGCGGTGGCCGGCGTCATCTCCCTGAGCACCGCCGCGGCCTCCGACGCGCGCCCCCCTTCCCTCAGGGTCAGCGCCGCCTCCATCCCGGCCTCGAAGCCCGCGGCCGACCACTTCACCGCGATCTCAACGGCGTCGTCGAGCCGCCCTCCAGACCGGAGCGCCCGGAGCGCTCGGGCCACGAGTTCATCCCGAGCCCCGGCATCGCCTTCGGTGTCGAGCCAGGCCGCGAGCCGAGTGCGGGCGAGCGCGGCATCGCCCGTGGCGACCGCAGCTTGCACCCAGAGCCCGCGAGCGGCGTTCCGGTCGGGCCCCGCCGCCGCTTCCGCCAGCGCCGCCTCGAGCAGCGTGCGGGCAGCCTGCGGGTCCTCGCCCAGGCTGGCCTCCGCCACGGCGACTCGCGCTTGGACGCGAACCTGCGCGTCCGGGGCCTCCAGCAGCGAGGCGTAGACCTGGGCCGCGCCGGCTTCATCGCCCGAGGCCGCCAGCGCGTGGGCGAGCGCGATTTCGGCAGCCGTCCGGCGGCTCGCCTCCACACCCGGCTTGCGAGTCGCAAGACGGTACGCCTCGATCGCGCCGGACGGATCGTCGGTTGACTCTCGCAACCGCCCGAGTGCCAGTAGGGCCTCGACGGACCAGGGACCGGTGCTCCGCCCGACCGCGACGTACAGCTCCCCGGCCGACGCCGTGTTCCCTCGCAGTTCCTGCGCCCGCGCCAGGCCGAGACGGCATTGGTCCTGCACTTCCGGCGTGCCGGTCGGGAGCAGCGCCCGGAAGGAGGCCTCCGCCTCCTGCAAGCGACCCGCCTGCAGCAGCGCATTGCTGCGCCCCAGACTCACCCGCCCGCGGGCGCCGCGACTGAGCTCTGCCGTGGCCAGCAGGGCGTCGTACCGTTCCACGGCCCCCTTCATGTCCCCGTCCTCCACCTGAAGCTCGGCGAGCGAGAGGCTGGCATCCACCCTCGTCTGCGGGTCCACAGTGGGGTCTTCCGCGATGCTGACCCAGATCTCGTGGGCATCCGTGCGTTCGCCCGCTTCACGCAGCTCGTGGGCCCGCCCCATCAACAGTTCGCTCCGAATCGCCGGATTTTGGGCGACCAGTCCATCGACGGCGGTGGGGTCGAGGCGGGCGAGGAGGATACGGGCACCATCCATCACCGAAGGCGGCACGCCTTCAAGCTCGAGGATGGATCGAACCCCGGCCAGCGCCGCGGCGGTGTCGCCGGAACGCTCGGAGGTGGTGGCCAGCGACATCAGTGCGCGGGCTCGGATGTCGGGCTCGGGGGAGACAAGCAGCGGGGACAGCAGCGCCCGCGCCTCGGCACCTCGCCCGGCACGTTCCAGCAGCTCCGCGGCCCCAAGGCGGGCATCCGCGCCACGGGGACCGTCGGCAAGCTCCACATAGGCCGCGAGCGCCGCCTCGGTATCGCCCAGGTCCGCCATCACACGGGCCAGCCTCAACCGCAGCTCCGTACGCTCGTCCACCCCCTCGACGAGCGCAAGTCCTGCGTCGAGCGCCGACCGCACCGACGCGAGGTCGTTTACGGCCGCCCAGGCATCCGCCAAGGCGAGGCAGAACGCGCTGCGCTGCGGATCGGTGGACATCCCGGCCAGCCGCGACGCCTGCAAGCGGGCACCTTCTTCGATCCCGGCCGCGCCGAGCGCCTGGCGCAGGCTCACAATCGCCTGAGCGCTCTGATCGGGGGTGGCGTCGGCGCGGGCCAGCAACGCACGAAGCTCGATGGCGGCATCCGTCTGGAGGCCAAGTCGCGACTTCGCTTCCGCCCGGGCCAAAAGCGCTCGCGGCATCTCTCCTTCCTCCCCCTCGGCCGCCGCAACCGCTTTGTCGAGAGCGTCGAGCGCCAGATCGGGCTTCCCGGCATCCTCGTGGGCCAGCGCCTCCTGGAGGAAGTAGTCCACGCGCATGGCGGTATCGGTGGCTCCGGCGGCGAGCCGGGAGAACGCGAGCGCAGCACCTGCGGCATCTCCGGCGTGTTGGGCCTCGGTCGCGGCCTGCTGCAGCGAGCCATCATCGAGCACGCGAGTGGATTTCCCGTACTGATAGAACCCGAGGGAGACCGCGACGGTGAGCGCGACGGCCGCTGCGACCCACCCCGCGCCACGACCATCGCCCGCCGGTGTTTCGGCCCCCCCGGCGATCAAGGCCTGCCTTCCCTCCGAGCTCAACCCGCGCATGGCGCCAAGTCGTGCTCCCGTAGCCCGCACCTCCGCAAAGGTGGCACCAGTCGCCAGCACCTGGTCCAGCACAGCACCATCCAGGCACGCGCCATCGAAACGCGCGCCCTCCAGCCGAGCCCCCGTGAAGTCCACATCGGTGAGCTCGGCGCCGCGAAGATCGGTACGACGCAGGTCCGCACCCACGAGGGTGCTGCCGCGCAGGTTGGCGTCGCGAAGGTCGGCGCCCGCGAGGTCGCGTTCGTCCAGGGAGCGGGCGGAGAGATCGACCCCCGGCCGAAGGTCGAGCGGAGCCTCGCCGAAGCCGCGGCGCAAGCGGCCCACCCCGGCGCGGACCGCGCTGAGCAGGCGACGACGCCCCGTGGCGGCGGCCTCGCCCGTGACCTGCTGCGCTTGCCGGGCTTCCTCGACCCGTGCGCGTTGGGCCGTGCTCTCCTCCGTGCGCTCGCCAAGCCGCGCCGCCAGTTCGCGGAGGAGCGAGCCATCTGCACCGCCCGCCTCGCCAGCCTCGATCTCCTGTTCGATGCAACGGATACGTTCCGCCACGACCTGCGCCGCATCCTCCCGGCGAGCGAGCTCCGCCTCTTCGCGAAGCAGACGCCGCGCCGCCTCGCGCGCCACCTGCGCGTGCCGGGCCTCCTCCGCAAGCGCGCGCCTGGAGACGATCGCATCGCGACGGCGCCCTGCTTCCGCGAGGCTCCACGCCGCGCGCTCCTCCTCCTCCCGCAGACGACGCGCTGCCGCCAGAGCTACACCGTGACGCCGCGCCGCACGCACGCTCCGCGCCTGTTCGCGCACCGCGGCCGCAGCCAAAAGTGGAGTGCCCCCGAACCGGCGCTCTTGCCCGTGAGCTCGAGCCCGGGACCGCATGGCATCCGAGCGGCGCCGGGCGCGGAAGAGCGTGACGTCCTCGCGGGTGCGGGCGTCGCGCGAGAACTGCATCCACTCCTCGAGGGTCGAGATCGCGGCACCTTCCGCTTCGGTGGCACCCCACACCCACCTCGAGAGCGCGCGGAGGTTGTCTCGGGAGGTGGCTGCGGCCACCTCCTCCGCCGCACGCCCGATGGGGCCGAGCAGCGCCTCCACGAGGTGGCGCAGCGCGTGCAGCAGCGGAATGACCCCGTCGCGTGCGGCCTCGACGAGCCGAGCCATCCGCTCGGCCCGCACTGCGCGGCGTGTGGTCGCTCGAGCGAGCCGTTCCGCCCTCTGCGACTCAGCGCGCTCGGCACGCTCGGCCGCCTGACGAGCGAGCGCGTCCACATCAACGACCGGTGGCTCCAACTTCCGCCGGAGGGCGGTCAGCCGTCCGGCTGACCAACGTACGGTCGCGCCGCCAAGCGTCGCTGCGCGCAGGGCCCAGCTCGCACCGCCGTCGCGGAGGCGAGTAGCGAACGGCAGACCTACATTTGCCAAGCGCCGGGCCACAGCGGCGGCGGCGCGCGCCCCCGCGTCGTCGCGTTCCTCGGCCGCCACTTCCATCGCGCGAGCCCAGTGCGCTTCGATCGCCTCCGAAACCACGGACCGCGAAGTACGGTCCTCGGCTGCCCGGAGGGAGAGCAGGCGTGCGCCGAGGGTTCGCAGGCGCAAGAGTCTGGCATCCTCTGCGGCCTGCGCCGCCAGCTCAGCCGCAAAACGGGCGCGTTCCTCGTCGCGTCGCTGCCGCCGGGCGGTCTCGGCGGCAGCGGCCAGTCGCTCCAGAGCGGCTCGGGCAGCCTGCCGCGCTGCCGCTTCCGTTTCACGCAGTGCCCGCAGCTCGGCTTCGCGCAGCGTGGCCGCCTCGACGCGAGCGGCTTCGGCCGCAACCCGCCGCTCCCGCTCCGCCTCGCCCTCTGCCGCCGCCGCTCGCACCAGCGACTCGGCGAGCGCCGCTGCCTCGAGCTCGACTTGCGCCGCGGTCTCCGCCGCGGCACGCGCCGCCTCGGCGACACGCGCCGCCTCGGCCGCCTGATGGTGCGCGGCGAGTCGTTCCTCCGCCTCCGCCTCCGCCAACGCCAGCCCTTCAGCGACCCGGGCGGCCTCGAGCGCCGCCACCCGTGCCTCGTGCGCGCGCTCGGCCGCGTCGGCCATCTCAACGGCCTCCCTCGCAGCGCGGACCGAAGCATCCTGCGCCGCTTCCGCGACTGCGCGGCGACGGGCCACGACCGCCGCGGCCGCCGCGGAACGGCCAATCTCGACGTGCGCACGCAGGTATTCGAGCGGCTCGGCCCGCGAGAGTCGCTCCTGCTCC
>CAMBIK010000066.1 GCA_945867435.1 Klebsiella pneumoniae
GAGAGACGTCTTCCCGTGGTCGACGTGACCGATCGTGCCGATGTTGCAGTGCGGCTTGTTGCGCTCGAACTTTGCCTTGGCCATGGTAAGTCCTCGATGGGTACGGAGGGGTGGAGCCCATGACCAGGATTGAACTGGTGACCTCTTCCTTACCAAGGAAGTGCTCTGCCACTGAGCTACATGGGCACTGTGAGGCAACTGGAGCGGGAGACGGGGCTCGAACCCGCGACCCTCAGCTTGGAAGGCTGATGCTCTACCACTGAGCTACTCCCGCAAAGATTGGTGGGCAGACGTGGATTCGAACCACGGTAGACAATGTCAGCGGGTTTACAGCCCGCCCCCTTTAGCCACTCGGGCATCTGCCCAGAAAGAAAGACCGGAAAGCTAGCGGCGGGACTCGAACCCGCAACCTGCAGTTTACAAAACTGCTGCTCTGCCAATTGAGCCACGCCAGCAGCGAGGCCGATCGACCGCCGCGGCTCTATTCGGAGGGGCGGTCCTGTCAAGGAGAAGGTGTCGGGTTCTACGGCGCCTTGAAGGTACCAGGCGGTGCCGAATCCAAGAGATCCAAACGTTGAACCTTTATTACCTCACGCCGGCCGTCTGTGCGCGTCAGAGTGACGGTGCCAGGCACGGTGACGCCGCCGACGGACGCGCGGTACTCGTCCAACTCGAACAGCACGGGGCCGCCCTCCGTGAGGTACCGAACCCGCACGAGGCGTCCGGTCTGGGGGTCGACGTCTGCGAAGGCAAGTCCTGGCTCCGTGGGGTCCTCGCCGCGGCCGACGCGCGTACCCGATTCCGCCCCCTCAAGGACCACCATGTCCTCACCCGCGCCAAAGAGCCCATCGATATCGAGCGCAACCGCCAGAACGGCCTCAGGGGCGAAGGCATCGGCCTGCGTGACGACCACCCCAATGTCGCGCGTGTCAACCTTGTCGCCGACGCGAATCCACGCGCCAGCCGCCGTGGCCACCATCAGACTTCCGACCCCTCCGCCCTTGGCCTCCACCAGGAGCCGTCGTGAGGTCGCGTCCCGCCAGTAGTCATGGCGCATCACGACCCGGCGCCCCTCAAGGTCCAGTGCCCGCTCGAAGGAGAAGTGAACGGCCGGAGACCGGGCCAGGGCCGCCGCCCCGCCGGTAGCCCCCCCGTGGGCCGCCAGGCACTCCGCGATGAGCGCACCCGCGGAAGCGTGTTCGGGCGCGGCCTTGTCCACTTCCGTTCGGACCGCACGACCCTTCGCGGGGTCGTGGACCAGGGTCAAGGTCACCCCTGTTTCGGCCTGCAGCGTGCGCGCCGCAGCGGCTGCGGCGGCCTCGTCCGCGAAGCCCTCCACGAGCGCGAAGTACTCCCAACCCTCCCCGAGGCGGAAGCGCTTGACCACGCGAACCGAAAATCCAACCTTGCCGCTAGAGGCTTCGACGAATTCAGCGCCAGCGCGCTCGTTCATCTCCGGGCTCTCTAGCCACCACGCATCCGCCGTGTCGCTCGCCAGGGCGACAGCCCACAGTAGCAAGAACATCAGGATGCGCCTTCCCTACTCAACGATCTGACGGAAGGAAAGCTCGTACACGCCGGTATCACCCGCGGAGCCAACGACGACGACATACCGTTCGCCCCCAACAAGGGTCACGTCCAGCGAGGCTTCTTCGCCCGAGGTCCCGGCTTGGCCGCCCGTGTTGTAGGTGCGGGAGTAGCTAAAATCGTCGTCCTTGTCCTGCTCGTCGGCGTCCATCCAATCGGTGCTGTACGGATCGACCCCGGCGGGAAGACTGCCACCGAATGACGTGCATTGCTGCACGAGCACCTGATCATAGAAGGTCTCCGGCAGCGGTTCCGATTCATCCAGCACGCCATCCCGGTCGAAGTCGAGATCGCATGTCGGCAACGAGGTTTCAGGCACGCCACAGGCGTCATCTACGCTCTGTTCGTCGCCCATCGTTCCCGAAAGGAAAACCTGGTAGAACAGGTATTCCAAGAGCGTACTGGGGAAGGCGAAGGCCGCACCATCGGTACACAGGGCGTTCGAGGTGGTCCCATCCACCGTAGGTTCGGGCAGATACTGCTTGGGTGCGATGGCGATCCAGGGGTCGTCAGGTTCGCTCTTGCCATCCTCGTCGAAGCGGCGGTCCAACCAGATGTGGACCCGAACGGCCTCCCCGGCCGGGCGGTCGCGAAGATCCAAGGCCCAACGATCCGTGTCCATCACCTCGCCGCTCTCGGTGTCACCATCGGCAAGGACGAGGGTGCTGGTGCTGGAATCCGTGAGCTGCCCGATGCCGTAGATCGGCTGACCGGTGCTGGGAAGTGTCGGAAGCTCGATGCTGTTGGCCTCGGTGGCCGAGGCCACGTTCTCCACGGCATAATCTACCATTACGGGATCGGTCCAGCGCACGACCGTGCTTGTGAATCCATCACCCGAATACTGAAGCTCAAGGCCCGCAGCATCGTAGGGAACGCCGTCGAGACGGACCACCTGAGCCGCATAGTTACCATCGATCCAGCCGTTGTAGGCGAAAGCCGGGTCGAAGTGGAACACGTCGGTGTTGCCCAACAGAACGCCGGAGCCCGCTTCCAGCTCGGGCGCAAGGGTGTCGCCGTTGACAAAGGCCTGGTTCAACCCATTGATGTTCAACCCGCGCTGGTACCCGTTGGCCCCGTAGAGGTTGTCCCGGTCGTCCGGGATGGACACCAACAGCTCAGCGGTGGCGTAGGGCGTGAACGAAGCGTCGGTGACGAGCGCATCTCCGTTCTCATCCACCGCGCCAGTGGCGACGAGCGACAGCTGCCACTGCGAGACAAGGGTGTCGAAATCCATGTCGGTAGCGTGGGTACCGAGCGAGGATTCCAAGGCATCGACGCCGATTTCCGAGGTGGCGAGCAGGTCCTGGAAGAAGACGGTGCGGTCGTCGGTGTTCGCGAGAGCCCAGTCCCAAAGCCAGAGGCCGAACAGGTACTGCGCCCCCTTGGGGCTAGGGTCGAGGCTGCCCTTGGTGCCTTCCGCCAGCAGCGGATAGTTGTGGGGTGCATCCAGATAATCCCAAGCGTCCGAATGGAATGGCGCGCCAAAGCCGCAGCGATCGGCGGCCAACGTGCCGAGCACGTCGTTCTGCCAATCCTCCTCCACCGTCGTGCCGCCGGCCACGAGAAGATGCTGGTTATAGCTTACCAAAGCCACCAGCGAACGGGCCACCTCTGCCGAAAGCGCGTAGTTGGTGTATTCCGAGATCGCGACGGGCTGGCCGTCGTGATAGAATCCATGCGGATCGGGCGCAGATGCGTAGATTACCTCGCGCTCATCGCTGCCAGGGTTGGTCTTGATGTCGTACTCTTCCAGATCCACGGCTGGCTCGGCGTAGGAGGGAAGCACGGACGCCTGATCATCCTCATCGGTGGACGACAGCGTGATCCGGTTGAGCACCGGGCTGATGAACAGGTCGATCCGACCATCGCCATCCTGATCCGAAGGCTCACCGAAAAGGTCGGTTACATTCGGGTAGATGTTGTAATCGAAGATGTCGGCGACCGTGTTGAGGTCGCAGTTGTCGAAGCCATAGGTGTCGTAGGCGTGAGGCTCGTCGATGACGCCATCGCACTCGTAGTCCCAATCGATCGGTGCTTCGTTATCCACCCAGATCGCGATGTGATCGCCGAGCGCCCACAGCCGCGCGTCCTTGCTGTCCCATTCTTCGTCTTCCATGTCGGTCCGGACGCGGAAGGTATCGACGGTGACGCCGATATCGTCGATTTCGAGGGCCTCTCGGCGCGGCACGAACCGGTCAAAGGTAGGCACGAAGTTGAGGGGTTCCATCTTCCGAATGCCACCGAAACGGCCCTCACGGACGGGGCGCAGGTCCCGCACGCGCTTCTCCACATCGCTGTCGAGCACATAGCGAAGGCCAAAGGTCTGGTCGGCTTCCGCCGCATTCACGAGGATCAGGAAGAACTGCTGGTTGGTATTGGATTCCCCCGACTCGTCAGCAAGCGACAAGGACTCGGGGGACTCGCCGGGATCCGACCCCACGAGGTCGCCCGGATCGTCGAAGTTGTAGGCCACCCCGCCGCCCGTGTCGGTATCGGTATCGGTGTCGGTATCCGTATCGGTGTCCGTATCGGTGTCCGTGTCGGTGTCCGTGTCGGTATCGGTGTCTCCCGTTTCCACGGAGTCCACGGAACCACCCCCACCGCTACCGGTGTCAAACTTCGGGGAGTCCACGGAGCAACCAGGTGCAAGCAACAGGGAGAGCAGGAGCAGATGACAGTTCATGCGAAATCCTCCAGGCGTGGGCCCGATCTGCGCACGGTACCACAAGTCGGCCCAGCGCGTCCAATCCCTTGACTCGGCGGCGCGGCGTCTGTATAAGCGCGGAGATCCCAAGAGGCCTTCGATGTCCCTGCTCGCCGCTACTGTTCTCCTCCTAGGCACCGCCTGTGACGGCGGCCCCGACAACGATACCGAGGACACGGGCGGTGCTGTCGACACCCGCACCAAGGACTATTTCCTGAACACCACCTCCGTGTTCACGGGGGACACGACGTGCAACGGCACCGTGTGGCCCGCGGTTGACCCGGCGAAGCAGGTGATGGTCGCGTTCAACGGCGAAGTGCATGACTTCGAGTCCGACGAAGAAGTGGCCGAGGCCGACGTGCTTTTCTGGTACGGGGACGACATCAGCGGCGCGGCCGATGCCACGCTGCTCTCCGATGCGAACGGGAATTTCTCCACAGAGCTGCGGACCTGTACACCGATCGCCTACGGTACGTTCACGCCGCCGGAAATCGAGGAGACGGTGGACACCTTCGAGGTCCATCAGGTCTACGGCGAAGAGGTCGACGGCTCGATCGATGGCGAGTGGGTCAACTCCGTGAGCGTGAGCACCTCCAAGCTCATCCCGGGGATCATCGGAATCGAGTGGGACGCGACCACAGGAATCATCGCCGGGACGGCCTTCGACTGCCTCGAGGAGCCGGTCGGGCATGCCCAGGTCTTCATCCACGACGGAAACGGCGTCGTGCCGGCGACCGGCGAGATCTTCTACTTTGACGAACATGACTTCCCCGCCGCCCACGAGGCGGCTCCCGATGCGAACGAGGTGAACGGCCTCTGGGTGGCGGTCAACGTGCCCGTCGGCACCTGGACCGCAGAGATGTGGGGCTGGGATGGTGCCGAGTACAAGTTGTTCGGCAGCACGGTGCTCAACATCAAGGCCGGTTCCGTCAATATTTCGAACATCTACACCGGTCACGATGATGGCATCGCGTACCCGGACAGCTGCTTGATGGCCCAATGATGCGGGGGGCGCGCTGGCTCGCGGGCCTGGCTGGTCTCGCCCTCGCCGCGGCGCCGGCTCACGCCGACACCCCGGATAATTGGAAGTTCACCTTAGATGGTTACTACCGCGTTCGTGGGCACGCCTTCTGGGACCTGTACGAGGGGCAAGCCGCCGCGGGCACCTACCTCACGCACCGCATCCGCCTGCAGCCTCAATTGAACTTTGAGGATCGGGCCAAGTTCTTCATGCAGGTCGACGCGCTCGACGGCGTGGTGTGGGGCGACAACATGTCCGGCACCTCCACCTCGCTGTTTGCGGGGGACCCCTCGGAGACCACGATCGAAGGCATCGAGGGCAGTCCGGTCAAGGTGCGGCGCGCCTGGATGGAGTTCAAGGTGCCGGTGGGCCTGTTCAGGGTGGGGCGACAGGCCAGCAGCTGGGGCATGGGTCTGTTGGCCAACGACGGCAACGGCTTCGACGATAGCTTCGGCGAGAACAAGTTCGGCAGCACCTACGACCGGATCCTGTTCGCCACCCGCCCGATTACCGTGGCCACGACCGTGGCCAACATGGTGAACCCGAAGGCGAAAGTACGCGATGTACCTCTCATTGCCGCGTTCGGCGTGGACCGCCTCGTGGAAGACCCGCTCATCCAGTACTACGGGTATGGCTGCGACCCCGACGAGACCACCGATAACGCCGCTTGTGCCGCCACGGAAGACCACAGTTGGACCGACGAACGCGACCCCGCGTACCGTTCGCCGACCTGGTGGGTCGACACCGAGGATGACGTTTACGAGATGGTGTATGTGCTGGTCTACCGAGGCGAAGACGTGAAGTTCTCGGCCAACGTGACCGGCGATCTCACCGCGGGCGTGTACGTCGTGAACCGCAAGCAGGCCGAGACGGACAGCGACGTGCTGATCATCGACGCGTACGTCAGGGAGGAGATCGCCAATACCTACTTTGAAGCCGAGGCGTTGACCATCCAGGGCGACACCCGCGCCATCACCCTCCCCAGCACGGACCCCGTTGATCCATTGGCGAAGAAGGCCAATATCTGGGGCTATGTGGTGCGGGCCGGCTACCAGGACCCGAAGTGGACCGCGCTCATGGAGCACGGCTACGCCTCGGGCGACGACAAGCCCACCGATGGCGACTTTTCCGGGCGCCCCCTCCACCCCGACCACAACGTCGGGCTCCTGTTCTACGAGGAGATCATGTCCCGCGTGACCGCCGAAGCCTGGGGCGATGGCGCGAAGGGGCTTTGGAGCAACGGCGGCGTTTACAACAGCCGCTACATCTTCCCGAACGTGCGATACCGCCCTCTGCCCAACTGGGAGCTTTCCGCCGCCTATCTGATGGCGTGGCCCGACAAGCCGGACGGCAGCAAGATCCTGTGCGCCGAGGGAGATGATGTCGAGTGCGCGGTCTACACGGCCACCTCCGACTTCCTCGCCTACGAGGTGGATCTTGCGGTGAAGCACCGCTGGGCCGACCATGTGAACCTCAGCGTGGAAGCCGGTTTCGCCCACGTCAGCGACCGCATCCCCCTCAAGAGCACCGGCCTCCAGTACGAGGTGGACGACGAAGGCCACACCTTCGGCGACTTCTGGACCGTACAGTCACGCATCGCGTACGAGTTCTGAGATGCTGGTCGCGCTCTGCTGGGCCGCGTTCGCCGGGGTACCGGAAGAAGTAGACTTTGCAGCCGACGCGAACAAGCCGCTTGAGGCTCGGCAGGAAGCGTTTGCACGCCTCCACGACACCGCGGCCGTGCCTGCGCTCCTGCGAATCGCCAGGGACAAAGACACGACCCCGCCGCGACGCTGGGTGGCGGTGCGCGCCCTGGGGCTCAACCCGGCCCCCGAGGCCGGCGCGGCGCTCGTCGAATTCCTCACCTCCGAGAACGCGCCGACCCGGATCGCAGCCCTGGCCGCGCTGGGGGAACGGAAGGATCGAGCTTTTTCGGGCACCATTGCCGCCCGCCTGGAAGACAAGGCCCTGCTCGTGCGCCAGGCAGCGGCGGATGCCCTGGCCGTGATCGGCGACCCGGCGACCCTCCCAGACCTTTCGCGGGCGTTGCAGGATCCGAGCGGCACCTACCGGGGCACCTCGATGTGGGTGCGCCGACACTATGTCGAAGCGATGGGGGCCATCGGCACCGAGGCCGCGATTCCCCACCTCGCTGGCGGCTTGTCCGACCCCGACGCTGACGTCGTTACCGCATCGATGCTTGGGCTGGAAAAGGTGGCACGTTTCTCGTACGCAGAAGGGCGCACTCGGCCCGAACAGGTCGAGGCCTGGGTGCGTTGGAGCAAGGGGCGCTGAGCCCGCGCGCCCATGCCCTATGACTGGACGCAATCGGCGCGAGGAGACGCAGTAGCGCTCATCTCAGTGTACGACACCGAGAACAATGCGGTTCGTCAGCTCGCGGCCGGGCTGCGTGCGGCGGGTCGGCGCGTGGTCGAGGTGTACTTCAAGGATTGGCGAAACAACCGATTTGAGGAGCCCATCGCGCCCGAGCTCCAGGCGCTCGCCCGACTCTTGAACGAGCAAGGGGTGGGGCTGGCGGCCCTTAGCCTGCGCGCCAGTGCCTACGAAGCGGTGACGGGGCAGATCGCCGCCTACATTCGGGCCCACTGTGGGCTACCCATCGTGATCGGTGGGTGGCACGCAACCGTGCGGCCCGAAGCGGTCATCCCCCTGGCAGACGCTCTGGTGAGGGGCGAGGCGGACCACACTTTTCCGGTGTTTGTATTACGATTCTTCGCAAATGATCCCGAGCTCATGAACGCACCTGGCTGCTGGGTACGGGTGGGCGACCGTGTTCAGAAAAACGCCCCTGCGGACCGGCCGGCGCGGCTCGATGAGCTTCCGTGGCGCGACTACATCAGCACCGACAAGTGGGTCATCGACCGCCACCGCATCACGCGGGGCGACCCGATGGCCAACGACCCCCTTCATCAGGTGCTCGCGAGCCTGGGGTGCATTCAGGAGTGCAGCTTCTGTCACAATAGTTTTGACGATGGTTCCGCGGGTGCCCGGCTGCGCTTCCGTAGCGTCTCCTCCGTTTTGGAGGAGATCAAGGCCCGCCGCCTGGCGAACCCGTCCATCCGGCGCGTGCGCTTCGACGACGAGATCTTCGGCATCGACCGCCGCTGGTTGCGGGAGTTTGCCGAACGTTACCCCAGCGAGGTGGGCCTCCCCTTCGACTTCCTCACCGAACCGACCATCGTGAGCGAAGAGTATGCGGAGCGGATGGCCAGTGCCGGTGCGCAATGGGTACACATGGGCATTCAGAGCACCGAAGAGGTGAACCGCGACAAGCTTTCGCGGCGCGCTAGCCGGGAGACGACCCGCGCGGCCGTCGAGCGACTCACCCGCCACGGGATCCGTATCCGGTACCTGACGATGGTGGACATCCCGGACGTGACGGAGGCCCAGAAGAAGGAATTATTTGCCTTTTTCCAAGCGCTTCCCCGCCCGTGGGACCTCTATCTGTTCTCGCTCACCCACTTCCCGGGCAGCCAGATGGTGGAGGACCTGCTCCGAAGCGGCGCGATCCACCCCAGCGAGGTGGAAGGGGCCGCGCACAAGACCTTTTCCCAGTACCGCGTGGAGCTGAGCTGGCCGCGGGAGGCTGGTGACACCTGGTGGATCGCGCTGTATGTGATGCAGGCCAGCGGCCTGGTGCCTCGGAGCCTGCTGGACGCCGTGGTGCGCTCGGGCTTCGCCCGCAGTTCCCCACGACCCGTCGTGCTCGCCGCGCACGCCGCCACCTTGGCGAAAACGGCGCGGGTCGCGCTCCGCATGGCCCGAGCCGGCGAACTCACGCCGTCGCTGATCCGACGGTGGTGGAACCCGCTTGCGATGGTGACGATGTGAGCGAGCCCGCGGCGGGCAGGATGCTCTCCGCCGCCCGGCATCTGTGTGCCTTCGCCATCGGCACCGCTGCGGCGGTCGCAGCCACATGGCCGCTGGCGCTGACCTGGCGTTCGCATAGCGTCGTTCCGGTCGGGTTTGCCGATGTGCAGGCGGGGATGTGGTGGCCCCGGCAGGTGGGGGATGCCATCCTCCACGGGACCAACCCCTTCTTCGCGCAGAGTCTGTTTTGGCCCGACGGGCAGGACGTCACCCGACTGCTGTGGAACGTGCTTGCGGAGCTGCTCGTGTTCCCGCTGTGGCAGATCACCACGCCACTCGCGGCGTTGAACCTTGCGGCGTTCCTTGCGGCGGGCTGCAACGCCGCCGCCTGTGCCTGGGGGGCACGCCGCCTGGGCGCGGGCGGCAGCGCCGCATGGGCGGCGGCGGCGATCGCGGGCGCCAGCCACTTCGCCTTCCTCGAGATGGTGAACGGCCGCCTGGAACAAGCCTTCTGGGCGCCGGTGGCGGTTGTGGTGGCGGAGTTGGCCGCGGCGGACCGGCGGCCGGTCCGCGGGGGAATCTGGCTGGGCCTCGCCGCCGCCACCTACTGGTTCTATGGGTATTTCCTTCTCCTTGTGTTGGTCGGTTGGTGGCTGACTCAGCGGTCGTGGGTGGCGACCCGGTTTGTCGTGACGGCGGGCGCCGTTTCGGCGCTCACCACGCTCCCCTTCCTGGTGCCCGTGCTGTTGGCGACCACGCCGGGCCGGATGAGCGCGGATGCCATCACCTCCCAGGCGGCGGCCAGTGTCGGCTGGCCGGGGGGCCTGTGGTGGCCGGCGGGGGTGGAGACCGCCTTCGGGGCGATGTCCATGCCCCTGTACGTCGTCCCGTTCGCAGCCTTCGCGCTCTGGCGTGGCAGCGGGACCGGGACCGTACGCGTCTTAGGCGCGATTGCCCTGGGCTGTAGCGTGCTGGCGCTCGGGCCCTACCTGGTGGGAACGCCCGCCGAGGGCCCCCGGATTTGGCTGCCGCAAGCGGCGCTCAACGCGTTGCCGGGGATGGAGCGGTTCTGGTGGAGCTACCGGTGGCAGACCGTGTCAATTCCAGCTTCGATCCTCGGGCTTTCCTGGCTGCTTCGTGGACGCCCCGCCGCCCTCGCCCTGCTCTCGGTGCTGGCGTGCGTCGAAACCGCCTGCATCCTGCGGGGGGGCACACCAAACGGGCGCTTGTCGCGGCAGGGCATGCGCCCGCCTCCGGCACTGGAGATTGTGGCCGCCGCACCGCACCCTTCGCCGGTCCTGGTGCTGCCGCAAGGCGGCGTGCAAGCCATCTTCATCGGGTGGCAAGCCTGGTTCCATCAACCGGTGCAGCTTGGTCTTGGTGAACACCTGGCCGGGGTCGGAAGCCGGCCACCGGTCAGCGACCTGCGGGAAGCAACGGCCGGCTTTGCCTATGTCCTCTTGTTCTTCCGCGACTCAGCCCCCGGCTCCCGGCGCCACGACGAAGAAACCACTCGCCTGGAAGCGAACCTCACGGGCCTGTACGGCCGACCCTTCGCGCGCAACGACATCGCCGCGTGGTGGTCGGTGTCGAACTACCCCGCTTCGTCGACCAACCCCTGAAGCGCAGACATCGACAGGCGGCCGGTCTGCATCGCTTTGATCTCCCCTTCCGGACCGATCACGAACGTCGTCGGGAAAGCATTCACCTTCCAATCCGACACGACCTGGTTGGTGGATTCCAGGACGTCGTAGGTCACGCCGAGGCGTTCAGCGCTGGCGGCCAACGCCGGACCACTGCCGCTGTTGACCGCGACGCCCAGCACCGTGACCTCCGGATGCTCAGCCGCCCACTTGCTGATCTCTGGAATTTCTGCACGACAGGGTGAGCACCAGCTCCCCCAGAAGTTCACCACCACCACCCGGCCCCGCAGCCCCGCCAGCGAAGTGGTCCCCCCCGCCACGTTGACGAGGTCCAGCGGTGGGGCGGCACCGGAGGGGCGGTTCGCCCGGTCCAGCAGGGAAGCCCCGGCGATGAGCGCCAACGCGACCGCGATGGCGATTCCCCAGTCCTGCAGTAAGCGCTTCACGCTTCCCTTCTAACCAGAAACGGGGGAAGGGGCGCGACGCCCCTTCCCCTATGGCGCCATTCCCTGCGGCCTCCAACCTGCGGTTTCCGACCTACGGCACGTGGCGAGTTATTAACGCGCCACGCACGTCGCTGTCCCCATCCCGCCCAGCCGAAGCGCGGCCCTCACCGCAGTTACCCGTGGCGCGTGGGCGTTTCATGGGCCTTAGAGGCGCGGAACGCGCCATGGGCAACTATGATGTCAACGGGGAAAGGGCTTGCCTCCCTCTCCCTCTCCCCCACTCCGCAGTCACCCATGGACGGTGGGCGTTTCATAGACTTGGGCCGCGCGCCATGGGCGACTATGCGGCAAGCCGAACTCCGCCAGAGCCATCCGGCAACAAGGCGACGAATCGTGCTCGCTCTTGACGCGTCCAGACGGTAGACTGCAACAACTCGCAGGGTTCTGCCATGAACGTGGTGTTCACCTTCCTCGTACTCGTTAGCGTCCTGGTTGCCGGGTGGGTGGGATCGCCGGCACATCCTGCGCAGCAAAACGCGCCCGGCGTCGTGATTGCGCTCGACGACGGTTCCCAGGTGAAGAAAGACGGCATCGCCAGCGTGGAAGTGGGGGGTATCGAGTACCCGGGTGTCGTCCTTTCGGTGACGCCAGGAATTCGCCGCACGACCCCCGACGGAGCGGACACCCCGGCCTTTGCCCTCGTCGCCTCTCAGGCTCCCATCGGGGAGGTCTCGGTCAAGTTCGACGATGAACACAGGATGAAGCTGGTCTCAGACGCAGCCCTGGACCAGGCCAAGAAGGCCGTGGAACTGGCGATCGGGCTCATCGGGGCGATGACGCTGTTTCTGGGGCTGATGAAAGTGGTGGAGGCGGGCGGGGGGCTCGACCTGATCGCGGTGGCGATTCGCCCCTTCATGGTCTGGCTTTTTCCGGATGTGCCGTCAAAGCACCCGGCGATGGGCGCGATGGTCATGAACATCGCCGCGAACATGCTGGGACTAGGGAATGCGGCCACGCCCTTCGGCATCAAGGCGATGCAAGAGTTGGACACGCTCAACCGTGACAAGGGCACCGCAACCAACGCGATGGTGCTGTTTTTAGCGATCAACACCACGGGACTCGCGGTGCTGCCCACCGGGATGATGGCGGTACGGGCAGCGCTCGGCAGCCACAACCCGGCGGCCATCTTCCCGACCACGATTGCGGCTTCCCATGTGACCACGATCGCGGCCGTCCTGATCGCCAAGGGGCTCTCGCGGCTGTTCAAGGGCGGTGAGAGCGAGCAGGTCCCGCGCGAGGTCCTCACCTGGGCGGACTTCATCCCCTTCTCCCTCTTCACGGGCGGACTGCTCGGCGTGTGCGTCATCGTGGGCCTGGTCCATGAGGCGACCTTCTTCATCCTCCCGGTGCTCATCGGCAGCATGATCGGCTTCGGCATGGTTCGCAAAGTGAAGGTGTACGAGACGCTCGTGGAGGGCGCGCGCGAAGGGTTCGCTTCCGCCACTAAGATCATCCCCTACGTGGTCGCCATCCTGGTCGCCGTCGGCATGTTCCGGGCGAGCGGGGCCATGAACGTGCTGGTGTCCGCCCTCGCCACCCCCGCCCGGTTGCTCTACATCCCGCCGGAAGTGCTGCCCCTCGCGATCCTTCGCCCCCTTTCGGGCTCCGGGGCCTTCGCGCTCGCCAGCGACCTGACGCGGACCCACGGCGCGGACAGCTACATTGGAAATCTCGCCGGTACCATGCAGGGAACGACTGAAACGACGTTCTATGTGCTGGCGGTGTACTTCGGCTCGGTCGGCGTGAAGAAGTACCGTCACGCGGTCGCGGTCGGTCTCCTGAGCGAGATGCTCGGCATCCTCGCCGCAGTCTTCTTCGTACGGTGGCTCATCGGCGGTCCCTGAGCGCCTCGAAAATCGCGCGGGCCTCGCCTTCGGCCACGTCGGGGAGGGCCAGCTGCCCGCCCGGGTACCAGACCACCACGCGGCCCAGTCGCCCCGAACGAAGCACGGGACCCTGAACCCAACGCACGGACTGCACTTTTTCGCGCGGAAGCACCCAAGTGGTCCGCGACAGAAACCCTCGACGGACCACGATGAAG
This sequence comes from Klebsiella pneumoniae, assembly GCA_945867435.1. Taxonomy (GTDB): domain Bacteria; phylum Myxococcota_A; class UBA796; order UBA796; family SXON01; genus SXON01. The sequence goes on from CAMBIK010000066.1 coordinate 13,334, forward strand.
CGGTCGCTCACCCGCCAACCCTGCCGCCGCGCCTCCAAGAGTGCGAGGAGCCCCCCCACGACGACCAGCAACCACCCCGTTGGCTGACCCGCAGCAAAGTGCAGCAGGGCGGCAAATCCGGCCCACCGCAGAGCGCCGCCCGCCACGGCCCTCCACACCGCCCCTTGAGCACAGGGAAGCAGGCCTTCGTGGACCGCAGTATCGAGGTCTGGGAACGCGGCGAGCACCCTGTCGGGGATGTCCTCCGACGCCACCATGGGCACATGCCCCTCGGTGGCCCCCCCCTCCCCCGCTTCGGGGCCCACATTGGCAGCAGTATCGAACAACAGGGTGCCAAAACCCATGGTGCGCCGCAGGATCGGCTCGGCGATCTGCACCATCTGGAGCTTTTTCAGCGGAATGTCCATGCGGCGACGCGTGAACAGGCCAGCTTCAAAATGAAGATGATCTCCTTCCCGCCACCACTTGGCACCAAAATGGCGCAAAACCGCGCTCACGACACTCAGCCCGTATCCCCCCGCCACAATCACGAGGACCACGCCGACTATTCCAAAAGAGCCCAGGCCCGCTGCCGCATTTGGAACAGGCGCCCACTCGGTCCCCACATCCATGAACAATCCGACCGCAAGCACCGCCGCGCCGACTCGACCCTCGGTGACGCCGTACGCGACAATCTCAAGCAGCCCCGCCGAATCCAGGGCCTCCTCTGGCCGGGCCGCCGCATCGATGTGAGCACCCGGACGCCCCAGTTGCCGGCGTAACGACTCGGCATCCTCCACGGAGAGGGCGCTCAGCAATCCATCCCCCGCCGTGGTGCCGGTGCCCCCCGCCATCTCCAGGCGCAGCTCCACCAACCCGGCGAATTTGTGAAACACATTCTGGACGATGGACACGTTCTGAACGCGAGCCGGATCGAACGCCCGCTCGACGCGCGCGATCAGCCCCTCCTGAATCTCCAGGCGCCCGTTGGCAAAGCGGTAGCGCACCGTCAAGAAATGCAGCACGGTGCGAGAAACCGCGAGGAAGAGGAAGAGGCCGATGATGCCAATATCGACCGCGCCACGCACGGACCCCCCAACCACGATCGCTACCAGCAACGGCCACAATCGTAGAAAGGTGCGTCCTGTCGTGGGGAGCAGGTTCACCGCCAACGAAGCCGGATGCAAGCGCCGCCACGGCACCTCCCCTTCAGACCCCATCGTCGACGCCGCGGCCCCCCAGGGCCAGTTCATTCCTAAGCCGCGCCGCCTCGTCGGCATCCAACCCCGGGAGCGAGCCATCAGCTGAAAGCCCGGCGCCCGTGTAGACGAGCAGCCTGGACAGCGAAAGGATGCGTTCAAGCCACCCCTGCCGCGTGTCGACATGCTGAATCCGGTCGCGCGGGACGCAGATGGTTTGCCGGAAGATCACCCCCTGTTCCACGATGAGGTCGCGCGGGCGGATCGCATAGCGAAAGCAACGAAATTGCAAGGCTGGCCACACCAGCGCGCGCACCAGCAGGAGTCCCATCAAACCGGCGACCACCGCGACGGTGCCGAGCAGGCCAAGCGGGTCAAGCAGCAACCACCCGATCGCCAGGTAGATCGGCACCCAAGAGGTAAAGACCCCGACCACCGCCGAAAGGCGCCACAAGGTAACCACACGCGGGTCCAGCGATTGCACGCGGAGTTCTACCCCACCATCACGGCTTCGGCCCGCCGTGTTCCCCACGACTCTCCCCAATCGCGGAGGTCGGCAACCCCGCCGCGTCCAGGTAGCCGAGCGCCTGAAGTTGGCGTCGCAGGGCTTCATCCCCCGCGCCACCACCCGACCCCACCGCGATCGCCCCTCGCTCCAGAGTTCGGGTGGCGATCGAAGGAAGCGCGCGAACGTCGAAGAGATCTTCCCGGACCTCTCCAGGCATGTCTTGGCCCCCGGGCAGCCCGAGGAGTGCGTACACGGTAGGGGCAACATCAAAAACATGCATTCTGGCGACTACGCCCTCGCGCACGCGCGGACCGCGCGCTGCAAACACCGCCACCCCCCGATGTTGTCCGTCCACAAGCGGCCACGAGGTGGACACCTGGAATCCGTGATCGCTGCACACAATCAACGTGGTGTCCGGCCCCACGGTGGCGATCACGCGGCCCAGCACCCCATCGAGGTAAACGTAGTAGTCGCGCACCCAGGCCGAGGCTTCGGTGAGGTTCTCGGCCGTAATTCCGACCTCGCCCCACGGGGGGAGCGGCCGCCCGGGATGGGCGAGCATCCACGCATCGACCTCGCGCTTGTGTGCGCCTGGGTCGGCGCGAAGCCGCTTCTGAGACTCGGGGTCGGCGAAGGGCCAGTAGAGATGGCTCACCTGGTCGGCACCATTGAGGTACAAGGCTCCGAAGTCGGCGTCGGACTCGGGCCAGAGCGCTTCGAAGGCGCGGACATGCAGCTCGTCCCGGCGCAGCGGGTGCGAAGGACCGCCGTAGGCCTCCACCTGGTAGCCAAGCGGGCTCGCCGCGAGCCAAGCGGGTTCCGGCACCCAGCCCAGCGCGCGCGGAGAGAGTGCGTCCGGGTAAACCGCCCTCTCCAACCGATCCTCCGACACCTCGCCGCGCTGGGACATCGGCTGGGACCACACGAATCGGTCGGAGAGCATGGCCCCGGGCACGATCGGCGCGGGCCAGGTCATCAACCAGCCGGCAACCACACTGGGACGGCCCTCGGCCGAGAGCGCGTCCCAGACCCGCTGCACGCGCACATCGGCCCCTGTGAAGGACCGCCCCTCCCCGTTGGTCCAGCCGCCCACCCCATGGACCTCCGCAGGGTAGCCTGAAGCCAGCGTGGTCCACAAAATGGGGGACATGATCGGCGTCGTTACCTCCATTTCCGCGTGAGTGCCCTCGCGCAGAAGACGCGTGAAATTCGGGAGATCCACGGCGTAGCGGTGCAAGGCATCGTACTCAAGACCATCCACGCCGAACACGACCACACGCGTACGAATCGTCGCAGATGGAGCCTCACACACCGTAAAGCACAGAGCTGCCAACCAGAGTCGAGTGCCCGGACGGACCACAGCTTTCAATAACTCAAAAAAGCGTCAACTACGGTGCGCTGGGGGAGCGTGCGGCGTACTTGTTGGACGCCTCGGAGATCCATGTTCCTTCCCTTCCTCGCCGCACTCGCCCTTGCCGGAACGGACCCGCCGGATGGAGAGTACGCCCTCCCCGACTCAGGGTTCACCCTGCACGCGCCAGTCTGGCACATGTCGCGATGGAGCGACGCGGACTTCATGGGGAAAAGTCTCGACAAGAGCATGATTGTCACGGCCTGGTCCACCACCTTTCAGTTGCCGATGAACGACGACACGGCACAGGCCTTGGCAACGACATGGAAGCGTCGATTGGAAAAAAACGAGCACGCTGAGGACTTCAGCCAGTCGGACGTGCGACTGGAAGATGTCGGCGGACAGAAGCGCATCCGCGGTCTGCTGGCGTTCACCACGGGAGGAACGAAGGCTGTGTACCACACAGCAGCGTTCGCGACGGCCGGGCTCACGGCC
>CAMBIK010000067.1 GCA_945867435.1 Klebsiella pneumoniae
CGTATCGGAATCGTCGTACGTCCACATTCCCGCGCCGTCGGTGGGGCGCGCGTCAGCCAAGGAGGTCCAGACAAGCAGGGCGAACATCGGCGCAGAATAGCCCGATCAGTTACTGCGGGTTCATGCTCATCCTCGCGCTTCTCGCCTGCCCCCCCGCGAACGACACGTCGGAACAAGGGCTCGAAGGTTCCGATTCGGGTGGCGGCATGGCAGAACCCGAGGCCGTCTGCTCGGAGGCGGTCGCCCCATCCTGCATCGACGAGATCATTCAAGAGCTCTCGTTGCACGATGACAAGGTGAGCAACGGCGATGTCATCACCGAGGCCGACGGCGAGGACTTTCTCACCCTCGTCGACGCCACGGCCGGCGGAATGAACCGGGCAGCCGACAACGCCTGGACCTATGTCCGCTTCACGTCGAGCGGCGCGGAACGCGTGGATATCGACGACGAGACCGCCCTCGAGGATATGACCTGGCACTTCGCGCTTCGCCGCTTCGTGATTCGCGTGAACAGCGGGGACTCCGGTCCCAGCTGCGTCGGCGTAAGCGAAGTGGAACGCAAGGAATATGCGGATGTCGTGGAAGCCGATATCGATGGGGCGGAATTCGCCACCGAGGACTTCTACGACGACGCCTGCACCCTGGCGACCGACGTGATCGGCGGCCCCGTCACCGCAATGCAGGCGTGGTGGGACTATCAGACCTGCCTTGAGACGACGCTGGTGCCTTGGCTCGTGCAGCTCGACGACGGTCACGTTCTGAAGATGGTGGTCGAGTCGTACTACGAGGGCGAAGGTCAGACCGAGTGCAACGAAGAAGGTTCGACCGACGCGGAGAGTGCGTGGATTCGGCTGCGCTGGTCCAGCTTGAACTAGCTCACTCCGTCGGGCATCCCGTCGTGTCGTACCAGTCGAGGACGAACTCGCCGAAGTAGCAGGCCATCAGGCCGTCGTCTTCGTCGTACACGCGGTAGCCGGCAACCGGGGATTCTGCGCAGGAGAAGACTGTGTTGTTCGTGTCGACTTCGCTCGCTGCGGTGTTCAGTTCGTTGTCGTACAAGTGAATGGACTCGGTGTCCTCGTCGAGGCCGCCGTAGGGAACATCGTGGAGCTCGCCGGGGTCGGGGCCGATCTTGACCTCCGCCTCGACACGGGGCACCTGGACCGAGAAGCCGATCTGGAGGTGCAGCGTGCCATCGACGCACTCATTGACCGGGGTGCCGACGATCTCGACGATGGTGTCGGACGTGTGGGGGAGGGTGCCGGTGTCGACCACCTCTTCGGTGCAGGCAAGCGCGATGAGCAGGGACATGCTTCGTGGCTATCTCGGCGCAGCCTCGGGTGGTCCCAACGCTACCTCTGCAACCGGCGCGTAGTACGATTCCGCCTGTTCCGGGTCCGCCCAACCCATCTTTGCGGCGGAGTGGAACCCGACCCGCACTTCATCAAGGCCGCCAACTTGCAGTTCTTGGACCGGGGAAAGCGGCCGGTCCACCGCCATCAGCTCGGCATAGCGTTGCGGGTACAGTGGCCTTCGGTTCGGTTCGGCTAGCCCTTGGGGTATGGTGCTGAGGAAGGTGGAAGGGTCGTAAAGATCTTCGGCGCCGAGGATGTGTCCGAGCTCGTGCGCCACGGTCAGCTGGGCGTAGGCGGGGTCCGGGTCTTCGAGCGACACGAAGGCCACCGCGATTCGACCCTTCGTGGAGCCCCGGCTGTCCGAGGCCAGGTCGCCGAGGGAATGGCCATAGACAAGGTATACCCTTGCGTCCCAGTCGTCGGGTTCGGCTCCGAAGTCTCGGGCTAGGTCGTGCCAGTAGCTCGTGAACGACCAGCTCGACCAAGTGATACGCCACCACGAAGCCTCCGTGTCCTCGAGCCGGGGCGGTGCCACCGCGGTGCTCCAGGGACCGAAAACCCGGACGCTCAGCATGGGTTGGGTCGCGCCCGTGAACCTGCCGTATTCCTGGTTGTACCAGCCCTGGATCGCCCTGAGCGCGTGGGGGTTGTCGGGGTCGTTGAGCGCCTTCACCAAGGGGTGGCTCAGGTCTTCGGCGAGGCCGAATTGAAATACGGCGACTTCGATGCCGCCGGTCGGGTCGAGGTGGTCCGCCTCGGACCGCGTCCAGGCCACGGCCTCGAAACAGAAAACCGAGAACAGGAAGACCGAGAACAATTGCCGCACCCGGCGTCGCCGCCGCTGTAGGGTCTGCCGCTGCGCGCACTCCGCACACAGTCGCTGGCCTCCGGCCTCGCCGAAGCACAGCGCGCACAGCGCCTGGCCGCATTCGCCGCAGGTTCGCCCCAGCAGGTGGGCCGGGTGGCGTTCACAGGTGGTTGGGCTGCCGGCCTGTTCTTCGATGACCGCGACGAGCGCCCCCTCGTCTCGCAGCTTTTGAACGAGCGAATCGGCCTCTTCGCGGTTTGACGTCCGCAGGAGAAGCGTGGGGAACATACGTGAGCCGGACGCTGGGGCTGCGTCCGCGACGACTCCTTCGCCGCTTGGCCGCACGAGCACGACCAGCCAGACCGATGCCGTCAGAGCCCCTGGCCGAGGACGAGGTAGGCGCTCCCGGACCGGCTCCCGACGCTGTAATCCTCGTAGGGTGCACCGATCAGCACATCGCCCTTGCCGTCCCCATCGGTGTCGCCGACGTTGGCCAGTCCGTTGCCGGCGTAGTCGCTGTCGCGTTCCCCGATCAGCTTCGCGTCGGCGGCGGTGAGGCTCGTGAAGGCGGCCAGCGGCCCGTACATCAGGTAGGCGGCCCCGGCACTGGTGCCCCCGGAGTCGTCCAGGGCGGCGCCGATGAGCACATCGTCGTCTCCATCGCCGTCCATGTCGCCCGCATCCGCGAGGCTCCATCCCGCCCCGTCGTCACCGCCTTCGCCAGCCACTTTCGCGTCGGCAGCACCCAGGTCGACTGTTCCGGTGTGCGTACCCCCCAGGATCACATAGGCGGCCCCGGAATCGGCGGCGCCGTAGTCGTGGTAGGGCGCGCCTACCAGCACGTCCTTGTAGCCGTCGCCGTTCTGATCCCCGCCCCCCGCCACCGCGTAGCCGGCTTGATCCCCGGTGCTTTCCCCGACCAGGGTCAGGTCGGCACTTCCCAGGTCTACCGTGCCGCTGCACGGCCCGTACACGACGTAAGCGGCCCCTGCGCCCGCACCCCCCCCGCCATCCCCAATGGCGCCGATGGTCACGTCGTCGAGTCCATCCCCATCGACATCCCCGGCCATGGCCACGCTGCTTCCGGCCTGGTCCGAGCCGGATTCGCCCACGAAGGTCGTGGAGGCTGTGCTGAGGTCGAGCGTGCCCAACGTGCTGCCCCCTATGAGCCAAACGGCCCCGGAAAGGCTGCCACCATCGTCGCTCCACGGGCCGCCCACCAACAAGTCGTCGTTGCCATCGCCGGTCGGGTCGCCCCCACCGGCCAGCGCCCAGCCGGCGTAGTCGCCCGCGTCGGCCCCCGTTGCGATCAGCGTGGCGGCCGCGGAGGCGGCAACGGTGCCGGTGAGCGCGCCGCTCAAGACGTAGGCGGCTCCCGCATCCGTGCCGCCGCTGTCGTTGGCCCATGCACCCGCCGCGATGTCGTCCACCCCATCGCCATCCCAGTCGCCCAGGCCGGTCACGGCGTACCCGAAGCCATCCCCCGCCGCCGCACCGTACGCTTTGAGCGACATCACGGCGGCCAGGATGTTTACGCCCGAAACACCACCGGGAACGATGTAAACGGCTCCCGCTCCGCTCCCGCCATCGTCGGCACCGAACGCGCCGATGAGCAGGTCCGCCAGCCCATCTCCATCCGTATCCCCGGCCCCGGCGACCGCCGTGCCGGCATAGTCGCTGGAGGCATCCCCGCGTAACTGGGCGTTGGCCGTGGATAGGCTCGCGGTTCCGCCCAGGCCGCACCCGTTGCTCGTGCCATCGCAGTCGTTATCAAGGCCGTCGTGACACACTTCCGTCTCTACGGGGCTCACGGCCGGGTCGGTGTCGAGGCAATCTTCGGCGTTGTCTACATAGTCGGCAGGCGCCGAGCAGGCCTCGGTCGGCGTGCTCGGGTCGCCGAAGCCATCGCCATCGGCATCCGCCCAGAAGGGGCTTTTTACACCCTCATCCACGATTTCGTTGCAGTCGTTGTCCAGGCCGTCGCACACTTCGGGGTTGCCGGGCCATCGCGTGGCCTCCGTGTCGTCGCAATCGTCGGTGTTTTCCACGTAGCCGGGAGGCGCGGAACAATCTTGGATGCCACCGTTGATATCGCCGTAGCCATCCCCGTCGGTATCGGCCCAGTAGGGAAGAAGTACGCCGTCGTCGATGGCGTTGTTGCAGTCGTTGTCGATGCCATCGCACACTTCCACGCCGTCGCGGTTTACGGACGGGTCGTGGTCGTCGCAGTCCGAACCGCCGAGCGCGTTGGTCTCGAAGCCATCGCCATCGGCATCGCGTTCTACGACGGAGAAGTGTACTTCAGCCCGTGTGATCAGCCCATCGGGGTCGGTTGCGGTTACAGCGACGGTGTACTCGCCGAAGGGGAGGGGGTCGAGGGTGAAGTCGGCGAGGCCGTCGAGTCCAGGTCCGGGGGGCGGGGCCGCATCGGTCAACGGTCCTTCCCAAGCCAGGGCTACCGCTTCCAGCGAAAGGCCATCCATGTCCCCGGCGAGGATCTCGATCCGGATGGGATCGTCCTTGTCGAACACGTCGCCTTCTCTTGGGTCGAGAAAGCCAATTTCCGGCGCACGCGGCTCGTCGGATTCCGCGGGCGGCTTCGCCGGTGCGTCGCCGAGCCAGACGCCCCCTTTGGCTTCGGTACCGAAGGTATCGGAGCAGGCGACGAGGAGGATCAGCAGCACATGGCTATTGTACCCGAGGTGGCCGTCGCTGGCCCGCCAAGCTCGCTGCACGACGACGATAGACCGCCGCGAGGATCTGGGCGACGGCCGCATAGAACTCTCCGGGGATCGGCAGTCCAAGCCGTGATTTTGCGTATAGTGCGCGCGCAAGGGCGCGGTTTTCGATGACAGGAATCTCGTTCCGGGTCGCCTCTGCGCGGATTTTCAACGCGAGATGATCCACGCCACGCGCAAGCACGATGGGCGCACGACCTTCGTCTTTCCGGTACCGGATGGCGATCGCGTAGTGCGTGGGGTTGGCGATCACCAGGTCGGCGTCCTTCACCTTGTGGAGCATCTGGCCCATCGCGATCTGGCGCTGGCGTTGGCGGCGCTTCCCTTTGAGCCTTGGGTCTCCTTCCTGTTCCTTGTGTTCTTCCTTGACCTCCTGCTTCGTCATCCTCAACGATTCTGCGTGCTTGTACCGCTGCCAACCGAAGTCTGCGGCCCCCACCGCGATGGCGACCGGCGCGACACGAGAGAGAAAGTCGGTGGCCAGTTCGGCTAGGAAGTTCGCTTGGGCCCGAATGTCGAGCGTGGCGACGACCGGCAGCGCGTCGACGTGGTCCTGCACGCAGTCCCAGGCGGCCCAACTGACCGTGAACGCCACCACCATGCCCTTGAGCAGCGCCACCCAGGGTTGCGACGACATGAACTGGTTCTCGAAGTTCTTGAACGGGTCGAGCCGGTCGAACTTGATCTGAAGCGCGGCTGTCGAGAAGTTGAAATTGGTGATCAGCAGCCCCGTGAGCGTGGCCGCGAGGCTCACCGCGGCCAGCACCAACGCCAAAGGCGGCCCGAGGGTGCTGATCACCGTGGCCCCGATCTGGTTTACGTCTTCGATGGTCAGCTCTACGTCGCTGATCCGCGCCCGAAGGGCTTGCATGAGCGCTTGGATCCCTCGGGAAAACATGCCCATGGTTCCGAGCAGTGTTCCTCCTCCAACCACCAGGATCATCGCGGAGATTAGCTCCTTGCTGGTCGCGACCTGACCCTCTTCTCGGGCCTTTTGGATCCGATGCTCACTGGCATCTTCCGTTTTCTCCTGGTCGGTTTCAGCCACCCGACATGCTCGCGACCACGCGGCGCATCAGGTCGAAGGAGCCGGCGAGCTCTATCGCTTCGACATGCAACAGCGCCGGAAGCGCCGAGCCCAGCAGCAGGATGCCAGCGATGACGGTGAACGACGTGCCGATCGAGAAGAAAAGCTGCAGTCCGGGCGCCATTCTGCCGAGGACCATCAACGCGAAGTTGACCATCAAGGAGAAGAACATCAGCGGGGCGGCGAGGCGCACCCCGAGGGTGAGCACGTTGCTGGCGACCTCAATCACGACTTCGCCTGCCCCCAGCGGGGCCATCAACTGCCCCGGCGGGAGGGTCTGGAGCGAGTCACCCAGCGCCCTCACACAGCCGAGGTGGATGTCCATCGTGAAAAACACGCCTGTGGCCAGCACTTGCGCCAGTGCGCCGAGCGTGCTTCCCTGAGAACCGGTCATCGGGTCCAGCATCGAGGCCATCGAAAGGCCAATGGTGGATGCGAGGATCTCCGAGGCGATCGCGACGGCGCCGGTGAGCATGGACACGACGAAACCCATGGCCACGCCGAGGATCACCTCGCAGACCACGGCCGTCGCTAGCATCGGGATGGTGTTGGGAACGGCCGCACCCTCGACCGTCGGGTACAGCACGGCTGCCATCGGTAGCGCGATGGCCATCCGCAGCATCATCGGGACGCCGCGGTTGCCGGTGACCGGAAGCGACATCAGCAGGGCCGACATGCGAGCGAAGACGAGGAACCCCACGAGCAATGGCTCGAGATCCAACGTCTCCATCAGTTCGGGGTCCGGTGGGCCGTGGCGATATGGTCGAAGGAACGGGTGGCGTAGGCGACGGTCTGCTCGAGCATCCATCCGCCACCGATGGCCAGTACGGCCAGCACGGCGATGAGCTTCGGCAGGAAGGTGAGCGTTTGTTCGTGGACCTGGGTCACCGCCTGCACAAGCGACACCAGCGTGCCGACGATGACGGAAGCAACCAGTACGGGTGCGGAGAGCAGCAACGTCATGCGCATCGCCTCCTGGCCGATTCGCATCACTTCGGAGGGGTTCATCGCGTTACCCCCGCCGCAAGGTCGCGCACGACCAGCCCCCACCCATCCATCAGTACGAAGATGATCAGCTTGAAGGGGAGGGACACCACGACAGGCGGGAGCATCATCATGCCCATGCCCACCAGCACGCTCGCCACCACCAGGTCAATGACCAGGAACGGAACGAAAATGTAGATGGTGGTGATGAACGCCGTCTTGAGCTCGCTCAGGACGAAGGCGCTGACGACCGCGGAGGTCGGAATGGCATCCAGGGTTTGTGGCCGCGCAATGCGGGCGACGCCGAGGATGGTCCCCATGTCTTCACGTCGGGTATTGGCCAGCATGAAGGTACGCATGGGGTCAAGCGAGTCGTGCAGGGCGGTGGCCGAGTCGGTCTGCCCTTCGAGGTAGGGCGAAACGCCACCTTCCCAGGCCTTGTCCAGGGTCGGCTGCATCACCAACAGAGAGAGGAAAAGCGAGAGCCCGACGATCACCTGGTTGGGGGGGGACTGCTGCAGTCCGAGCGCCTGCCGAAGCATTGAAAGAACTACGACAAAGCGAACAAAGGGCGTCATCACCACCAGCATCGGCGGGAGAAACGACATGCCGGTGAGCATCAGCAGCATGCGCACCGCGCTGGATGCGGGGGTAGCCGCGGCCCCTTCGGCCAGCGCTCCCACCAGGTCGGCACCGGGCTCGCCCACGGCAGCCACCACATCGGCCGCCTGCGCGGCCGCGATGAGGAGAATCGCGATCATGTGCGGCGCTCACGGAAACCCCAGACCCCGCCGTTTGCGACGAGCTTTTGGGGTTCAGTATGGCGGGCGCGAAGGCGGTCCACCAGCTCATCCACGGTAGGAATCGGCTCCTGCACCACGGGCGCGCCCTTCGGGGTTGCCAATCGAAGGGCCGGAATCGCGTTCGGCAGCGTGAGCCGGGGATCGCGGAGGGTGGGGCCGACGCGGGTGCGTTCCACCGGCAGCTCGTCCACGTTGCGGGCGGTGGGCGCGGGGAGGCGACCCTTGACCAGGGCTGCGATTCCGCTCCTGTACGGTGCGGTGGGCACGGGCGGAGGGGCGGCACGGGACGGGGCGGCCCGGGCTGGGGCAGGCGGCGGGCGTGCGACGTTTCGGGGGGCAGCCATCGTTCGCATCGGCGGGGCCATCAGCCGGGGGGGCGCGGCGGGCACGAGCGTGACGCCGTCCGGTTCCTCGGGGTCGCGGACGGTGAGGTAGCCTCGGTGGATGCGCGAAGGGCGGACCTCCACGGGCTCCGGGGGCGGGGGGGCCAGGTCGCTCTCCGCGAAGTAGCGACCGGGGCTCTCTGCGGGCTCCCAATAGGGGAGAGCCTGAGCGACGGGCGCGGCGAGAGGCTCGTTGCGAGGTTCGACCTTCGGTTCCAGACCGGAGCCGGCGCCGCGCTCTTCGAGCACCTCTTCCAACATCTGCGCGAATTCGTCGACCGGTGCTGCCGCACGTTCGGGCTCGTTCATCGCCTCCTGGATGGAAGGGGAATCGGGCTCGAATCCAAACTCGAAGTCATCGGACTGAACCAGCGACGCGGCGGTCACGGGCTGCGCTTCCGGGGTCACCAATCCCAGGTCGTTGAGGAGGGTGATGGAGCCCTGGCAGGAGCCCACGAGCAGCCTCCGCATTCCGCCTTGGCCGTCCGGCACTTCCACGAGCGCGAGGCTCGTGCGATCGCCGAGTGCCTGTCGGCTCACGATGCGCATCCCGTCTTTGGCGCTCATGCCAGCACGTTTCCGCAGTTGCCAGGCGGCGACCAGGCCGGCTCCGGAGAGCAGCGCGGGCCACGCCCATCCGGCGGAAGGCGTGCCGGGCTCGACCGCGCCGCCAGCGGCGTCCGCGGCGATGGGGGCTTCTTCGAACAGGCGTTCAAAGGTCGGCTCTGGGGATTCCGCGAAGGCAAGGGCGGAGAGCAGTAGGAAGGCGCTCATGAGGCGTTCCTCGTGGACTCTTCCACGATCTCCGTGATGCGGAGGGCCATCTTCTCGCCCACCATCACCACCTCTCCACGCGCCAGGATGCGGCCGCCGACCACGAGGTCAAGCGGCGCGTCGCTGCCACGGCTCAGGTCCACTACGTCGTCCTTGTCCAGTTCGGCCAGCTCGCGAATGGTCATTCGCGTGCGGCCTAGCTCCACGATCACCTCGACCGGCAGCTCTGAAAGGAATCCCACCGGGTTGCGTTCAGTCATCGGAGGCTCTCCCACGAGGTCCTCTTCGGTCACCTTCCAAAAAACTTGAGCAGACCCTGTTCGAATTCCCAGAGTTCAGTCGTCGCGGCGTCTGCGCGAGGCAATCTCGTCCATTCGCCTGCCATCTCGCTGCGCAGCGTCGTGGGCGGCCGCCGCCTCGTGGGCCTCGATCACGTTCTTCATGGCGAGCTCGTCGCGAACGCGCCCGACATGGATGCCACGTTTCTGCTCGACTTCTCGCTCGCGCTGGAGGAGCTTCGCGACATCGCGACGTTCGGAGACCTCCTGCCGCTGACGGAACGCGTGGTACGTCGAGAGGGCGAACGGGTCGGTCGGATCCACGTTCTCCCGAGCCTCTTTCGTGGCTTGGCGAAGGGCGGCGAGGCGCGCAGCCTGGGCATCGCGTTCGTCTTCCGCGCGGCGGAGCAGTGCTTGCGATTCTTCCCTCGCGCCGGTGCGCAGGCGAAGGAGCAGAGGGAGCGACGAGGCCATCAGCTTGCGAGCCTCAGCGCAGGAGCGCGTCCATGGTTTCAAGGGTGCTTTCGAACGGCACCACTTCGTCGATGGCCTGGCTCATCCAGTTCTGGATCCTTTCGATCCGCACGATGGCGGCATCGACCTGGGGGCTCGACCCGGCCTTGTAGGCCCCCAGCCGCACCAGCTCCTCGTTTTGGGCCCAGGTGTTCAGGATGGCGCGTACCTTCCGCGCGGTTTCACGATGGCCGGGAGTGCTGACGGCATCCATGACACGGGAGATGCTGGGAAGCACGTCGACCGCGGGAAAGCGGCCTTGGCCGGCGATGCGGCGGCTGAGCACGATGTGCCCGTCTACGATGCCGCGGACCGCATCGCCCACGGGGTCGGCCTCCACATCATCGCCATCGACCAGCACGGTGTAGAGAGCGGTGATACTGCCATTTTTGTGCCCTGGACCTGCGCGTTCCAAGAGGCGCGGCAAGAGGGCAAAGCAGCTTGGTGTGAAGCCGCGGGTGGTGGGGGGCTCGCCAACGGCCAAGCCGATCTGGCGTTGGGCCATCGCGAGCCGGGTCACGCTGTCCATCATCAGCATCACATCGCGGCCTTGATCGCGGAAGTGTTCGGCGACCGACATCGCGAGGAACGCACCCCTGAGCTGGAGCACGGGGGCGCGGTCGCTCGTAACGACGACCACGACGGACCTTCGCAAGCCTTCCTTCCCGAGGACCTCCTCGATAAATTCGCGTACTTCTCGGCCTCGTTCTCCGACCAGCGCGATCACGTTCACATGGGCATCGCTTCGCCGAGCGATCATGCCCATCAACGTACTTTTTCCGACGCCGGAGCCGGCCATGAGGCCGACGCGCTGCCCGCGCCCGAACGTGAGCAGGCCATCGATGACCCGGACGCCCGTTGGAAGCGCCGAGCGCACCAGCGAACGGGTCATGGCATCAGGGGGAGGGGAGTGCAGAGGGCGCGGGACGACGCCCTGAATCGGCCCCTTGTCGTCCAGGGGGTTGCCGAATCCGTCGATGACGCGCCCCCGCAGGGCGTCGGAGACCATCGCCATGGGCATCTCGCCGGTACAAGTGACGGTCGATCCGTGCTTCACGCCATCCAGCGAGGAGAAGGGCATGAGCAGCGCACGATTGTCGCGAAAGCCCACGGTCTCCGCGGGTCCGACGCCATCGATCGTCGCGACTTCACCGATGCGCGCACCTGGTAAATCTGCGGTTACCAACGTACCTTGCACCGCGACGACCTTGCCGCGGCGCAGTTGCGTCGGTGCGTCTGTCCAACGGTCTGACAGGCCCCCGAGCCCGAGAAGGGGCCCCTGGCTCATGCGGTTCGCTTCCATGCGTGCACTTCCGCCAGCAGGGAGCCCGCCGCCCCATCCACCGTCGCGTCGATCGAGCCGAAGTCGCTTTCAGCGATACAACCCGCATGAATCGAGGGATCGCTGACGAGGCGAACTTCATTGTTCAGCGCGGCCGCAAGGCTCTCGACATCTTCCGGGTTCACCCTCACGACCACCGACCCGCCGCCCAGGGAGTCCACGGTACGGCGGACCAGGGCTTCAAGCAGCCCGGCCTCGCCGCGAAGGCCTTCCCCGGCCAGCCGCCGGGCCCCCAGGAGCAGCAGCGCCCCCGCCTGCCCGCGAACCTCATGCACCATGGCCTCCCGCAGCCGAACGAGCTCGCCTGCAAGTTGCCCGAGCCGATCATTAGTCGCTTGGTTCCTAGTCTTTTGGCGTTCGAGATCGGCCATCGATACGGCGTGTTCCGCCGCCCGGATGCGTTCACGTTCGTTGTTTTCGGTCACCATCTCCTCGGAGAGTCGCTCGAGGGCGGACTGCTGAGGGACGACCGGCGCGGGAGCATCCGGGAACGACTTATGGGCCTGGTGCGACTGCGGAACAGGCGGTTCTGCCTGGGCGGGCTTCACATGCAACCCTGCCGTGAAGGCGGCGGCCCGGGCACCGGCCATCGGCGCGAACGGCGTTGGAGCACCCGTGGCACCCACGCTGGCTATGAAGGCGCCTCGCGGGTTTGTGGGCTGAAATTCGGTCATCTGCTGTCCTCCTATCCGTCTTCTTCGGGGGAGGTGGTCAGGACGAGCACTCCTTCGTCATGCAGTCGCTGGGCCGCCGCCGTGACGTTCTCCTGGGCGGTCCGGATCTGCGACTTCCGCGGGGCGGCCAGTATTTCGATCTCGTCGAGAAGGTCTGCGGAGGCCCGTTGGGACAGGTTTTTCAGGAAGCGCGCGCGCAGATCGGGCTGAGCACCCTTCAGCGCGAGCACAAGGTCGCCGCGCTCCACCACCCGAAGCAGGGCCTGAATGCCGCGATCGTCAAGCACAGAGAGGTCGTCAAACATGACCATCAGGCGCTGCAGTCGGTCGGCCAGGTCGTTGCCCTCGTCGCGCAGACGAACGATCACGGTCTGATTCTTCTCCCGGGGCATCCGTCCGAGGATGCGGGCGGTGGTCTGGGCGCCACCGATGGGCAGCGGGTCGTCCTGATCTTCAAGGCTGCGATGAATCGTGTCTTCCACGTCGTCGGCCAGCTCGCCGCTCACGCGCTCGGCGCGCGCCATGCGGATGGTGAGGTCGTATTGCGACTCTTCACCCAGGCACTGAAGGATGCGCGACGCGTTCTCCGTCCCCATCCGCAAGAGTGCCACGGCCTGCACTTGCGGGTGCTCATCGCGCAGCACGCCGGCCACGGCCGCGGCCGAACGGCTCTTGATGAAGTCTTCGAAGTCACCGCCCACGCGACGCCGGATGGCGCCGGCCACGACATGCCGGCGGTCTTCGTCCACGAGCTCCGGGAGCACGGACTGAGCGAAGTCGCGGCCGGTGTAGGGCACAAGCGCCACGCTTTGCAGGCTTCGGATGAAGTCGCCCACGACCCCTTCGATGACATGGTCGGGAACGTTCTGAACGGCGGCGATGGCCATTCCGAGCTTTTTCACTTCCTCGTCGCTGAGGGTGCGGAGCACCTGGCGCGCCGTTTCCCTCTGGAGATACATCACCAGGATGGCGGACTTTTCGAGTCCGGTGAGGGAGACAGCATCGGTGGCGGGGGTGGCGAGTGCGGCGGCGGGCATGGCGTTCCTTTAGGTGCGGATCCAGCGACGGAGCACTTCCGCGCTGAGGTCGGTTTCACGGAGCACAAGCTCGCTCACATCTTCGGCGCTCACGTGTTTGTAGCCTTCAACCTGCCGACGGAGGCGTTCTGAAAGGTCGATCACCTTCCCGTCGTCGACCAGGTCGTCTTCGTCGGCACCCCCTTCGCCTGGAGGCGCGCCCAAGGCCCCTGCGGCCGCCCTGCGTGATGCAGGGGCCGCGACAGCGCTGGTTACGCTGCGGAGAAGAGGGCGAATCACGAGGAAGAAGGTCAGCAGGATGGCGACCAGGGCCACGCCGGAGGGGGCGAGGCGCTCCCAGGGGTAGGGCGTGACCACGGCCGCATCGCTGATCTCGGGCGCGGCGAAAGGAACGAAGCTCACGATGAGAGCATCCCCTCGGGTCGCATCGATGCCGAGCGCGGCCTTGGCGCTCTTCTCCAGCTCGGACCGCAGCGCCGCTTCGTCCATCTTGGCGGTCGCGGCGAGCGCAGCGATGGTCGCGTTGTTGATGAACACCGCGGCGCTCACGCGGCGAATCGTGCCGGCCGGCTTGACCGTGGTCACCTGCGTGGTGCTGTACTGGTACTGGTTGTCGGTTTCTTCGCGTTTGCGGTTGGTCCCGCCGCCGGTGGTGGCTGCGGCCGTGCCGATGGCCGCTTGCGGTTGATTGCTGGAAACCCCGGCTTCCGCGCCGTTTGCGGTGGTGCCGGAGCTGTTGATGTCGCTCTCGGCGCGTTCCCGCAGCGGGGCCTGGGTGTCGGGGTCCACGCCGTTGGTCGTGGATTGCGACGAGCTGGTGTCCAGGTCCACTTGCACGCTCACCCGGACATGCTCCGGCGAGCCGAGCACGGCGGCGAGGGCGTCGGTCACGCTGGCGGCGAGCGCCTGGCCGCGCTTCGACGCGTCGTCGGCGCTGCTGGTGCCTTGCTCGTTGGCGCTCACGCTCGACCAGAGGGTGCGGCCCGTGCCTTGGTCGAGCACGGTCACCTCGTCTTCTGTCATGCCCGCGACCGAGTGCGACACGAGCTGTGCGATACCCCTGGCAACGTCACGTGAAAGCGTTGAGCCGGCATCTCCCTTGACTGTCACCGAAGCGCTCGCTCGGGCCTCATCGCCAATGAAACCGCTGCCCGCTTTCAGGTTCAAGAGCACGCGGCTTGCGGCGATGCCCTGGATGCCGTTGATCTGCAGCATCAGCTCTTCCTGCAGCATCTTCTGCTTCTGCAACTGCTCCTGGAACGGCGTGATCCAGGGGTCGAGCTGGTCCACGCCTCGGAGACCCACGAGGCCATGCTGGCCGGCCCCTTCCTTGCGGGCAAGCTTCTCTTCGGAGGCGAGCACCTCGATGGTCTGCCCGTCTTCACCCAGCCGCCAGTGAACGCCGGCCACGCTCAGTTGGTCGAGCACGGTGTTGCGGGCATCCCCTTCGCTGATGCGCGTGAGGGGCGTCCAGTTCGGCTGGCTGGCCCACCACCCGACTGCGAACAGCGCGAGGATGGAGGCGATGGTTGCGACGCTGAGCACCCGCTTGCGGGAGTCGTCCAACCCGTTCCAGAACGCAGTGACCTGTGTGGTGGCATCTGACAACGACTCGACCCGGCTGTGGGTTCCCATCGGTCACATAGGCGATTGCTTGAGCCCCCACGGCGATCTTTATTTGGATTCCTGATCGGCTATGAGGTTGACGTGTCCACAGCCGAGTCGAACCCCGCGATTTTGCTGCCCGCCGCCCTTCCAAGGCGGGCGTGGATCCTGGGGTTGGTCGCGGTCGCGGTCTGGATCGCGGCCTCCGGGGCGCTGACATGGGAGCTGTTCACGGGGAGGCCACCGTGGGTGTCGGGGGGGTTCTGCGCCACGTTGAGCTTCAGCCTGGCCTGGGTGCTCATCGACGCCCCCACGGCCTATCGCCTGGAGCCGGGTGCGGTGGTGATCGTGACGCGCGTGCGCGAGAAGAAGGTGCATTGCCGCCGCCTGATTCGGGTGGGACGCGTGGGCAAGGACCGTTTCGCGATCAACGGGGGCTTTGGGTGGTTTGGGTGGTTCGACTTGGAGGGTGCTTGGGTCCGGGCGTGGGTGACCGATCCGGCGTTCGCGGTGCGTGTGGAGACCGGAGGGCGTGATGTGCTGATTTCCCCTGCGGCGGCCATCGGGGGGCCTGCCTCACTCGGTGGCGGCGGGGTAGTCGGCCATGGCGCATTCCGTGCATCCCAAGTTCATGAAACGCCCCCGCGCCCTCGGTGACTGCGGACTGGGGGAGAGCACAACGTTCGGCGCGTGAGTACCGCGCCGAACGTTCTAGGCCGGAAACTGCAGGTTGGAGGCTGGAGGGAATGGTGCGGTAGGCGGAGATGGCGGCGAGCCATCTCCCCCGTTGCATGGTAGAGTAGTCGGCGGGGGGGTCGATGCCGACGATCATGGTGGTGGACGATACCCCAGAGAATCTCTCCCTCCTGGCTACGCTTTTGGGGGGGGAAGGCTATCGCGTTCAGGCCTTCCCGAACGGGCCCATGGCCCTCGCCGCCGCCGTTCGGCGGCCGCCGGATCTGGTATTGCTTGACATCGGCATGCCTGGCATGAACGGCTTCGAGGTGTGCGAACGGTTCAAGGAGCACGCCGCGCTGCGCGAGATCCCCGTGATCTTCATCACTGCGCTCACCCAAACCGCGGAAAAGGTGCAAGCCTTCGACAAGGGGGGGGTCGATTACATCTGCAAGCCCTTCCACTTCAAGGAGGTGCTCGCACGGGTGAGCACCCACCTGCGTTTGCGGGATCTCAACCTGCGCCTCCAGGAAAGGGTGGAAGCGAAGACCCAGGAGATTGAAGAAGCCCATCGCGCGACCGTACTTGCGCTGAGCCGTCTCGCGGATTCGCGCGATGAGACCACGGGTGGGCACATCGAACGCACCCGATCGTTCTGCCGGGCTCTCGCGGTTCACCTGCGCCGAGACCCGGCGTATGCGGCCGAGATCGACGACGCGTTCGTGGACAACATCTACTTTGCCGCGCCGCTGCACGACATTGGCAAGGTGGGCATCGCCGATTCGATCCTGCTCAAGCCCGGGAGGCTCACGCCGGAAGAGATGGCGATCATGAAGACCCACACCCGGATCGGCGCCCTTACGCTGGAAGCGGTGCTCGAACGGTTCCCGGACAACGCGCTGATGCGGATGGGGGCCGAGATCGCTGGGTGCCACCACGAGTGTTGGGATGGCCTTGGCTACCCAGAGGGGCTCGTGGGGGCTGAGATCCCCCTGAGCGCGCGCATCATGGCGGTGGCCGACGTGTACGATGCGCTGCGTTCAAAGCGGCCGTATAAGGAGGCGATGTCTCATCGGGAGGTAATCGATCGCCTTCAGAATGGGGAGGGGCGCACGCGTCCTTCCGCCTTCGACCCCGCCGTGCTCGCGGCCTGCGCAGAGGTCGAGCAGGAATTCGAATCTATCTACACCGCGTTTAGCGACGGCGCGCTTCTTGATTCCGACGGTGCCGAATCACCCGCCCCGCCGCGCGAAGGTATGGCCGCGACGACCGCCAGCAATCGGCCGTAGTCGTAGCTGCGGGCGAGGGCGCGAAGGGTAGCCGCCAGGAGCGGGTCCAGGACTTCGACCTGCTCGTTGCACGCCTCGATCGCTTCCGGGAGTCCATCTTCGACCGCTTCGCGCAGGGAATCGACGAGCGCGGCCGGTAGCGGTTGACTTCCGGGTGCCGGAGGTTCGATGACTGCCGAGTGCAGCTCGACGGGTTCCTTGCGTGCAGCGCAGCCCACCCGAGGGGACCGAAATTCAAAGACAAAACGACTACCGACGTTCGGCACGCTGGTGACGGTGAGGCTTCCACCCAGAAATTCGGCAAGCTGCCGACTCACCGTGAGGCCGAGCCCAAGTCCGAGCTTTCGCGTTCCGGCCGCTGTCTGACCAAAGGCCGCGAAGATCAGGGGT
>CAMBIK010000068.1 GCA_945867435.1 Klebsiella pneumoniae
GGGGATGGCTACGGGGCGTTGTCCTCCACGGCGCTCGGGTGCTCTGCGCCCGCCGGCTTCACCGCCGATTCCACGGACTGCGACGACACCGACGCCAGCGTGAACCCGCTGGGCGTCGAGGCGTGCAACGGTGCGGATGACGATTGCGACGGCGAGGTGGACGAGGACTCTTCCGTAGACGCCTCCACCTGGTACGCCGATGCCGATGGGGATGGCCATGGGTCCGCCGCCTCGCCCACCCTCGCGTGCGCCCTGCCGGTCGGTGCTTCGGGCAATGCCACCGATTGCGACGACGCCGACGCCGCTGTGAGCCCGGATGCCTCGGAGTCCTGCAACGGGTTCGACGACAACTGCGACGGCGAGACCGACGAGTCCACGGCGGTCGACGTAGCTACTTGGTACGCCGATGCGGATGGCGATGGCTTCGGGGATGCCTCGATCGCCGCGCTCGGTTGCGACGCCCCGGCCGGTTTCGTCGCCGACGCCACCGATTGCGACGACGCCGACGCCACGGTGAGCCCGGCCGCCCCGGAGTCATGCAACTTCGTCGACGACGACTGCGATGGGGTCACCGACCCTTCGGCCAGCATCGACGCCGCGATCTGGTATGCCGACGCCGACGGAGATGGGTACGGCTTTGATGCCGCAACGACCCGCGCGTGTGCGCAGCCGGCCGGCCATGAGGCCCTGAGTGGCGACTGCAACGACACGTCCAGCCTGGTGAATCCGGCCGCGAGCGAGGTGTGCAACGGCACGGACGACGACTGTGACGGCGGGACCGACGAGTCCGATGCGATCGACGCGGAGCTTTGGCACCGGGACGCCGATGGTGATGGCTATGGCGACCCTTCGGTCACCACCCCCTCCTGCAGCGAACCGGCCGGCTACGGCATGGACGACACCGACTGCGACGATTCCGATGCGGATGTCTTTCCCGGAAGCACCGACCTGGAGGTGCCCGGCGATGGCATCGACGCCGATTGCGATGGGGAGGACGCCTGCACCGACCTCAATTGCGATGGTGTGCCCGACCTCGCCTTTGCCGGCTACTACGACGGCGACTACACGCTCGACAGCTACGCCACCTACGGCCCCTCCTTCCCACTCTCGGGCCGCACCTCACTCGCGAACACAGGTGCCTACAGCATGGAGGCCGGGGATCTCGATGGTGATGGCTACCAGGACCTGCTCTTCGCAAATCACTACTCGGGCAGCTCTTACTCGACCAACTCCTATGTTTACTGGGGATCTGCCTCCGGCTATTCCAGCTCGGACCGTACCTCGCTCGCCACGCTCGGCGCGCTCGACGCGCTGGTCGAAGATCTCGACGGCGATGGGTACGCAGACGTGGTTTTCGCCAACTACGCCTCCACCACCTCCACCAACACCGACTCGTACATCTACTGGGGCTCCGCATCGGGTTGGTCGTCCGCCGACCGCACCTCCCTCGCCACCAACGGCGCGCGCGCCGTCGCCAGCGACGACCTGGATGACGACGGCCTCGCCGACCTGGTCTTCTGCAACTACTACAGCACCTCGGGTTCGACCTACAGCACCAACTCCTACGTTTACTGGGGCTCGGCGGCTGGCTACTCAGCTTCCGACCGGACCTCCCTCGCCACCAAGGGCTGCATCGACGTGGGTTTGGGCGATGTCAACGGCGATGGCTGGACCGACATCGCGTTCGCCAACTACTACGACGGTAGCAACTACACCGTGAACTCGACGGTCTACTACGGCGCGGCTGCCGGCTTCTCCTCGGGCTCCAAAGACAACGTGCCCAGCAAGGGAAGCATCGGCGTGGAGGTGAGCGACGTTGACAACGACGGCTACGACGATGTCATTTACCCAGGCTACTACGTCGGCTCCTGGTCTACGACCGCCGCAACGTACATCTACCACGGGGCGTCTACGGGCCTCTCGTCCTCTCGCTATACGGCCCTGGTGACCACCTGTGGAGTGCGCGATCCCGTGGTCACCGACCTCAACGATGACGGTTGGGTCGATATGGCCTTTGCCCGCCACTACGCGCCTTCCAGCTACAGCACGAACTCCTATGTGTACTGGGGTTCCTCGTCTGGCTTCACCGACACCAATCGCACTTCGCTACCGACGGTGGGCGCCACGGCGGTGACTGCGGGCGATCTCGACCAGGATGGGTACCCGGACCTCGCATTCACCGGCTACTACAGCGGTTCTTCCTACACTACATCTCAGTACGTCTACTGGGGCTCGGCGTCCGGGTATGCCTCGACGGACGTGACGACCGTGAATGCGACCGGGGTGCTGGCGCCGATTCGGATGGTGGGGCGCGTGGACTGGTAGGTCGCGGGTGGCAAATCGTCGCCCCGCGGAGTAGCCACGGGCGTCATGCCCGCCGCCGGCCTTCTGGCCCTCCTCGACGATATCGCCGCCATCGCCGACGACGTGGCCACGTTGTCGATGGCGGCGGCGAAGAAGTCGGCCGGGATCGTCACCGACGACATGGCCGTCACGGCGGAACAGGCCATCGGCATCCGGCGGGAACGGGAGATTCCGGTCGTGGTGGCTGTGGCCAAGGGTTCGCTGCGAAACAAGTGCCTGATCCTCGTTCCAGGCGCGCTTTTGCTGAGCGCAGTGGCGCATTGGGCGATCACGCCGCTCTTGATGGCAGGCGGAACCTATCTGGCGTTCGAAGGGGTGGAGAAGGTGCTGCACGCCGCGCACGCCAAGGGGGAGGACCTCACCGAGGATGTCATGCTCGACCCCGAGGTGTTCGAACGCTCGCGCATCGAAGGGGCGATCCGCACCGACCTGATCCTGAGCGCCGAGATCATCGCCTTGACCCTGGGCGGCGTGGCCGCTGAGCCGTTCATCTCCCAGGCGGCCGTGCTCTACACCGTTTCGCTCGCCATGACCGCTGGGGTGTATGGGCTCGTGGCGGGGCTCATCAAACTCGACGATCTTGGCGAATACCTCTACCCCTTCGGCGGCGTTCGGAAGTGGCTGGGCAACAAGCTCATCGTGGGTACTCCGCGGCTTCTGCACCTGATTTCGGTGGTCGGCACGGTTGCGATGCTGATGGTGGGCGGGCACATCCTCATCGAGGGCACGGCCGAGTACATCCCGGAGGTTGAACACGGGGTAAATGACCTGTTTGCCCGCCTGCCCGTTATGGGAGTGCCGACGGCGCTGGATGTGCTCGTGGGCGTGGTAGCGGGACTGGTGGCGGTGGCGGCGGTCAGCGGCGTGAATGCCGTGCGGGCTCGTTGGGCGAGTCGGGTCAGCGCGTGAACGCGGGCCGTTCGGTTAGGTGGCCCCTACGCTGCGGATCCAGGCGTCGAGGAAGATGAGCGACCACAGCCGTTCCGCTACACCCGGTTCGGCCACGCGGGGCGCGAGCCGGTCGATCGCCCCGGGATCGAAGAGCCGGAGCGGGTCCTCTCTCAGCTGCGCGACGCGGGCCTGAAGAAAGGGCTCCATCGGACCGGTGAACCAGCGCCGCCAGGGACCGGGCAGCACCCGTTTCGGGCGCGACACCAGCGGCCGCGACAGGGCGGGGCGCAGGAGCGCGCGCAGCGGCCACTTGGTGACGGATCCGGCGAGCCCCGACCGCACCTTCCACGGCCCGGGCAGCCCGGCACAGAAGGCGACCAGGTCGCGGTCCAGCAGGGGCGCGCGAACGCCCAGGTCGGCGGCGTTCGCTACCGCACCCGTGCGCGCCAACGCGTCTTCGGACATGCGCCCACGCAGGTACGCGTGAAGGATTTCGTTGACCGGGTCGCTGACCACCTCGCGGTAGAACGGCTCCAGGCAGGCGCGTCGGATGCCTTCGCGCACCCACCCCGGATCGCGCATCAGCTCGCGGCGACCGGTCTCGTCGAAGGCGAGGACGCCGCCGGCCACGCGTGCCAATCCAAAGGGGGAGTCGTCGTCGCCCAGCTCCGGGCGCTTGCCCCCGAAGGCGGAGACGGCTATTCGGCGGCCGACGCTGGGGAGGCGACGCAGCCAGGCAGACACCCGGAGCTGCGCGGCGAGGGCGCCCACGGTGCGACCGCCGAAGATTTCATCGCCGCCATCGCCACAGAGCACGACGTCCACGCTCTGTCGCGCTGCGCGGGCGAGCAGGAACTGCGGGATGGCGCCCGGGTCGGTGACCGGGGCGTCGGTCGCTTCCACCACGATGTCCACCGCCGCTTCCATGTCGTCCGGGCTCACTCGGACGAGCTCGTGTCGGGTTCGTAGCAGCGTGGCCACGCGCCCGGCATAGGGAGATTCGTCGTCTTCCCCATCCTGCACGCCGACGGTGAACGTACGCACGGGTCCGAGTCGGGAGGCTGCCCATGTGATCGCGCTGGAATCGAGCCCGCCGCTCAAGAAAACACCGACCCGTTCTTTTCCTGCGCTGCGTGCTGCCACGGCTCGGAAGATGCGGCGTTCGATCTCCGCCAAAGTGTCGTCGTCGGGAGGCAGCTGGGTGAATGGGGGGCAGTACTGGAGGCGGAACCAGGGTTCGAGGCGGATCTGGTGCCCTGGTTCGCTGGACATGAGGGCGCCGGGGGGAAGGGCTCGAACGTCGCGCAGCAGCGTGCGGGGGGCATGCACATAGCGGAACGAAAGGAACTCCGCCAGGTTCTCCCTTGCCAGTTCGCGGCTCACGCCCGGCACCTCGAGCAAGGCGCGCAGGCTAGAGGCGAAGGCCAGGCGGGGGCCGTGGACCGCCCAGAAAAGCCGGCGAACCCCGAACGGGTCGCGCAGGAGCGTGAGCCGCTCTGTCGCTCGCTCGTACACCGAAGCGACCCAGGCCCCCTCGACATGGGCGAACGCTCCGACGCCTTCGCGCCGCCAACCTTCCAGCACGATGTCGGCCGCGCTTTGCCCCGTGGCCGGTGCGCGGTCGAAATGGCCTGCGACCATCACCACGAAGCGGTCGTCCTGGGCGAGCGTGCTGCGCGGACGCGCCACGAACGCCGCCCCGCGTGCTCGCCATCTCATGCCCTCGCCGAGCGTGACAGCATCGCTGTCCTCGACGGCTCCCCCCAGGTTCACGATGCCGCTGATTCCGCCCATGGCCGCGCCCGGTAACCGCGCAGGCGCCTCGGCGACGGCGCGCTCCTCGGCGGTGCGATACTCGGACATCCACACCCAGGACCGCATGGCGCTGCGCATTCACGAGCTGCTCAAGTTCGCGATCGCCAACAAGGCGAGCGATCTCCATTTCGGAGCGGGCGAACGGCCGGCCATCCGGCGGGATGGCGAGGTGCAACGTCTGGATGTGCCTGCACTCTCAAGCGACGATGCAAAGCGCTTGGCCTACTCGATGATGCCCGAGAAGCAGAGGATCGCCTTCGAGAACCACCTGGAGACCGACTTTGCCATCGCCTTCAAGGGGCTCGCCCGCTTCCGCGTGAATGTCTTTACCCAGACGCGCGGCATCGGGGTGGCCATCCGGCAGATCCCCACCCGTGTCCTCACCTTGGAAGAACTTGGACTTCCACCCATTTTCCAGCGCATCGCCAGCTTCAAGCGGGGTCTGGTGCTGGTCACGGGACCTACCGGCGCGGGGAAATCGACCACGCTGGCGGCCATCGTCGATTGGATCAACAAGAACCGAGCCGAACACATCCTCACCATCGAGGATCCGGTCGAGTTCGTGCACACCCCGGCGAAGTGCCTGATCAATCAGCGAGAGGTCGGCACGGACACCAGAAGTTTCGCTTCCGCCCTCCGGAGCGCCCTGCGCGAGGACCCGGATGTGATCCTCGTCGGCGAAATGCGGGACCTGGAGACCATTCAGCTCGCGATCAGCGCCGCAGAAACGGGACACCTCGTGTTTGGCACGCTCCACACCAACTCCGCCCCGGAAACGGTGGACCGGCTGATCGATGCGTTTCCGCACGAGGCCCAGCAGCAGGTGCGGACCATGTTGTCCTCCTCGCTGATGGCGGTGGTTTCCCAGGTGTTGGTCCGGAAGTCGTTTGAGCCCGGGCGTGTGGTGGCGCAGGAGATCATGGTGGTCAACGCCGCAATTCGAAACTTGATCCGAGAAAATAAGCTGATTCAGATTCCGACGATCATGCAGGCCGGCCGCGGCGATGGGCAGCAGACCATGGCGGCTGCCGTGAAAGAGTTGGCCATCAAGAAACGGATTTCTCGGGAGGCCGCGATGCAGATCGTGAACGACCCGAAGCTGTTCGACGACGTGCCGGCGTCTGGGACCGCAGCCCGGCCGCCCCTCTCGAGATGACGGCCTCCGTGAACGGGGAAGAGCAGGAGCTCCCGGAGGGGATCACGCTGCGGGGGCTGGTGGAAAGGCTCGGTGCCAATCCGCTCGCCGTGGCCGTGGCGGTGAACGGGTCGGTCGTGCCGCGGGCGCAGCACCTCGAGGCCCGGGTCTCGCAAGGGGACCGTGTGGAGGTGATCCGGGCCGTGGGGGGGGGATAGTTCGCCGTGACGCGGCAACGGATGATAGCCACCCGGGGCTCGTTCCGCGCCTCCCAAGTGCATGAAACGGCCGTGTGCCATGGGTGGCTGCGGTGAGGGGGAGAGCACGCCGGCAAGCCCTCTCCCCCATTGCGTGATAGCGCAACACCATGTTGCGCCGCGGCCAATCCTCGGTAGAACCCATGCTCGGCTTCAGCGCGCTCTGGCTCGCTGGGCTCAGCGTGTGCTGGTGGCGCTTCGACGCGCTGCTGGTCGTCGTGCACGACGTTTCCGTCGAGTTCCAGGAGAGCGCTCTGTTCGACTGGATCGCCAACCGCCTCGGGGGGGCCTGATCATGCGCAGGAACGGTCAGTCGATCGTGGAATACATGCTCTCCGTCAGCGTGCTGGTCGTCGGTCTCGCGGCGGCCTGGATGCTGCTATCCGAGGGTGTGAGGGACGGGTTCGACAGCGTTCGCCGCACCGTTCAAGCACCCTACCCGTAGCCTGCGATGCCTTCCGATGTGCGCGACATTGCCCTGGTGGGCCTCTGCGTCATCGCGGTCTACACCGATGTCACCGCCGGCAAGATCAAGAACTGGCTGACGTTTCCGATGATGGCCTTCGGGATCGTCCTTTCCCCCATGGTCGGAAACCCGTGGTGGGAGGGCGCGGTCGGCCTGGTCGCGGCGCTGGCCGTGGGCGTCGTTTTCTGGAGGGTCATCCCCGCGCTCAAGGCAGGGGATGTGAAGATGCTCATGGCCGCCGGCTCGCTGTTGGGCCCCCAGGGCGGCATCCGCGCCATCCTCCTCTCGGCCCTGCTGTTTTTCCCCGTCGGGGTAGTGTTTCTCATCGCTCGCGGTCGTATGAAGAACTTCTTTCGCGTGGCGGGCGGCTTCTTCAAGAACCCCACCAAACGTGATTCGAACACCACGTTGATGATCCATGCGCCCGTGATCGCCGCCGCGATCGCACTTGCAAGGCTTCAATCGTGGCCTGAACTCTGGTAGGTAGGAAGGGTAGGCACAAACGCTCGCGTCGCGGTAACTGTAGGGTGGATGGGGTCGGCCGGGGACTTCGGCTCCACGTGATGCTCCACTGCATTATGCTCCGATATGCTGCTGTCTTCCTTTCTGGCTTGTGCCGCGATCGAACCCGGAACCCCTGCCGCTGATCCTGACACGCACGTCATCGTGGTGGGGGCGGGAGGTGCCGGTTTGACCGCAGCACGGGCCCTTCACGACGCCGGTGTCTCGGTCGAAGTGATCGAGGCCCGCGACCGGATCGGGGGCCGAACGTGGACGGCTGGGGTGGGCCCTGCCGCGGTCGATCTCGGCGCGAGTTGGGTTCACGGTACGGAAGAGAACCCCATGGCCGACTTCGCGGATGCGCATGGGTTCGCCTACATCCCCGACGAGACCCGTTGGAAGACCTTGTACGA
The DNA here is from genome assembly GCA_945867435.1 of Klebsiella pneumoniae. Classification (GTDB taxonomy): domain Bacteria; phylum Myxococcota_A; class UBA796; order UBA796; family SXON01; genus SXON01. The sequence goes on from CAMBIK010000068.1 coordinate 7,843, forward strand.
CGAGACCGTGGGGAAAGCCCTGGGCGACGCCGAATGGACCGTGGCTGACGATGCCTACGACGCCTTTGAAGAGGCTTTACCTGATCTTCAAGAGTCCCTCGGGCAGACGACGGTCAGCGTTGCGCGCGACCAGTGGATCACGGATGAGGGGCTCACCGGCCAGGAAGCCCGGCTGGCCCGCCACGCGATTGACCAGTGGATGGTCGAGCTTGAGTACGGCGGCCCCGTCGACACGACAGGCCTCCGCTACTTCTGGGACGAGGAGGACCTCGCGGGCGGCGACCAGTTTCCGGTTGGAGGGTACGGCGGCTGGATCGAAGCGATCGCAGCGGGGCTCGATGTTTCTCTCGATCACCCCGTGACCTCCATCACGTACGACGCGGACGATGGCGTTGAGGTGGTGGCCAACGGCGAGACCTTCGAGGGCACCCATGTGATCGTGACCGTGCCGGTTGGCGTGCTCCGGGCGGGATCGATCGACTTCAACCCCGAGCTGTCGACCGACCGACTGTCGGCGCTCGACCGCCTCGACACGGGCAACCTCGAGAAGGTCGCCCTCGTCTGGGACGAAGCCTGGTGGGACGGCAGCCTGGAGTTCATCGCTGCCGGAAACACGGGGGCCTTCCCTGAGTTCTTCGACATGACCGAGCTCGCCGGGGCCCCTACCATGGTGGCGCTGTACGGCGGTCGATTCGCGCGCGATGCCCAAGCGGACTGGACGGACACCCAGATCGTAGAGGCAGCCCTCGCGGTCCTGGCGACCGCCTACGACCGCTCGATCCCTACGCCGACCCACACGGCAGTCACTCACTGGACCAGCGATCCCTACACCCTCGGCGGCTATGTCTACCTCCCGCCGGGCGCCACGCCCGACGACATCGACGCCCTGGCTAGGCCCGAAGGCGAGGTACTTTTGTTTGCCGGCGAAGGCACGGACAGCACCTACTACGGCAATGTCCACGCGGCGGTCCTTTCGGGCCTGCGCGAAGCCCACCGCCTCGGTGTAGACAGGTTCAATACCGGGGGTTGGGAGTCCTGGTAGTCCGCTACATTCCATCAGTGACCGCGCTCGCCAGGCTTCAATCGTGGCCTGAACTCTGGTAGCTTGCAGGGATAGGAAGGAAACGCATGCGCCGCGGCCAGTCCACCATCGAATGGATGCTCATCGTTTCCGTGCTGGCCATCGGATTGGCGGTGGCGGCCTACGCCTTCATCCCGGGCTTCCAGTCTGGAGTGAAGGGCCTGGGGATCGATATCGACACCTTGTTTGCGGCCGGGGAGACCAACGGCAGCGGGAACATGAGGTAGACTCCGGCGCGCATGAAGAACGTACGCGGGCTCATCCTTTCGCTGCTGATCGCACTCGTCGCCACCTTTGCCCAGTGTCGCTATGTGGAATCGCGAGAAAAATCTCTGCTCTTCGATTCCGAGCCGATGAAAACGCTTGTTTCGACAAGGGATATTCCACCACGCGTTCGTCTGGACGAAACGATGGTGGAGCTGGTGGACGTGCCTCGTCGCTGGCAGCAGCCCAAGGCGGTGACCAACATCGAAGACGTGATCGGCCAGATCACCTCGGTGCCCATCTTTTCGGGAGAGCAGGTTTTGAAGACCAAGCTGGTCACCGCCGCTGACGCCGGTCTGGCGTTCTATGTACCGAAGGGCTCACGAGCGATTGCGCTCGCGGTGGATGTGTTCAATGCGGTCGGCGGCCACATCAAGGCTGGAAACCGGGTGGACATTCTCGGTAGCTTCGACTTCGGCACGGGCGACAAGTCGGACCTGCGCACCATCACGGTGATGCAGGATGTGCAGGTGCTTAGCGTGGTCGATGACATCGGCATGATCACCGCGCGCCAAGTGCAACGCTTGCCGGCCGAGGGCTCCGCTCCCGACCCGGATGATGCGCCGCCGGGGCCTGCGGAAACCCTGCAATCGCTGACCACCATCACGGTCGCCGTTAGCCCCGAGTTCGCGCAGAAGCTGGCGATGGCCCAGGAGCTGGGGCACCTCACCCTGGTGCTGCGTGGGCTGCATGAGTCCGAAGGTTCGACCCTCCTCGAAGCCGCGACCGTCCAGACCACTTTGGGTATTCCCGAGCCGGTTCGGTTCCGAAGCCGCCCTTCGTATCGCCTGATTGAAGGTGGCATGTGATGCTTCGCCGGCTTCGGATAGCGTGGCTTGTGCGCACTCTGGGAATGAGCGTGGCGACGATCTCGGCCTTGGCCGTTTCCCCTGCGTTCGCAGAGGACAAGATCGCCGACCAAGTGGTCATCCTGAACAACCAGACCGCCCTGGATGTGGGCTACAACTTCGGAGATGTGAGCGTCGGCAACAGCGAGATCGTAAAGGTCGTACCGTTGCGCGATGAACGTCAGCTTCTCCTCGCTGGTCGAGAGGTGGGCACCACGAACGTGATCCTCTACGACACCAAGGGTGTGCGGCGGGACGAGTTCGAAGTCACGGTCATCCCCGCGAACCTCGCGAAGGTGATGAAGAACGTGCAGGTGCTGCTTGATGACATCGAAGGGCTCTCGTTCAAGCTGATCAGCGACCACATCTACGTGCAGGGCGAAGTGAGCCTCGACGAAGAGCTGCGGCGCGTGAAGGAGCTGGACGACAAGGAGCCGCTCGTCGAATCGATGGTCACGCTTTCACCTGTTTCACAGCGTCTTCTGGCGGCGATGATCCAGAAGGAGATCGGCACGCCCGGCGTGGTGGTGCGGCTGGTCAGCAAGAAGCTCATGCTGGAAGGTGTGGTGCACAGCGAGTCGGCCGGGGCGCGGGCGGAGGCCATCGCCAAGGCCTACTATGCAGATGTGATCAACGTCCTGGAGGTGCGGGCGGTCGAACGCGTGCCGGGCGAAGCCAAGACCATCGTTCTGGTCGTTCACTTTGTCGAACTGACCAAGAGCATGGAAGAAGCCTGGAACATCGAGTGGACCCCCCTTTCAGGTCCGGGCATCACCTTCGAGCTGGGCGCCACCAACGACGGCTCCGGGTGGAGCGACATTACGGGGGCCGCCACCGCAGAGATCTCCGGGTTGCTGCCTAAGCTGCAGCAGGCTCGGTCCACGGGGTTCGTTCGCGTACTTGAGAACCCGACCGTTTCGGTGAAGAGCGGGGAGACCGCCCACATCTTCTCAGGTAGCAAGGTCCCGTTCGTGTTCAACGACAACGGCTCCAAGGTGATCGAGTTCATCGACGTCGGGATCAAGATGGATGTCACGCCCTACGCTGCGGGGTCCAACGTCGACATGCAGCTCAAGATTGAAGTCAGCTCGCTGGGGGAGGTCGCGTCGAGCGGCTACCAGGCGATCGACCAGTCCGAGATCACGACCTCGCAGTTCTGTCGCGCAGGCGAGAGCGTGGTGATCGGCGGGTTGGAGAGGGTGAGCGACCGCGTGAACTACAACAAGCTTCCCGATGGCGTGAGCCTGCCGGATGCGATGTTCACCCTCTACCGGTCCAAGGATTACAAGAAGGCCAAGTCGCAGTTCCTGGTTTTCGTGACGCCCCAGATCCACGAGTCCACCACGACCGCGAACAAGGAAATCCAGGAGAAATTCAACCTCACCGAGGTGCGTCAGTAGATGGCTTGCCGCTTCGTTGTCGTGAGCGCGGCGCGGGATGGCGTGGGCAAGTCCACGTTCGCCGTGAACATGGCGTTGTCCCTTCTCAAAGAGACCCGCGGTCGCGTTCTGGTTTTGGACCTGGACATGAACGGGGTGGGGGATGTCTCGGCGCTCCTCGGCATGACCGAGAACCGCACGATTGCCGACTTCCTCCCGTATATTGCGCAGTTCACCTCGCAAACATTCGGGCCGTACATCCCGGCGCACACCACCGGGATGGGCGTGTTGCCGCTGGCCGCGACGCCGCACGCCGCGGCCAAGCTCTCCCCAGAAGCCGTGGGTCAGATGCTCGACCTGGTTTCCCCCTTGTGCGATTACATCGTGGTAGATGCCGGTGCCGGGGTCGATCCCATCAATGTTCTGGCGATGGAACGTGCCGCTGGCATCTTCCTCTTGGCCTCGCCCACCCCGACGGGGCTGGCCGCCACGCGCGCCTTTGGGGATCACTTGCAAAGCCTGCACTTCCCGCAGGCCTTGGTGAAGGTGATCGTGAACGCGCACGATGCCGCCAGCCCGATCACGCGCGAGGCCATCGCAGCTCGACTCGGCCGTCCGGCCCTGGTGATCTTCCCGAAAGACGACGCACTCACCCTCGACGCTGCGCTCAAGGCCGCTCCGTTCGTGATGGACCAGCCGCGCGCCGCGCTGTCACGCCACTACGATGAACTGGTGCGGCAACTGGTGGAAAAGGGGGTCTTGGACCAGCTGGCAGCGGTGGAGCGCGGGACGGGCCAGAAGATTGGCGGCAAGCGGGCGGTGGAGGCGACCGAGGAACAGGACAAGGCGATCGACGGCTACCTGAAAGCTCGGGGGGGAAGTCGCGGGAAGGCTGGGCCCGAGATGAGCGCACGCACTCGCCTGAAGATGCTGATCCACAAGCGGTTGCCGGACGTGCTCGATCTCAAGCGCATGGACAAGGAGATCGGCAGCCGGCCCGACAAGGACCAGCTGCTGCGCGAGCGCACCGAGGCCGCCGTCGCGAAGGTTTTGGATGAGGAAGGCGCAAGCATCACGGACCGGAACGAACGCCGCCGGATCGTGAAGGAGGTGTGCGACGAGGCGCTGGGCTTGGGACCGCTGGAAGACCTGCTCGCCGACGACCGGGTGACCGAGATCATGGTGAACGGGCGGGATTGCGTTTTCGCTGAGATCAACGGCAAGCTGCAGCGCACGGAGTTCACCTTCACCGACGACGCCCAGTTGATGGCCGTAATCGAGCGGATCGTTACGCCCCTCGGGCGCCGCATCGACGAGAAGTCGCCGATGGTGGATGCGCGGCTCGTCGATGGAAGCCGGGTCAACGCCGTCATTCCGCCGCTTGCGATCGATGGTCCCTCGATCACCATCCGGAAGTTCGCGAAGATTCCGCTGGGCGTGGCCGATCTGGTTCGCTTCGGCAGCCTCACGCCCGACCTCGCCGACTTGCTGCGAGCCTGCGTGCAGGCCCGCCTCAACATCCTGATCTCGGGCGGCACGGGCTCGGGTAAAACAACGTTGCTCAACGTGATGTCGAGCTTCATCCCCGAGGGTGATCGGATCGTTACCATCGAGGATGCCGCGGAGCTACAGCTTCGCCAGCCGCATGTTGTGCGCCTCGAGTCGCGGCCCGCCAACATCGAAGGCGTGGGCGAGGTGAGGATCCGCGACCTCGTGAAGAACTCCCTCCGCATGCGCCCCGACCGCATCGTGGTCGGGGAATGTCGAGGGGCCGAAGCGGTGGACATGTTGCAGGCCATGAACACCGGTCACGATGGTTCGCTGACCACTGTACATGCAAACTCACCTCGCGATGCGATCGCGCGCTTGGAAACGCTCGTGATGTTCGCCGGGCTCGACCTCCCTTCGCGTGCCATCCGCGAGCAGATTGGCTCTGCGATCAACATCATCGTTCAGGTGAGCCGCTTGAGCGATGGCAGCCGGCGCATCCTCTCCGTGTGCGAAGTATCGGGGATGGAAGCGCAGACCATTACGTTGCAAGAGGTTTTCGCCTTCAAGCAGACGGGGGTCGATGCCAACCGCAAGGTGCTCGGCACGTTCGGGCCCACCGGCTTCGTGCCGAAGTTCGTCTCCAAGCTGGGTGAGCTCGGGATCGAGGTTCCGAAAGGTATCTTTGCGACGCCCGGTCAGGCCACCATTCCTCGCGGGAGGGCGTGATGGCGTTCCCGCTGTGGTGGGATGGGCTGACCTCTCTTCGGCTTCTTTGGCTGGGCGTGTCGGTGGTGGCGTGGTTGGCCGTCGGTTGGTACGTCGGCCCGCGGGTCTGGAAGTTCTTTGACGACCTGACCGGCGGGTACGTGCGGTGGATGCAGTCTGAGTTCGACCGGATGTTCCTGGAGGTATCTCCGGTGCTCTGCATGGTCTCGATCGTGACCAGCGTGCTTGTCTTTGCCGCGTTCGGCCTCTTCCTCACCAGCGGGCTTCCCTGGGGGGCGGGCTACAACCTCATCCGCTTGTTTGTCGTGGGCGTCTTGGCTGTGGGTCCCTTCGGGCTCCCCACGGGCTACCGCCTTCCGCGTGCGGTTGTCGAAGGCATGTGGCAGCGTAGGATCGACCTGTTCGAAGACCAGCTTCTCGACGCACTCGCATTTATGAGCAACGGTCTAAAGTCGGGCTTGTCCTTGCTTCAAAGTATGGGCATGGTGCGCGACGAGCTTCCCAATCCGATCAGCGAAGAATTCGCGCTCACGTTGAGCCAGCAGCGGCTCGGCATGCCGCTCGACGACGCGCTCATCAACCTGGAACGGCGAATCGGCACGGAAGACGTGCAGATCATCGTGACCAGCATCAACATCCTGCGCCAGTCCGGCGGCAACCTTGCCGAGACCTTCGACACCGTGGCGTACACCATTCGAGAGCGCAAAAAGGTCTCGGGCAAGGTGAAATCGCTCACGGCTCAAGGCGTGGCGCAAGGGGTGATCATCGTGATCATGCCGTTCGTGCTCACCTTTGCGCTCTGGGTGATCGACCCCATCCTGATTTCCCGCCTGTGGACCACCGCGATCGGTTGGGGGCTCTTGTTCCTCATGCTCACCCTGCAGGTGATCGGGAGCCTGTTGATCCGGAAGATCGTGAAGGTGGAGGTTTAGGGGGGGCTATTGGGGGGGGCGCCCCTGCGTCGTCGTGAGCGACCCTGTCGTCAACCTAGACCAACTGTTCCCGGTGCTTTGCGTGGTTCCGGTGACCGGCACGCCCGGAGTCAGTGCGCTCTACCCACAGCTCTCCGCCACCGGAAGCGGGCTCACGAAGGTGTCCTGTGCGCTCGTGGAACACCTGCGAACCATCGACAAGCGTCGGATTCGTCGCGTTTATGGGGTTCTGCTTGCCAACGAGTTCGCCGCACTCGATGAAGCGCTTCGCCTGTTCCTCGGATAGCAGGGTTCGCGGGTGCGCGGACGGTAACGAGGCACCGCTTCGTGAAACCGCCGCGAGCACCTTGCCGGGTCCCGCTAAACGGTCGCTGGGCGACCTTCGATCAACTTGTGGTTTCGCCTGATAGGCTCCGTTTACCCCGCCTGAAGGCTCAACAACGACAGCCTCGATTCGGTTCTGCAGCGCCGATTTGAGTCCTCTCCGCCCCCACCCCAAAACCGAGAAAGCCGCCCCCCGTCTCTCGACGAAAAGCGGCTTTCAAGGTTGGTTGCGGGAACAGGATTTGAACCTGTGACCTTCGGGTTATGAGCCCGACGAGCTACCTGGCTGCTCCATCCCGCGACAGGTGCCCCTTGCTAACCCGCTCCGGCGGTGCGTCAAGCGGGCGGATGGCGATCAGCCCTGACGCTTCGTGGAGCGCTTCTTCTTGCCGGCGAGTCGGCGTTCCAGCCATTTCGGGTCCGTCTTGGCGAAGCCTTCCTTGCTCCGCGCGGGGCGACGCCCGGCCGAGGCTGCCGGCGTGCCGCCGCCGATCTCGCGCAGTCGAGCCACTTCATCGGCGCCGAGCGCCCGGAAGTGACCGCGTTCCAGTCCCCGGATGGTCACCGTGGCGAAGGACTGACGAATCAGCTTGCTGACCGGATGGCCGACTGTGGCAAAAAGGCGGCGGATGAGCCGATTTCGGCCCTCCGTCACCGTGATCTCCACCCAGGCGTTCTCGGCGTCCGTGGCGCTGATCAAGCGCACTTTGGCCGGAGCGCTCTTGCCGTCTTCCAACTGAATTCCGGCTTCGAGGCGGGCGATGGTCTTGTCGGTCGGGGTGCGGTACACCTTCGCGAGGTATCGTTTCGGCACGCCGGCACTCGGGTGCGTGAGGCGGTGGGCCAGCTCCCCGTCGTTGGTGAGCAACAGCGCACCTTCCGTGTTGATGTCGAGGCGGCCCACGGGCTCCACGCGTTCGGGGAGCTCGGGCAGGAGCTCCATCACGGACTTGCGGGCGTTCGGGTCGGCTCGAGTCACGATGTAGCCCTTCGGCTTGTAGAGCACGAAGTAGACGAGATGCGGCGCATCGGGGAGTGCCTTGTCGTCGATCCGGATGGTGTCCTGTTCCACGGTCACCGGCTGACCGGGGTGCGTAGCGACCGTTCCGTTCACCTTGACGCGGCCGGCGACGATCATCGCCTCCGCCTCGCGCCGACTTGCGATCCCGTGCGCGGCCAGCACTTTGGCCAGTCGCTCCGTTCCATCCTCGTTCATAGCGATCTCCTGCCGGCGCGTCACCGCGCGAGCGTCGCGGCGTTAGCCCGCGGGAGTGCCGAGCGCAAGTCTCAGACTGCCGGAGGCAGGCCTCCGCGAAGCTCTTCGGCGGCGAACGGAACGACCGCCGAGAGGGGCGCGCTCGGGGCTTCATCTCCGAGAACGCGCAGGTCCCGCAGCGTCGGCAGGTCGGCGAGCGAACGCATCCCGAACAACGTGAGGAACTGGGGTGAGGTGCCGTAGAGCAAGGGGCGGCCTGGTTCCTCGCTGCGGCCGCTCAACTTCACGAGCCCCCGTTCGAGCAGCGTTCGCAGAATTCCGCCGCTGTCTACGCCTCGAACCTCGTCGACATCGCCCTTGGTCACCGGTTGCCGGAAGGCCACGACGGCCAGGGTCTCCAGCGTCGGCCGGCTTAACCGGAAGGGTTTGCCGCCCCGAATCGCAGCGACCCAGGTCGCTAACCTCGGTTCGGTCCGCAGCTGCCAGCCCTCCGCGACCTCCACGACCCGCACGCCGGCGGCCGAGCGCAGTTGGCGTTCCCGAAGTGCCTCAAGCCCTGCCAGCACATCTTCCTCCTCCACGCCGAGTACAGACGCAAGTGTGGG
>CAMBIK010000069.1 GCA_945867435.1 Klebsiella pneumoniae
GATGGCGGCGGCGGAAGCCGCTGGTAGTCAGCGTACGGAGGTCGAAGGGCGCAATCCCTTCGACTTCCGACCCTGCAAACGAAACGCCCGGCAACGGGCGTTTCGTCGTTTTGGGCTACTCGAACGACTGAATGCCCGTAATCCACCGCCCCAGGATGAGGTTGTGGATGTCGTGCGTGCCCTCGTAGGTCTTCACCGATTCAAGGTTTGCCATGTGCCGCATGACCGGGTATTCGTCGAGAATCCCGTTTGCACCGTGAATATCGCGTGCCACGCGCGCAATCTCGAGCGCGATGTCCACGTTGTTCATCTTGGCGAGCGACACATGCTCGGGGATCATGGTGCCGTTGTCCTTCATGCGCCCGAGCTGGAGCGCGAGCAACTGGCCCTTGGTGATCTCCCTGAGCATCCAGGCGAGCTTGTTCTGTACAAGCTGGAAGCTGGCGATGGGCTTCCCGAACTGAATGCGGGAGAGGCTGTATTCCTTCGCGGAATGGTAGCAGGCCATCGCCGCGCCGAGCGCGCCCCAGGCAATCCCGAACCTCGCGTTGTTGAGGCAGGAGAACGGTCCCTTCAGCCCGCCGACATGCGGGAGGATGCGGTTCTTCGGAATACGACAATCCTGGAAGACCAGTTCGCTGGTCACGCTCGCCTTCAGCGAATGCTTGCCATGCATCTCGGGAGCCGAGAACCCAGGATCGCCCTTCTCCACGATGAAGCCGCGGATCACCCCGTCGAGCTTGGCCCACACCACCGCCAGATCCGCGATGGTCCCATTGGTGATCCACATCTTGGCGCCGTTGAGAACGTAGCTGTCTCCGTCGTCCACCGCGCGGGTAAGCATCCCGCCAGGGTTGCTGCCAAAGTCCGGCTCGGTGAGCCCGAAGCACCCGATGAGCGCGCCCTTCGCCATGCCGGGCAGGTACTTCTGCTTCTGTTCTTCGGTGCCATGCTTCCAGATCGGAAACATCACGAGGCTGCCTTGCACACTGGCAAAGCTGCGAATTCCGCTGTCGCCGCGCTCTAGTTCCTGGCAAACGAGGCCATAGGCCACGTTGCTCATGCCACCGCAGCCATACCCATGCAGGTTTACGCCAAGTAGGCCCATCTCACCCATCTGTGCCACGAGCGGACGAGGGAAGGTGCCCGCTCGGCAATGCCCTTCGATGACAGGGATCACGTTGTCATCCACCCATCCGCGCACGGCTTCCCGAACGGCGAGCTCGTCTTCGGAGAGCAGGGTGTCGAGGTTGTAGAAGTCGACGCCGTCGAACTTGCGCATGGCTAGACCTGAGTGAGAGCGTGAAGGGAAGTCGTGAACAGCTCTACCGCGGTGGCGGCTTCAGCTTCGGTAAGGGTGAGTGCAGGACACCAGCGAACGGTGTTCTGCCCAGCACCGAGCAACACCATCCCTGAGCGATAGAAGCAGTCCATCACGACCGCATTTCGTAGGTCACAGGCTCGTTCCCGGGTGGTACGGTCCAGGACCAGCTCGACGCCGATCATCAGGCCCCGGCCCCGGATGTCGCCCACGTTGGGGTGGGACCCGATGGAGTCCCGGAGCATGCCCTGCATCGCGGCACCGACGACGCGGGCGTTCTCGACCAGCGATTCGTCCAGCAGGTCGAGCGTGGCGTGCGCCGCCGCACATGCGACTGGGTTGCCGCCGAAGGTGCTGGCGTGGGCCCCCGGCTTCCAGCGCATCAAATCCTCGCTGGCGAGGGTGGCAGACAGCGGCATTCCGCTCGCGATGCCCTTCGCCAGGGTGATGATGTCAGGTTTTACGCCGAAATGTTCCCACGCGAACATCTTGCCGGTTCGCCCCATGCCGCACTGCACTTCGTCGAAGCAGAGCAGGATCCCGTGGGCATCCGCGAGTTCCCGAAGCGCCGGCAGGAAGTCGGCAGGAGGCACGATGTAGCCGCCTTCTCCCTGGATCGGCTCCACGAAGATGGCGGCAACTTCGTCGGGAGGACAGATCGTCTGGAACAGCTCCTGAAGGTGATCCATCGCGAGCCGTGTGGCGTCGGGTCCGTGCCGGTAGGGGTCCGGGTACACCGTGTGAGTGACCGGCAGGAACGGACCGAAGCCCTGGCGTTGACGTGCCTTGCTGCCGGTCAGCGAGAGCGCCCCGAGCGTGCGACCATGAAAGGCATTGAGGAAGGCGACGAAGTGCTTTCGGCCGGTGACGAAGCGGGCGAGCTTCATGGCCGCCTCGTTGGCCTCGGTGCCAGAGTTGCCGAAATACACGCGACAGCGGTCTCCCCGGACCGGTTGCATCTGCACCAGTCGGTCCGCGAGGCGACCCTGCACTGGGTAGTAGAAGTCGGTGCCGCTCATGTGAATGAGCTTCCCCGCCTGCTCGCTAATCGCGGCAACGACGCGGGGGTGGCAGTGGCCCGTGCTGGTAACGGCGATGCCCGCCGACATATCGAGGAACTCGTTGCCATCGGGATCGGTGATCCACACGCCGAGGGCCCGATCGGCCACCAACGGGAGGTCGCGGGTGTAACTGGGGGACACCGCAGCATCGCTACGCTGGATCAATGCCAGGGATTTGGGGCCGGGCAACTCAGTGCGCAGGATGGGACGGCGCGACACGGGGGCTCCTGAACGACCCGTGTCTATCGGGTCGGCCGCCGTTCTGCCAGCCCCACAACCCGTGGTTCGCGACTGCGAGATAGGTTTCAGGGATGTTCCCGATGCTGATAGTGGCGTGTGGCGAAAGCCCGCCGGATGCTGCGGCGGGCTCGGCAGCCGGGGTCGAGGCCGCCCAGGCCACGCTGGCTCTGACCGCCACGGCTACCGCTGCCGACTGTGCCTCCACCACCCCCGGCCCCCCCGCCCAGGGCTGCGTGAGCGGCGCGCTCGCTTGTGGTGCCACCGTGGCAGGCACCACCCTCGGAGGGGATTCCGCGTGGGACGATGAGTTCTACGCCGCTGCCTTCTGTTTCCCCCCAGGGGATAGCCACTCCGGGAGCGAGCGCGTGTACACGCTCACCGCCCCGACCAACACCGAGGTGACCATCCAGCTGAGCAGCTCCTGCGCGGACCTGGACCTTGTGGCAGTGGAGTGGAACTACGACGGCGCCTGCCCGACCGCCCGACATCTGGTGCCCGAATGTGAGGGCGACAGCAAGCGGGGGGGCGATGGCATCGTGAGGCTCCAAACGTTCACGCCGCGCGCCTACCTGATCGGCGTAGACGGGAAAAATGGCGCCGTCGGAGCATTCGAGTTGACCGTGAGCTGCAAGCCGCTTCGGTCGCAGGAAGAACGGAGCAAGGCGCTTCCGCGGTAGCGGGGGCGCAGCCCGATGGCGAGCCCCACGACCCAGGGCGATGATCACGGATTTCTCCCGAGTCCCTGTCCGTCCTCGACCTTATCCCTTTTTTATCCTCATCAAATACCTGTCATTCCCATGGAGCCCGTCGGATTCAGATCCTCGGGTGGACGGCGTGTTCCGTGCGCTCCTTGCCGACCCCGATGACGCCGATCGTCTGGTGAACTTCCTGAACGCCGGGCCGCAACGAGCGTCCCCGGTCGGCTTGACCACGAGCGGCGGGATGTGGGTGGAGTCCAACGACGCTCTGCTCACGCTGACGGGGCTCGGTTCACTGACCGCAGTCGGTGGCTACGGGCTGAACGTTCTGACGAACCCGAGTTTGACTTCGCTGGAGGGCCTTGAGGCACTCACGATGGTTTCGGGCAGCGTCTCCATCGTGGGAAACGCATCCCTGACCTCCCTCGACGCGCTCGCTGGCCTGGAGACCATCGGCGGCGACCTATCGATCCGCGGCAACGCCCTGCTCTCCCAATCGGAGGCCGAAGCGTTCGCTGCCAGGGTCGCTGTAAGCAGGACCAACCACGTTGACGACAACGGTCCGTAGGCAAATGAGCCGGGGGCTACTCGACCGTAAACGCCACGGTTGCCGTAGACGAATTCCCATCGGCATCCGTGCCGGTGAGCGTGACCACCTGGTCCCCCGCAGAAAGCGGCGCGGTGAAGCTCTCGCCACGCCCGAACTCCCCATCGATGTTGCTCGTCCACACCAGGCTGCGCCCCGCGAGCGCGCCATCCTCCAGGTCGCGCCCGTTCCCGACCCACGGGATGTCGGAGCCGACGGACCGCGTTTCCCCATCGCCGGGGTGCCAGATGTCGACGACCGGGGAGATGGCCGTCACGACGATTTCCCCCGTGCCCACGTTGCCATAGGGCCGCTGTCGCCGGTTTCTACGGCAGTGTCTACGGCAGTGTCGGTGTCGGTGTCCACGGAGGTGTCAGCGGTGCCGGTATCCCCGCCGAGCGTGACCTTGCCCGGGCCGCAGGCGACGAGAAAGAAGAACAGCATGCGTAAACTCGGTGGGTGCCGGGGGTAACCCAAACGGCTGACGTACGGCTTACTTCCTACGGCCATCGCAACGACCCAGATTTATCGCGAGATCGGCGCGCCTCGGAGGAACCCCAGGATGCTCAGGTGCCGCACGCCGTCGTCGGAGGCGATGGGGTGGCGATCCATCGTGAGCAGCAGCTTGGGGTGGTGGTCCGCAACTGCGCGAAGCGGGCGCAGCTCGCGTTCCTGGGTGGCGGCCTCGGCGAGGAGATAGGCCACCTGAACATAGACCGTTTCCCCCCTCCGCTCGCCCACGAAGTCGATCTCGTAGTCCCCGATGCGACCGACCGACACCTGGTAACCGCGGCGCTTCAGTTCAAGGAAAACGAGGTTCTCCAACACCGCGTTGATGTCCCCCGGTCGGTCGAGCAACGCAACGAACAGTCCGTTATCGCCAAGATAGTACTTCTCGGCGGTCTCCAGGTGCCGCTTCCCGCGCACATCCCAACGACGAACGCTGTGAATCAAAAACGCGGACTCGAGGTGCAGCAGGTAGCCCTGCACGGTCTCCACGCTGATCGCCTGGCGTTTGGACTTCAAAAATCGGACGATGGAAAGCGCCGATAGCGGGCTCCCCACGCTGGCGGCGACGAAGCGCGCGAGCCGCTCGAGCAGGGGCACGTTCCGGACCGCAAATCGCGCCACCACATCCTTGAGCAGGATCGACTCAAAGACAGCTCGCAAGTACTCACGGCCGAGATCCTCGCGAAGCTCAAGCGCGTGTAAGCCCGGCAATCCTCCCCAACGAAGGAAAAGGTCCAGGTCTTCGCTCTCGGTCGCCTCCGCCGGACGGAACGAGCGGAACTCCACGAAGGAGAGCGGGAACACGGGTAGTTCAACGTACCTGCCCGTGAGTAGCGTAGCCAGCTCGGAGGACAACAAGTGGGCGTTGGAACCGGTGAGCCAGACGTCCCAACCCTCGGCCAGCAACGAAGCAGCCAGCCGCTCCCACCCCTCTACCTCCTGCACCTCGTCGATCAGCACGACACCGGCTGGCTCGTTGCACAGCCGGTTGTGCAGCGTCTCGGCCGTTCGGAGCTCGGCGTTCGCCATGCGTTCCATGTCAAAGACGTGAACACGATCGGGCGGCGTACCGTGCTCAATGTACCTGGCCGCGACCTGGCGAAGCAAGACGCTTTTTCCAGAGCGGCGCAGCCCGACCAGCACCTTGATGACGGGCTTCCCGAACCACAGTTCAGCAAGGGCAAGGTAATCGGGGCGAAGGATGTTCAGGAGAACAGTTTCGAGTATACCCGAAATCGAAACCTATTCCGCTTGTCGCTTCAGGTATACCTGAAATGATGAGGAGGGCGCCCGTTACGAAGGCTGAGCCCCTATCGGGGGCCAATCCTTGTCAGCCCAAGTCGGCATCGTCGCCACAAAGGTCAAGCGCTCCCCCGAATACGGGTGCGCAATCGCCAACGACCTTGCGTGAAGGCAAAGCGCCTCGCTGGCCTCCCGAACCTCTGGAGGCGCGTAGAGGGCATCCCCGAGGATGGGGTGCCCGACCGCCGTTAGGTGAACGCGCAGTTGGTGCGACCGCCCCGTGACAGGCCGAAGCTCGACGAGCGAGGTGGTCCTTGCGTAGTCGAGCACCGTCCATCGGGTGAGGGCGGGCCTCCCGGTGGGGGCGACCCGTTGAAGCGGCGGGCGGTCCGGGTGAGGCTCCAGCGGCAGGTCGACCTGACCTTCGGCCGGGTGGAGCGAGCCGGCCACCCTCGCCACATACACCTTCTCCACCGTCCTCGACCGGAACTGTTCCCGAAGCGCGACTTCCGCTTTGCGACGCAACGCAAACAGGAGCACGCCCGAAGTGGACAGGTCCAGCCGGTGAACGACTTGGGCGAGCGGCCAACGCGCACGCACACGCGAGTAGGCGCTGTCGGCATGCGCGGGATCCGGTCCCGGCACCGAAAACAATCCGCCGGGCTTGTCGATCACCACCAAGTCCCGGTCTTCGTAAAGCACCGTCAGCCACGGGTCCCGAGGGGGGTCGTAGACCAGCGGGGCC
The DNA here is from genome assembly GCA_945867435.1 of Klebsiella pneumoniae. GTDB lineage: Bacteria > Myxococcota_A > UBA796 > UBA796 > SXON01 > SXON01. The sequence goes on from CAMBIK010000069.1 coordinate 6,404, forward strand.
GGCTCGTTCACGGCGCGGTCGGCTCGGGAATGCGCAGCCCGGAGGGGTGGGCCCCGAGGGCATCGCAGCGGCTGGACCATGCGGCGACGGCGGCGGCATCGCGGCGGCGAACCCGAGCGGCGCGGAGCAGCCGGTTCTTCGGCGTGTGCCCGGCATCCACGAACTCCACCACATCCACGGCAAAGCCATGCGCCTCCAGCCAGTCCACTCTCAGGGCATCCGTGAGGGTGGAAGCGTGTTCGCGCAGCAGGAGGTTGTGCCGGTACGCGGGTGTCGGCCCCCCCCGGTTCTGTCGCAGTTCCACGGCCAGTTCGGCCTGGCAGCAGGGCACCACGAAGACCGCCGTGGCACCAAGGTCCTGGGCGGTAGCCAACGCTTCGTCGGTTGCGCCATCGCAGGCGTGTAGGGCCACCACCAAGTCCGGCGGGCCGCCAAGCCTCTGGACCAGGCCGTGGGCCGCGGCGATGGTGCTGACTGAGAATTCCATTCCAGGGAGGCCAAGCTCGGCAGATCGCTCCGTGCATCGGGCCACCAGGTCCTCACGCGCGTCGACCCCATGGATACGGAAGGGAATTCCCGCCACCCGCAGGGCGTCCGCAAGCACAAAGCTCAAGTAGGCGTTGCCACAGGCGAGGTCGAGCACCCGCAGTGGGTCCTCGACCGACACGCCTCGCCGGGCAGCGGCCTCCCACGCGGGGCGGAGCAGCTCCACGAGGTGGCTCACCTGCTTGTATTTCTTCGCGTTCTGCGCCGAAATGGTGCCATCGGCGTTCTGGATGCCCAGCACCCGCAGCAGCGGACCGTGGGTGTCCGGCCGCATTCCCCTCGCCTTCCCAGCCATGGCCTTCGCGACCGCGTCGCTCGCCGTGATCTCCCTGGCGCCGCCATGCCGGGCATCCAAAACCACCCGGCCGCCATCCTCGCGCACCACGGTGATCTTCACAAACCCATCCTTGGCCGAACGCAAAACCTCGGCGACCAGGGCATCGCGGGCCGTCACATCGAGCGGAGCACCTCCCTCGATCACCCGTTCCCCGGCCCCTCCTGTTCTCGCCAGCACCAACCTGGAGAAACCGGCATCGATGGCGGGGCGGAGGCTGGCTTTCAGGCGCTGGATGGGATGTACGGGCGCGGAGTAGCCCGGAACGGCAGGCGGCGCCCATGCCGCCGCAGGCTCAAGGACGGCGCGGGTCGCCCCCCCACTGCCCCTCCACCCCAAAAATCGGCAGGGTCATGAACCCAAACCCCAGGCCTTCAAACACCAGGTCGGAGAAGCCTGTCACCACGGGCTCGGGAACCCGATGATTGTAAACATTCTGAACGTCGAGGAAGGCGTCGAGTCGCCAGGTTCTGAACACGAAGCGCTTGGCGGCTTTGAGATCCAGCGTGTGGTAGTCCTCAACTCGATTCTGCACAGGCTCAACCTCGCGATTCGACTGCGTCAACGCATCGACGACGGACAGCGTCTCGGCGCCGACGTAGGTCCCCGTGGCGTAGCGGAAGCGGCCGGCGAGCGTCCAGAAGCGGCCCAGGTCCGCGCTGCCGACCAGGCCGAGCGTCACCGGCTGATCGTAGGTCGAGGGAAGCCACGCCAACCCCACGTCTTCGCGACGCTCGGAGCGCGACAGTGCCACCCGCCCCATCGCGGTAAATCGCCCGAACGCCCAGGCGGCCGAGCCTTCGAGTCCGAACGCCCGCCCTTCGCCCTGGTCCACGCTTCCATCCGCCTCGACCCCGGTGATCCGGCTCATGTGCCTTGCGTAGGCCTCGACCGTCAGGTCTACCGGCCCTTCCTCCCAGGTCGCGGTGACGCTTCCGCCCCAGCTTTCGTCCAGCTCCAACGCCGCCCCCTCCGGCAAGCCCAGCACCAGTTCCCACGCGGGGGGCTCGTGGCGAACACCGGCTTCGGCCTCGATCATCGCCCGTGGGCCAAGCGGGAGCCGCGCGCTGAGCCGAGGCGAGAGGCCCGCACGCACGGGTTGGTCCGCAACCACGAGCGTGTCCAGCCTCAGTCCCGCCGTGAACACCGTGCCCTCCCCAAAACGGAGGTCCGCGTACAGGTCTGGCATCGCCACGGCAGCCGTTCGCTGCACCTCGTCGGAGCGGAGGGTGGCGGCGAACGCCTCAGCGTCGAGCCCGGCGGTGGTCCCCATCGGGCCGCGCCCGTCGTCCTCCAACTCAGCGCGTAGGCCTCCGCCCCAATGCTCGCGGCGGCTGACCTGCCCCCAATCCTCGACATCAAAACGCAAGTTTTCCCACGCCAGGAACGGGGACACGCGCAACGTGCGCCCTTCCACCTCGATGCGACTGGTGTGATGCAGCCTCTCCGTGGCGACCTCGAGCGTGGCCGTGCCCCCATCGCCCGTGGGGAGCGAAAGGGTGTCTGCATACCCGAAACCGTACAAGGTATGGTCGCGACCCATGCCGACACGCGCCTGCCAGTCCCAAAAGCGCGGAATGGAGGACCCCGCGCCATCCGGGAGCACAGGCGTGAGCACCGCGTCGAGGTAACTACGCCGTGCTGAAGCTGAGAAGGTACCGTTCTTGCCGATGGGCGCGCTCCCGTAGATGCCGGCAAACACCAGATTGGCGCCAGCCCGCGCTTCAGGGGCCGCGGCCGGGGCACGCGTCACGACGTTGACCGTACCGGCGAGGCTGCGACCGTACCGAACGCTGCCTCCGCCGGGCAGGAATTCCACGCGGTCGATGAGCGCGGGGTGCAGCACCGAGGTGTAGCCGCCCAGGTGGTACACCAGCGGCACGCGAACCCCATCGACATAGACCGCCGTGTTCCTGGGTTCACCGCCTCGAACCAGCAGCCAACCCGTTTCCAGAGGCGAGCGCGTGGTGCCGGGAAGGTTCACCAGCGCGCGAAGCGGATCGCCCAAGGCGCCGGGCATCGACCGCAGCTCGGCGGCGTCGAGGCTTCGCCTGGCAATCTCGGTGCGCCGTCGGGAATACACCCCGACAATCCCCGGATCGACCCCCAGCGGCTGCGCCCACAGGGTCACGCTGGCCACCTCTTCCGCGGCGAGGACGAGGTCCACGGGGTCGAGGCGCACCGCCGGAGCCGTCACTTCCAGTCGAATGGGGCCCGGAGGCAAACCCCGAAAGCGAAAACGTCCGTCCACAGTCGTCGTGACCGACTGCCCCCCCGCTTGGACCGTGGCCCCCGCAAGCGCCTGTCCGCCGCCGCCGCTGAGGCGCACCGTGCCCTCCAGAGCGACTGGCGGCGGCTGAAACGTGACTTCCAGCGGAATGTGGACCGCGACGGGGATCCCCCCGGCCTGGGCAGGGTTCAGAACTGCTCTGAGCGCAGCAGCAACGGCGAGATCGAGAAAGGGCTCCTCGCCGGAAACGACGGAGGCGCTCACGACAACGCCCCGCTCGTCTACGAGCAGAACCAGCTGCACCTGCGCTGGCGGAGCCTCGGGGTCCACGCCTTCGGGCCACGACACGACCAGCGGCGTGACAAAGGCCGGCGGCAGCGTTGCCTCTGACTCCTGCGCAAAGGCGGGCGACGCGAGGAAGAACGCGAGGAGGAACGCGAGGAGGACAAGCACGGGCCTCGGTAACCGGCACGACGCCGCAGGCGCGCGCCGGGTGGCATGTTAGCTCCCCGCTCCTCCGGAGCTCCCCATGAACCGTGCCCTCCTGCTTGCCGCCCCCCCCCTCGCCTTTCTCGCCGCGTTCCCCGGGTGCGAAAGTGCGGCCCCGGTGGCCCCGCCGGTCGTGGCGGTGGCTACGCCAGCGCCCAAGGTCGTCGGACCGGTCCCCACGCTGCTGCTCTCGGAAGCCCAGTTCGTGCGCGGAGCGGATGGCAAACCCAAGCCAGGGCCCGCGCTGATCACGATGTGGCGGAAAGACGGGGATTCGTGGTCGTCCACCAAGCTCGAGGATCCCGACAGCAACACGTTCCACAAGGTGGTGCCCGACGGTGCCGGCGGCTTCTATACGATCGCGGCTGAGAAAGCATTTTTGAAGCGTTGGTCGTTCAAGGATGGCGCGTGGGTAGGCGAAGGGCTCTGGAACCCCAAGTGGGAAGGGCGATTCAACCGCGTGCGCGACCTGGAGATCGGCGATGTGACCGGCGATGGGAAGGACGACCTCGTGATGGCAACCCACGACAACGGCGTGATCGGCATCGGTTCGTGGAACGCGGCGGGCACGCTCGAAGTCACCGAGCTTCGGAAGCAGCCCGACACCTTCGTTCACGAGATCGAGATCTGCGACGTGGACGGCGACGGGAAGAAGGAGTTTTTCGCCACTCCCTCCGCCCGGAACCAATCCAGCGGCAAATCGCAGCCCGGCCAGGTGGTCATGTTTCAGTACAACGAAGGCAAGTGGGAAGAGACCGTGCTGGACGACTTCACGGACAGCCACGCCAAGGAGATCCTCTGTGTGGATGTCGACGGCGGCGGTCCAGCCGAATTCTTCTCCGTGGTCGAGGCGGCCACTGAGGTGAAAGATGGCGGTGTCGTGGCGAAACGGCCGGTAGAAATCCGCCAGTATCGCTGGAAGGGCAACAAGCCGGAACACAGCGTCATCGCGACGATCGACGACAAGCAGACCCGCTTCCTCGTTCCGGGCGACTTTGACCGTGACGGAAAAACCGACCTGGTCGCCGCCGCGATGAAAACCGGCCTGTGGTTTCTCACCCAAACGCCGGAAGGCGCCTGGGCGAGCACGAACTTCGAGAGCAACAGCTCCGGCTTCGAACACGCAATCTGGCCGGCCGACCTGGATAATGACGGCAACCTGGAGCTCTACGTGGCCGCGGACGACCAGCGCGAATTGCGCCAGTACCAATGGAACGCCGGGTCCAAGACCTTCGACAAGGCCTTGATCGGCCGCATCGCCGACGACACCATCACCTGGAACATCACCGACGCGAGGTTTTGAACCCTACTTAGGCTGATTCGCCCGCGATGACGGGGCGGCATGCCTCCCGACCTCGACCCACTCGACACCGTCCTCAGCAACCCCTGGCCCGACGCTCCTCGTCGGGCTGGTGCCCCCGTTGGATGTGACCCTGGCGCTGACCGAGGAGGGGTAGCAGGGCCGGACCCGCCCCCCCTAAAGCCCCGACTTGTTCGCGCTCCAGCTGGCCCGGGCGTAGCAGTCGATGACCGTGTCGGCGTCGACATCGAGGCCCAGGAAGGCCCCGCCATCGATGCCGATGCGTCCGTCGCCGCCGTAGTAGGCCAATCCCGAGAAGTTGGCGTAGATCAAGCCAGCCTCGTGAACGTGTTCCCCCGTCATCGAGAACCCGCCCCGCGCATCGGCCGCTGCGGCGAAGGCATCGTCGGGGTAATCCATGAACTCGGCACCGTACGCCCCGAAAACCCCGCTCACGGTGAAGGAGCCGACCCAGCCCTCGCTGTTCTGATCGAAGTCGGCAGCCGTGCAATTGTCATCCCAATAGGCCGCGGCAAAGCTGGATGTCCAGTCGCCGGCAAGGTTAGGGACATCGCCGGTATCGCCCCCGTTGCCATCGGGATCGCCGCATTCCTGGGCGTCGGAAGAACTATCTTCCCCAAAACCTCCTTCGCAGGCAAGGCAGCCGAGGAGGAGAAGCAGGCGGGAACGGATCATGGGGCAACTCGGGGGTCGAAGAGGAAAACGAGGCGACGGTTGAGGGTGCGGCCATCGGAGGTGTCGTTGCTGGAGACAGGCTCCTGGTCGCCGCGACCGGCAGCGGTCAACTGGGCAGGGGACACGCCAAACTGTGCGCTGAGCACATTCACGACCAGCGCGGCACGCCAAGCCGTAAACTCCCATGCGGAGCCGAAGGTCTTCACAAAGGGTCCCGGGATCGAGCTGCTGTCGTGATGGGCGGTCACGGTCACCGAAACCGTAGGGTGCAGCTTCAATGCGGTGGAGAGCAGGTCGAGCAGCGGTCCAGCTTCTTCCCGCACCATGCGCGATTCGGGGACAAAAAGCGTGTCGAGCGAGAGGGTGACCGCCACCCGGCCCCCGCGCTTCCTCACTTGCGCCGGGTGCCCAGCCAACACCGACTTCAGCTCAACGAAAAGCGGATCGGGCTGGGTCTCGGTCGAGCAGGTAGCAACCGCTTCTTCGAGACGAGCGACCTTCTGTTGGAGCGCGATCACCTCGCGGTCCAGCTGACCGACGAGCGTGCGGTCACCGGCCTGAACCAAGCCGCACACCAGCAGGATGCCGATCACGTGCCGCTGCCCGCGGCGAACGCCCCCAGCGGCGTATCGATCCCCCAGTCAAGGGGGCCGTACCCCTTCATGTGCTGGGCAAACCGCCCCGATGCACGGATCCGCAGCCATCGTGCGGCCCAGGCGCGGACCTGCTCGGGGTAGCGCCAGTCCCACCTCCCCGCCTGGCGGTAGCGGGCAATCCCCATCCACGCGAGCACGTCGGGATGGGCACCCACGGGCTCGCCTTCCTTGGGCCCTTCCAGGAAAACGAGCTCTCCCTGAGTATTTCTCGCCATGTGCCCGGTGGCCGGCGGGTCGAGGATCACATCCCCCCAATCGCCCAGGCCCTCGACCTCTGCCGGGGCGTCGAAGCGGTCCGCAATCGTAAGGAAGCAGCGACCACAGGCTTCCGCATCGTTGCCGGCGCGGTGCGCTTCCACCAGTTGCACATCCACCCGCGAGCACAGCTCCCCGAGCTTGTGGGAACGCGCCTCGCGGAAGAACTTCCGGGACAAATCGACCGTATCCACCTCGGCCGCCGTGACCGGCCACTTCAGGTTCACCCTCGCGAACTCCGTCGTGAGGAAGCGCTGGTCGAACGGAAGGTTGTGCGCCACCAGCAGCGAGCCGCTGAGCAGGTCGTGAATGGCCTGGGCGTTCCGGGCAAACTCCGGCTTGTCCGCCACATCCTCATCGCGGATGTGGTTGACCTCGGTCACTTCACGGGGGATCGGCGCGCCGGGATTGAACATCCACTCGTGGCGGATCACCTCAGACAGTCGGCCCTCGCCGTCGAGGCGAAGCTCCACGCCGCCGAATTCGATCACCCGCTGCCCCTCCTCAGGAAACAGACCGGTGGTCTCCGTGTCGAACGCGACAATACGAAGGTCGCGCCAGCGCATGCAGCCCCTCGCCTACCCGCGACGCCGACGCGCCGCTGCCAGCGCCACGAGCCCGAGCATGGCCGCACCGCCGCCCGCATCCGTCGTCGCGCAGGAGCACACGCCGGGCGCGGTAAGCCCGGAAATGTCTGTGTCCAGATTGTCGCCACCGACGCCGTCGACGCCGTCGCCGCCGCCACCGCCTGAGTCGTTGCCGGTGTCGCTCGGGTCTCCGGAGGCCTCGTCGTCATCGCAGGCGGTGCCGATCCCATCGCCATCCGCGTCCGCCTGATCTTCGTTAGCGACTTTCTCGCAGTTGTCGGTGTCGTCCACCACCCCATCGTCGTCCTCGTCGAACCATGACAGCACCGGATCGTAGAAGTAGGTGGTGCTGTTATCGTTCTGGCCACCCTCAACCAATCCCTGGTTGTACCCGTAGAAGCCGACACCGTTCATGGTGAAGTCCACCGGTGCGGACATGGTGTACTCGATATTCCCGTACACAACGGACACCGCACCATCCTGGTTCTGAATCACCACATCCACACCCTCAGACCATGCAAAGCCGACGCCGGAGGCATCGATCACCTCGACCTTACGACCCGAAACCTCGATGAGCGCGGAACCGGGCACGTCGATCTGGTCGATCGGACAGTCGCTGTACGAACCGTCACGGTCGGGGCCACAGAACAGAAGCATAAAATAGTGCTTGTCTGACTTGTTGAAGACCACGCCCCAGGCGTCATCGTCGTTGGCATAGGTGCCAACCGAGAACCGGCCCTGAACGACCGGTTCAGCCTCGTGAACCAGCCAGCTGTCGTGTGCGCCGCCGTCTCCGAATTCACCGTCGTCGCCTTCGTCGTAGTACGGCAACGCGTAGGTCTGGCCTTCGTATTCGTACCCGTACCACGGGTCCTCGTCCCAGCCGGCTTCCCAGCCGGCGGTGCCGGCGAGGGCGCCCTCCGCGAACTCCCCAGGGTTCCATGCCTCAAGCGTGCCGGCAAACGAGGATACGACAAGGAGAGCGAGCAGCATCGGGGAACTCTTTGACCGCCCTACTATGCCCCGTAGCGGGGGGGATTGCAGGGCCACTGGTAAAGAATCTGTGCAGCGCACCGGGCGGATTCTTTTAGAACGACCTTGCGCCCACCGTTCCGACGTGCTCTGTACCGCTCAGCTTTCATGGCCGTTCCCTCTACCCCCCGCGCCCGCGAGCATGTGCTGGTGATCGACCCGGTCGAGCCGACAGGCCGCGCCTACCATCTCGCGCTCGATGCCGAAGACCGCCGCATTCACGTTTTCACCTCGGCGTCGGAGGGGCTCGCGAACGTCTCGGAGCTGCGCCCTGACGTGATCGTAGCCGCGCTCGACACGGCCGATCTACCGGGGTTGCGACTGATAGAAGCACTCCGCAGCCGGGCTCCGGGCGTGCCCATTGTGGCGCTTGCGGGGCATGCGACCGTCGAGGGTGCCGTGCAGGCCTTGAGGGCCGGCGCCGCCGACTATCTCGGGCGGCCCCTTTCGCCGGGCATGCTGTCGGAGAAGGTGATCCGCGCCCTGACCGGGGCTCGCACCAGCCGGCAGCTCCTCCAGGCCCAGAAGGATTCAGGAGATCGGTGGGGGTTCACCCAGTTCCTCTCGTTGTCCCCGCGCATGATCCGGGTCTTCGACGCGATCCGAGCCGTGGCCGGCACGGATGCCACCGTGCTCATCCGTGGGGAGACCGGGACCGGCAAGGAGCTCGTGGCGCGGGCGATCCACGACCGCTCTCGGCGGCGTGCAAAAAACCTCGTGTCGGTGAACTGCGGCGCGTTCAGCGAGACCCTCCTCGAAAGCGAGCTATTCGGGCACGAAAAGGGAAGCTTCACCGGGGCGATTGGCCGACGAGCCGGCGTGTTTGAGATGGCCGATGGCGGAAGTCTCTTCCTCGACGAACTGGGTGAAACGTCGCTCAGCGTGCAGGTGAATCTGCTGCGTGTGTTGGAAGAGATGCGCTTCCGTCGCGTAGGCGGCACCGATCCGATCGACGTAGACGTGCGGATCATCGCTGCGACGAACGTGGACCTCGAAACCGCGGTCGGGGAGGGTCGCTTCCGCGAGGACCTGTTCTACCGGCTCAACGTTTTTCCGGTCACGCTTCCCCCGCTCCGCGAACGCCCGGAAGACATCCCCATCCTCACGCGCCACTTCCTGATGGATGCGGCACAGGACTATGAGCTTGAACCGCCGACGATTACCCCTGAAGCGATGGATCTGGTGCTGCGCTACCGCTGGCCAGGCAATGTCCGGCAGCTCCGCGCGTTGTGCGAACGATGGGTGATTCAATGTGCCGGTCGCGAGCTGCGCGTCGACGAGCTCCCCAACGAAGTGCGGGGCGGCGGCAAGCCCAGCGACCATCCCGCCGGCATGTTCATCGACGAGAGCGTGCCGCTCCCGCAGCTGTCCGAGCGGGTGCTGATTCAGGTGGAACGCGCGTATCTCCACAAACAACTGGCCCGCCACCAGGGCCACCTCATCCACACCGCAGCGGCCGCGGGCATCACTCGCCGCACCCTGTTCAGCCGGATGAAGGCGCTCGGCCTGGATGCGGGGGATTACAAATAGTCATTGAGGCTGGCTGGCCCGCGCAGGTCCGGGTACGGTCGCCACTCAATCGAGCGTCGGAGCTTCATGTCGTCTCGTCGGTCCTACGCCTTGTCGCTCCTGATCGGCCTCGCAGGAACACTCGCTGGCTGTGCGGCTAAACTTTCGGTCGCCCAAGCTGCACCGAAGCCCAACGTGCTCCTCATCCTTGTGGACACGCTGCGGGCCGACAAGATCGGCACCTACGGCTACTCTCAACGAAAAACCACGCCCAACCTCGACGCCTTCGCCTCGGGTGGAATGGTCTGGGAACGAGCTCTTTCACAGAATGCCTGGACCGTACCCAGCGTGGCCAGCCTGTTCACCGGAGTGGACCCCCAGGCCCACCGCACCCTCAACTTCCGTGTGGGGGAAAAGCTCGCCACCGACACCATGTCCACCGCCCATGACACGATTGCGGAGGTCTTCAAGGCAGGTGGATACGGCACTGCGGCGTTCATCAAATCCACCGTGATCAGCACGAGCAAAGGCTTCTCCCAGGGCTTCGACACTTTCCAGGTAGTCGGCGGGAAAGACCAGGCCTGGGGCTACTCTGCCCGCGACCTCAACGATGTGGCGATCCCGTGGCTGGCCAGCCAGGCCAAGTCCGCCAAGCCCTTCTTCGCCTA
>CAMBIK010000070.1 GCA_945867435.1 Klebsiella pneumoniae
GTCGAATCGTCGGCGGACGCAGTGGCGGACGCAAGGCACAACCTCGCACGGACCCAAGCCCGCGTCGTGAAGGACAACGCCGACAAGACCGAGGCGGGCGCACACATGGCGGACGTCATCCTGCTCGACCCCCCCCGCGCCGGGGCGCCTGGCGTGTTGCGAGAGCTGACGCTCACGCGCCCGCGAGCGATCGTGTATGTGTCATGCGACCCGGTGACGCTTGCCCGCGATGTCACGTCCATCGCCGGCTATCGGCTGGAGCGCGTCGAAACGTGGGATATGTTCCCGGGCACGACTCATGTGGAAACCCTAGCCTGGCTTACACGGACCGACCGGCGATAGAAATCCGCAGGACTCGCGTGTTAGCGGCCAGCCATGATCAGCAAGCTCCTCGGCATCCCCCTGAAGTTCGTGAAGCGCATCCTCGGCAAGAAAGAGAAGGCCGCCGCGCCCCCGCCTCCCGTGCGCCGCTCGCCGCCCCCCCGCCCCGCGGCCCCCCCGGCCGAGGCGCCGGAACACGGGCACAGTCACGGGCACAGCCACGGTGGCGAAGAGCGGCCCGCCCCGGCCCCTGAGCCCGACCACGGCCATGGGCACGACCATGGCCACGGCCACTCCCACGGCGGGGGTCAGGCCGAAGCCGGGGCCGAGGTTGGGACCGACATCCGGGTAGACGAATCCGAGACCCCGAATCCGAACGCAAGAAAGTACACTTGCTCGATCACCGTGATCGAGAAGGGCTCCGCCTCGTTCAACACCGAAACCGAAGCCAATTCTCACCCGATCGGCAGGCACATCTGGGCGTTGGGCGGGGTGAAGGGCGTGTTTGCGGTCAAGGACTTCGTCACGGTCACCAAGACCGATGGCGCGGACTGGGCCACGTTGTCCCCCCGCATGGCGGGGGCCATCCGTCGCGGCCTGGTGGAACGCAACGGGGGCTAAGGGCGCAAGCCCCTACATCGACACGTTCAGGTCCACGTCGTACTGCAGCACGCCAGCATCTCCGCCGACATCCTTGCTGCCCGTCACATGCGCCGTGACCGAGCCATCCTTCGCGATGGTACCTGCCCAGTCGGCGGAACGCCCGTCCGCGAGCATCTGCCCGGAGATGGCGTCGCTGGCGGCGGAACCGGTCCAGGTGATCTTCATGTCGCCCGAGGCGTCCGGGTGCTTCTGGAGGCGGCAAGTGCCGTTCAGGTAAAGCTGGCCGCCGCTCGCAGAACCGGAGAGGTCGCCTTCGCAAGTGTCGGTCTCGCCGTAGCTGGCGGCGGTCACGGTGGCGTTGAAGTGACCGCGGTAGCTCCCGTCGGCCAACCCGGTGCCCCCGAGGCTGGAGGAGCCCGAACCCGTGCCGGTCACCAGAGACATGAAGTAAGTCCAATCCCAGCCCGAGCCCGGGTCCGTGTGGCAGCTCGCCCCGCCGCCGCCGGAGGAAGAGCAGCCTGGAACCTCGAAATGGCCGATCACATGGGCACGATCCTTCGGGATTCCATACCGGTCGCAGATGTCGCGAGTCAGCTCGGCCGAAGCCCGGTACATCGCATCCGTGTACCACTTGCCCGGGTCGTCTACGTAGCCTTCGTGCTCGATGCCGATGCTCTTGACGTTGGTGTCCCAATCGCCCGCATGCCAGGCGGTGTCCTCCTCACCGACCATCTGGGTGATCTCTCCGTCGGAGCTGCGGATAACGTAGTGGGCGCTGACCGAGGATGCGCTGTTCTGCATCCAGCTTACCGCCCCCGAGTAGCTTCCCTGCGTCGTGTGGATGACCACCCGCGAGATGGCGGTCCGGTTGGTATCACTGTAGTTCGACGAGGAGGCCGGCACGAACTTGTTCGCCCGTCCGGACCCGACGATGGGTTGATGGCGCCACAACGTGGCCTGGGGCGCGATCTCGATGAGCTCGCCCTCGTCTGTGGTGAAGGCCAATCCCCGTTGAATCGCGTCGTAGACCTGATCCGCGAAGCCATCGGCGACCAAGGGATCCTCCGCGCCTGAGAACGCCGCGACGATTGGGTACCACTCTTCAAGAGTGTCGACTTCCTCACCCGTGCGTTCGGATTCAAACGCCGCACGTTCGGCCAAGAGCGCAGCACCTGCGAGAAGGTTGGCCGCCGCATCATCTGTCACCGATCCCTCGGACCGGCCCGAGAGCCGGGAGCCTTCCGTGATGGAAGGAAAGTGGTCATCGTCGCGCAGGTTCATGAGGCCGACCCCACCCTCCGTGTTGACCTCGCCCTCGCGTTGATCGAAGCGGGAGAGGGCCCACGCGGTACCGGCGAGCACCTCCCGGGGAACACCGTACTCGGCCTCGCCCCGGTCGAGCGCATCGTTGATCACTGTGGAGGGGGCGGGGGCACAGGCGGCGGCGAAGAGCAAAGACAGCATGGAGGCTCCGGGTACTTGTCACAAAGCAATCCCCGTGCCATCGGACAAACGCCAAGTTTCGCGCGAATGTCGCAGAAAAGGTGTGGCATGGGACATGCAAACCCCAGCGCGAGTGGGCCATCGCCGCCCCAGGTCGTCCCTCCGCGACACCCTCACAGCACGGCATGCCTGCCTCGCGACCTGCCCATGCGCGGCCGGACACAATTTTTTTACGACGGAATTGGCATCCGTCGTTGCGGCCGCTTTGATTATTTGGTAATTGGCTCGTGTCGGCAACGACCGCTACACGGGCAGGACGCCCACTTTGAATCAATCACAGGCGCAACCCGGATTTCGGGCTATGCCATTCACCCGTAGGAATCCCATGACTGGCGAAGATCTCTTCAATCTGTTGCGCAAGATGAACGAACGTAATGACCTGCCTCGGAAGCGTGAAAAAACGCTGAAGAAGCTGGCCGAGAAGGAAGGGCTGTCTAGCGACGCCCTCCGTGCGAAGGCCCGTCGCTGGGCGAAGGCAAACTCGCAGGTCTACCCCCTGATGCGGAAGCAGGCGACGAAGAACCGCTCCGAGGAGCGCGAGAAGCAGCGCGCCGCACGCCGGGACAGCCGGGCGGAACGCATCCGCATCGGCACGGAATCGCTCGCCAAGGGCGGCGACTGGGCTGATATGGCCTCGCTCTTCGGCATCAAGACCTCCGAGGGCGCCGCTCAGTGGTGGCGTCGCAACCACGACGGCGTGAAGGCCACCAAGAAGGGCAAGAAGCGGCGTCGCTCCGCTTCCTGATCGCCACGCGGCTTCGCCGCGAGAGGGGGAGGAACCGCTAAGGCTCCTCCCCCTCATTCGTGTTAGGCACAAAGAAGCATGCCTGGCCCCCCTCGCGACCCCGACGATCTCTCCGAGGTGATGGGTCAGGTGGTGGAAGCGCTCGATGATATCGACTTCGTCGATGGGCCCGGTCGCGATGCCCTCATAGGAAGCCTGCGGGAAGCACTGGGTGCCCTGGGCAACCTGCCCATCGGTTCGTTCGAGGTGCGCACCATCGAACTGGAACCCGATATTCCGGTTGTGCGCGTGATTGATGGCGGGCGCGGAGACGAATCCGTGGTGCCGAGCACCTCGCCGCGGCCCGAGCTTCGGCTGGCCCCGCAGGAGGATTCCGAAGGTCCGCAGCGCCGCAGCCGGCCTCCCCGCTACCGCTTGCGCAGTGAGCTGATCCACGAGCCCACCGGAGACATCCGGCTCACGCCCAAAGAGGGCGGAGATGCGACTCAAACGCTCTATTTCGGAACGACCAAGCGCACCCACCGTGTTCGCTGCGCCGTGGGGCGATTCGACGTGGAAGCCGATGGGGCGTGGGTGTGTTCGCTCGCCGCCGGGCAAACGGTCGATGTTGAAGCTGCCCAATTGCAAGTCTGCGCCGCTGAGCCCAGCGAGGGTCGCTACATGCGCCTGCACACCTGAGCACGGGAATGCCCACGCTCACCTTGGTGCTTCCTCCGCTCTGCCAGCTGAACACGCCCTACCCATCCACCGCCTACCTGGCGCGTTTTTTGCGAGCACGCGGCATGGAGCCCGCGCAGCGGGACCTGGGCCTGGAGCTGGTGCTACGCGTGTACAGCCGGGACGGACTCGCCTCGATCTTCGACCTGCTTGAGGAACGGGACGACCTTCCCGAACCCGCGTGGCGAGCCTTGAGCTTGCGGCGGAAGCACGAAGCGGCAATCGATGGTGTAATCGCCTTTCTTCAGGGAAGGGATCGCTGCCTTGGACCCCGAATTCTCGATCCGCACTGGCTGCCACGCGGCCCGCGCTCCCAGGAAGTGGACCTCACCGCATTTGGCGACCACGCGGTAGACGACGCAGCGCGCCATGTCGCGACTCGCTGGCTCTCCGACGTGGCCGACCTGGTCACCAGCTGCGTGGATGAGGGCTTCGCCCTGGCCCGCTACCACCACCACCTCGCCGCCGGCCCGGTGCAGTTCGCCCCGCTCGCTGCGCGTCTCGCCCGCACCACGTTGCTCGACGGCTGGCTGGACACACTCGCCGATTCCATCGACACCGAGATTGTGGGCATTTCCATACCCTTCCCCGGCAACGTGTACGGCGCGCTGAGGGTAGGGAGGCGCCTACGAGCGCGCGGGAAGACCGTGCTGATGGGGGGCGGTTGGGTGAACACCGAGCTCCGAGAGGTGAACGAGCCCGCGCTGTGGGACTGCGTTGACGCGCTCATGTACGACGATGGCGAGGGGCCGTTGCTCGCATGGCTGGAACATGCGGCGGGCGGACCCGACCGTCGCCATCGAACGAGAACGAGGGATTCAACCTATAACGCAAGCTTTCCAGATGTCGGCGCGACCCATGTCGCGTGGTACGGCACCCTGCCGCTCGACCGCTACCTGAACCTCATCGACAGCACGAACCCAGCGCATCGGCTGTGGTCGGATGGGCGCTGGAACAAGGTCACCCTTGCGCACGGCTGCTACTGGAAGCGCTGCTCCTTCTGCGATGTAAACCTCGACTACATCTCGCGATTCGTCCCCGGGGGGATCGCAGACGTGGTCGATGACGTGGTTGAGGTGGTCAGGGCCACCGGCCAGCGCGGGGTACACCTGGTGGACGAGGCCGCGCCGCCTCGGTCGATGCGCGACTTCGCGATCGAACTGCTTGCCCGACGAGAAACGTTGGCGTGGTGGGGAAATATCCGCTTTGAGAAGACCTTCACGCCCGATCTCTGCCGCCTCCTCGCGGCCTCGGGCTGCATCGCGGTCACCGGAGGCCTGGAAGTCGCCAGCGACCGGCTGCTGGCCAAGATGGAGAAGGGCGTCACCATCGAAACGGTCGCCCGTGCCGCGCACGCGTTTTCCTCCGCTGGCGTGCTGGTCCATGCCTACCTGATGTACGGCTTCCCGACCGAAACCGAGCAGGAAACAGTCGATAGTCTTGAAATTGTGCGCCAACTCTTCGCGGCCGGCGCCCTGAAGAGCGCGTTCTGGCATCGCTTCGTGCTCACCCGGCACTCCGCGATCTATCCGGACCCCGAAGCGTTCGGCATCACGATTCCCAGCCGAGCGCGTGCGTTCGCCGAGAACGACGTTCCTCACCTGGACCCGACCGGGGCCGACCACGACCGCTTCGACGAGCCGCTGGTGCGTGCGTTGGAGGCGTACAAGTCGGGGCGCGGCCTCACTCGCCCCGTTGGCACCTGGTTCCCGGAGCTCGTGACCGCAGCCAGCGAACCCCCGGACCGCATCGTGCGTGCCCTGGCCGAGGACGCTCCAGCCTTCTCCGGGCGCCTGATCTGGTTGGGTGGCGGCGCGCTTCTTGACGATGAGGGTCTGGTGCTGCACGGAAGCGAGGGTGCGACGACCCTGCGCGGCCCGCAGCCCGCGCTCGACTGGATTGGGGACCTGGTGAGCGCCGCCGCGCCCGGCGAGCCTGCGCTCACCTGGGAATCTGTCGTCAGCTCCGCGCCCCGCGGCGTGGACCGCTTGCTCCCGACCCTTCGCCGAGCCGGCTTGGTGGCGGTTTGATGCTGGGTATTCTTGGGCTCCTGCTGGCAGAACCCGCACAGGCCGCAGCCCCCGAGACCCGCTTCACGTGGGTAGCCATCCCCAACTTCAGTTACGACGTAGACGACGGCTTCGGTGCCGGCGCACGAGCGGAGTTCGACTGGTACAAACCAGAACATGACCCGTACCAACTTGCCTTCGTTGTCCAGGCCTTCCTCACCACCAACGGCTACCACCACCACCGCGTTCGCTTCGACGCCCCCGGACTCGGCCCCAACCATCGCCTGCGTTTGACCGGCCACTTCGCCTATCGGCAGTGGCTGAACGACGGGTACTGGGGGATGGGGAACGACACGGCGGTCGAGCGAGCGACCCTCGATGCGACCGGCCCTGTCAGCGAATCGCCCTACCGCTACACGCTTGTTCAGCCCTTTGGACGCCTGACCTTGCGGGGCGAGATCGGCGGGCCCTTCGCGTGGTTCGGGTTCCTCGCGGGGCGATGGTCCTCCATCGAAGCCAAGGCCGGCTCCCTCCTCGCAGCGGACCAACCGCTCGGCATGGAAGGCGGTTTTGGACTGCAGGGGGGGGTGGGCATCGTTCACGACACGCGAGAGCCGGAGCTGACCCCGGACCGCGGCCACCTGGTGGAACTGTCGGTGCGCGGGATGCCGCCCACTCCCGGCGCAGAAGCCAGTTGGGTGGCTGCGTTTGCCAGTGTACGCGGCTTCTGGTCACTCGGACCGAAAACGGTGTTCGGGTCCCGGCTGATGGCCGAGTCCATGTTCGGGTCGATCCCGTTCTACGACCTGAACACGTGGGGCGGGCTGGTCCCGACCATGGGCTTTGGCGGCAGCGACACGCTCAGGGGCGTGAGCTTTGGGCGTTGGCGCGACGAAAACAAGGCGGTCTGGAACAATGAACTACGCCTGGACATCGTGACGCACACGTTCTTAAAGCGAGAGCTTCGATGGCAACTCGTTCCTTTCTTCGATCTGGGGATGGTCTGGGGCACCGAGCCGATCGGTACGACCCCGCTGCATCCGGGCGTGGGCCTGGGCGTGCATCCCATCGTGGAGGGGACGTTCGTGGGCCGGCTGGACGTGGCGGTCGCGCTGGACACGATCCGCGAGGCGGATGGTTCGCATACGGCTGAGCCGACCTACGGAGTGTATCTGGTGTTCGAGCACATGTTTTAGGGAGTCCGAGCGCTTCGCACGGTGTTCGCCATCAACATGGCAATGGTCATCGGCCCCACCCCGCCAGGAACGGGAGTAATCCACGCCGCCCGTGCTGCTGCTGGTTCAAACTCGACATCTCCGGTCAGCGACCCGTCTTCGCAGCGATTGATGCCGACATCCAGGACGACCGCTCCGGGCTTCACCCATTCGCCTCGGATCAGGTTCGGCATCCCCACCGCCGCGACCACCACATCGGCACGGCGAACATGCGCGGCAAGGTCGCGAGTGCGACTGTGGGCAGTCGTGACCGTGCAATCGGCATGTTCCAACAACCTTGCAAGCGGGCGGCCCACCAGATCGCTTCGCCCCACCACCACCGCCTCCGCGCCGCGCAGGGTCGTGCCCGTCCGTGCGAGAAGCTCCATGCAGCCGGCGGGCGTGCAGGGGACGAAGCCCTCGCGTTTCTGAGCGAGGCGGCCGGCGTTGACCACATGAAGCCCATCCACATCCTTGCCCGGCGGGAGCGCATCCAACACGCGGGTGCGGTCGATGTGCAGCGGAAGCGGAAACTGCACGAGGATTCCATCCACGGTGGGATCGTCTGCGAGACGGCGCACTTCCGCGAGCAGCTGAGCTTCGGTCGTGTGGGCCGGCAGCGTGATCTGCCAGTGGGCGAGGCCGATGCGTTCGGCCATGCGCGACTTGTTCCGGACGTAGACCGCGCTCGCAGGGTCGTCGCCGACCAGGATCACCGCGAGCCCAGGCTTCCGAGACATCGATGCCACCTGCTCGCGCAGGCCCTCGCACACCCCCGCGGCGATGGCCTTGCCGTCGAGGATTTGGGCGCTCACGACGAGGAGCCCGTACCTGTACCAGACCCCGTGGAGGGTGCAGCGGCCGGGGCGGCTGCGGGGGCTGCGGCTGGCGCGGACGAAGGAGTTGCCGTGGCCGGCGCTCCGGTCGAGGCACCTTCCGAACCGCCGCTACTCGACTTCAGCCCGTAGTGATCGCTGTACCAGCCCCCCCCCTTGAGCACAAAGCTGGTGGCGCTGATCAGCTTCTTCACCTTTTCCGCCGAACAGTTCGGGCACACGGAGATCGGTGCGTCATCGAACTTCTGGAGAGCATCAAACTTGTGACCGCAGTCTTGGCAGGCGTACTCGTAGATCGGCACCGGTAGCTCCGTCGAGGTGCGGCGCCTAACCCACCACTCTCGACGCGGGCGGAGCCACGACTTAGAACGGCCACCCATGCCCGGCCTCAGCGACCGCCGCGTTGTGCTCGTTACCGGCAAGGGCGGCGTGGGAAAGACCACGGTTGCCGTAGCGCTCGCGCTTGAAGCGGCCCGCCGTGGCAAGCGCGTGCTCGTCTGTGAAACGCAGGGGGCAACTCGAATTCCGGCGCTTTTCGGGCGGCCTTCGAAAGGCTACGAGCCCGCGCAGATCGCGCCGAACGTGTGGACTCTCTCCATCACCCCGGCGGCGGCAATTCAAGAATATGTGGTGTTGCAACTTCACTTCGTGCGACTGTACAAGTTGGTTTTGCAGAACCGCGTGATGGGCCCCTTCGTGGATGCCGTGCCCGGACTGCACGACCTCGTGCAACTGGGAAAAATCTGGTTTGCCGAGAAGGAACAGGAGAACGGCCGGCCCCGCTGGGACCTCATCGTGGTGGATGCCCCCGCGACGGGCCACGGGCTGTCGATGCTGGGAGCCCCGCGGGCGATGATGGACCTCACGCGCACGGGGCCCTTCCACGAAAATGCCAAGCAGATCGCCGATCTGGTCGAGGATGCCCAGCGGACTGCGCTGGTGCTGGTGAGCCTGCCAGAGGAGATGCCGCTCCGCGAAACCGAGTCCCTCTTCGAGCGCCTCGGTCCCATGCAGCGGCTGGTCGGTGCGGTGGTCCTGAACGAGGCCCATCCCCTCCCCGTCCCCGACCCGGCCCACTGGCCCCAGGACCGCGAACGGCTGCTCGCCACCTCCGATCACACAGGTGCCGTGCGGCTCGTAGATGCCGAACTGCGCGGGTGCGACCGCCAGGTGAATGCGAGAACGCGCCTCCGGGCCCTGGGCGCCGACTACGCCGAACTGCCGTTCCTGTTTCGCCGCGACCTGGGCCGAATCGAGTTGGAAGGCTTCGCCCAGGCTTTGGGGAGCCTCGCTTGACGCGCGTGATCATCACCTGTGGGGCCGGAGGCGTGGGGAAAACCACGATCTCCGCGGCACTTGCGCTGCGCCTGGCCGAAGAAGGCCGCAAGGTCATGGTCATCACGATCGATCCCGCACGCCGTTTGGCCGACGCGCTCGGCTTGGCCGACCTCGGGAACACCCCGCAGCGCGTGCCGACTGCGGCTGGCGAACTTCAGGCGATGATGCTCGATGCCAAGCGCAGCTTCGACGAACTCATCGCCAAGCACGCTCCGACGCCCGAAGCACGCGACCGCATCCTGGCGAACCACTACTACCGTTCGGTGAGCGACCGCCTGCCCGGTATTCACGAATACATGGCGATGGAAAGACTCCTTTCGGTGGTACGCGCGGCCGAGGTGGATGTTGTCGTGCTCGACACTCCGCCCACACGCCACGCCCTCGACTTTCTCTCGGCTCCGGAACGCATGGCCGGCCTGATGGATGAGGGGGTCATGCGGTGGCTGGTGCTCCCCGCGAGCTCCGGCGGGTGGCGGATGCTGGAGATGGGCAGCGATGTGCTGGCTGGCATCCTGAAACGCCTGCTCGGCCAAAGCACCATCGAAGATATCGCAGACTTCTTTGCCGGCTTCCAATCGCTGTGGTCGGGCTTCCGCGAGCGGTCGCTGGCCGCCCGAACGCTGCTCCGCGCGGCATCGACCCAGTTTGTGCTGGTCACGGCCCCGGCTCCGGGCGCGCGTGCGGAGGCGCTCGCCTTTCTGGACGTGCTTCGCAAAGACGGCATGCCGTTCGCCGGCTTCTTGGTGAACCGTTGCGCCTCTCCCGTGTCTGAGCCCGCAGCCTGGCCATCGCCAGCCCCGACAGACGACCCCGTTCGCTGGGATGCGACCGTAGCCGCGATCGCATCCACCTTGAAGCGACATCGTTCGCTGGTAGCCACGCAGGAAGCCGCAATCGCCGACCTGCTCACCCACGCCCCTCGCGGCGCCCTGGCGTGGCGAATCCCTGAGGCGGAAGGCGAAGTTCACAACCTGGAGGGGCTGCGCGCCCTGGGCGAAGTCCTGGCTGCATCGGGCGCGCTCGCGGCCCTCGGCGGCCCCCGATGAACCAGTCCGACTGGCTGCGAAAGCGCTACCGAGAGGGAAAGCGCCTGGGGTGCGCCACCGAGATCGGGGCGGCGATCCTGTTGACGGTGGGCGCTCTTTGGGGTTTCTCGGGATAGGCGACCGGGGTGAACCGCCCCTTCCTCATCCCCGCCATCCTCACGATGCTCGCCGCGGCGGGCCCCGCCTTCGCGGTGGATCCCAATATGCCGGGCGGCGAAGCTCCCGCTTCCGCGCCCGCGAAAACCCTGTCGGACTACCTCGCGGACCTGGGTGGGGATGACGCGCCCGAGCGCCTCTACGCCGCCCGCACCCTACGGGGCGAGGCCCGGAGGGCACTTCACGCGATCGCACGCACCCCCGCCGACAGCCTCGCATCCTTGAACGCACAATCGGTGCTGGTCGAAGTCGATGCGCGCCTGCCGCTCGCCTGCCGGTCCGCTCTCCAGTACGCCAACAGCGCCCCGCTGTGCGCGGAGATGCTGGCGGACCTCGAGCACGTCGAACTCATCGAGGAGGTACGGGCTTCACGCGCTCGGGTCACAGCGAAGTGCGCGCTCAAACGACTCGATGCTGCGACAATTCGCCTCGAAGCGCTTTTGGCAGCCTCGTTGGCAGCACCGACTACGACGCCCCCGGCCGCCGCAACGCCATGATCACGGTCGGGCTCACGGGCGGCATCGCATGCGGCAAGAGCACCGTGGCCCGGATCCTCCGAGAGATGGGCGTGCCCGTACTGGATCTCGACGAGGTGGCGCGCACGGTCGTCGCCCCCGGCAGCGATGCGTTGCGCGAGATCGCGGTTCGTTGGCCGTCCGTAATCCGCGAGGGTGCCCTCGACCGCAAGGCGCTGGGCGCCTTGATCGTGGCGGATGTCGGCGAGCGCCGGGCGTTGGAGGCGATCACTCACCCTCGCATCTGGGCGGCTACCGAGGCATGGCTTGCCTCTCAGGTGGCCCCGGCCGTGGTGGTGGAAGCCGCGTTGATGGTGGAGACCGGAAGCGCGGGCCGCTACGACAAGCTGCTGGTTGTCTCCTGCCTTCCGGCCACTCAGCGTGCCCGCCTGGCGGCCCGCGAGGGCTACGATGCGGAGACCGTGGACCAGTGGCTGGCGGCGCAGTTCCCGATGGCAGAAAAAGAGCGGCTCGCGGATGCGGTCATCCACAACAACGGCGAACCCCAGGCGTTGCAAGCACTTACTGTGGCCGCCTGGACTCAGCTTACGGCGCCGACCCATGCGCGGTAGCGCGGGGCCAAAACCGCTGCCGGGCGGGCCCTAGCAGGTGCCACGCGGAGTGGAGCAACATCCCCGCCGCCATCACCTGCAAAACCGCCATCGGGGCCGCCGTGCTCGCCTCGACGACATGAGCCGCCAACATCCAGCCGGCGAGCGTGATGAACGCAGACAGGAGCAGGGCGAGCCTGGCCAACCTGGGAGAACCGGGTGAAATCGCCCTCCAAAGGGCCATCCCGACCGGAACGTTGTGCGCCACCACCGCGTACCGGAGCGGCGCGGAGGGACCGGCAAGGGCGACGCCATCGACAAGGGCGTGCAACGCCAGACCCGCGAAAGCGAAGGCGCTGACGGCATCCCCGAGCCCCGGGAACCGATGGGCAATGAAGCCCGCCACCGCACCGAGCGCCAGCACACGCACCGCATCCGGCCACCCGATCACGCCGGCCGCAAAGGGGAGAACAGCGGCGAAAACGGCCATGGCGATCAAACAGCCCAAGACGCCGTCGACTGCGGCCGCGAGGCGCGGACGCCCAGCCAGCACGCGGTCGATGAGCGGGGCCCCGAGGAGAACGGCGGCGGCGGCGATCAAGGCGGCCATCAGGTGCGCGGGCTAACACAGAACGGGCGACCACCGGATAGGTCCCGGCGAGGAGATCGCCCATGCGAGGAATTCTGGTCGCGTCCCTCACCCTGTTCGCGGTGCTCGGCTGCGCCGCGCCGGTCTCGGGCAACTACACGTTCATCGTCACCGCCGAAGAGTCAGACTGTCCTTCGTCCTTCACCCCACCCACCGACCCAGAAGGCACCCAGACCGTCGTGGTGGACATGAACGTGCCCGAGATCGTGCTCTCCGGTTCGCCCGACGAGCACTGCCCTCTCGAAGACATGGACTTCAGATGTGCTTTCTCCGGCATCGACGAGCAGATCGACTACAGCGACGATGGCCTCGATGCCGTGTACACGCTGGACCTCACGCTCTCCGGCACCTTCTCCTCCTCGACCGAGGTGAGCGGACTGACCTCCGTGGCCAATTCCTGTACAGGTACGAACTGCGACGCGTTGGAGGATGCGGGCATCCCTGACTGTGTGATGACCTGGTATTGGGATGCAGCGATCGCGGAGTGATGGGCTACATGCGCGGCCATGTGGTTCGTCGCACCCTCGTTCGCAGCCGACCCCAACGCCTTGCGGGCCGGGCTTGAGTCCGCCTCGGGGTGGGAGATCGTGGACACCAAGCAGATCGAAGGCGTAGGTGCCGTGCTGGTTCGGCACAAAGTGGTTCTGGGCGAAGATTGCCTGGAAGGCAGCACCACGGCTGCGCTGAACCCCGACCTGCTGCTCGCCGCGGCGACCGACGTGGAACGCCAGGGCGCGTGGTCAAGCTGGAACGTTCCCGCGGCAAAAAAGCTCGGGGGCACCTCCACCAGTTTTGACTACTACCAGCTGCTCGACAACCCCTCCCCCATCGCGGACCGATTCTGGTTTGTTCACGCCCGCACCGGCATCGAAGGCGACGCGCGCATGTACCGGTGGGATCAGGTCGATGCCGCCGCCCTCTACCCGGCGGAGCTTTCCGCGCTGCAGGCGCGGTTCCCCGGTGCGGTCTCTACTCGCACCAACCTGGGCGATTGGACGTTTCAGCCCACGCCCGCCGGCACGCTGGTGCGCTACCGCATCTGCACGGATGCAGGAGGCAACATTCCACGTTGGGTGGGAGAGATCGCTGCGCGCAGTACGCTCCCGACCAACATCGCGGATTTGGTGACGGAAGTGAAGCGGCGCGTCGCCCAGCCGTGACCGCGGCCCCCGAGTTCGTTAGCCCCGCGCCATGCTCGCCCTCGCCGAACTCACTGGCCGCTTCGCCGCACACTCCATCTGGTGCACCTCCGACCCGAACCCGTTCGTTCCCATCGTCGCCCATGAAAAGGCCGGCAAACGCGGACTGATCCGGCTCCAGGCCGCCACTCTGGAAGAAGCACTGGCCGAAGGGAAGCACTGGTTGGCGACCAATCCGCTCGGGGTTGAACGCGCCGTGCTGGTCTACGACGGGTACCTCACCCTCCCCGACAGGCCCCGGACCGATGCGCTGGTCCTCGACGCCGTTGAGTACGCCGAACGCCCGATTCGAATGCGCCTGGGCATCCGCTACCTTCCCGGCGGCACGGCCCTTGGCTTCAAAGCCGGCAGCCCAAAAGTCCTGGAGAACGAAGGGGTGTCGGAGGTCGACTGGGACCCGTTCTTCGCCCGCTTCTGGATCGGGGTGAAGAGCCATCCCGAGGCCGCCGAAGTGTGGGCGAAGCACCTCGCAGACGGGCTGTAGCCCCAACTCCCTGTCAGCGCAGCGAAGCGCAATAGAAGGAGGTGTCGTCGAAGTAGCTGTTCATGCCCGAAAGAATGATATTTCCCAAGTCCGGACTGTCCTGCGTGCTCTCCGCATTCAGTTGGAACTGGCGCCACATCCCGTAAACGTGGATCATGCCGCCATCACCCGGAAAGTAGACTTCGATTTGATAGTCCTGGCTCAACGACAGACCTTCCGTCGCGGTCGTGGCCGGATTGGGTGCCCAGGTTCGCGTCGCAAAGCCGGTTTCTCCATCAATGTCAAGACGGATCGCACCGCCGTGAACGAACGTGTCATAGGCGCCGAAGGGACCCAAATCCACGGTGTAGGTGGTTTCCCAGGTGAGGATGTCGATTTCTCCGCCCAGAAAATCATCGATGTCGGCTGTGAACTCTCGTTCGTAGGCCGTGTAATTGCCGGTATAAACCTCGTCCTGATTTGGGTTGGTGAGCGCAGTCATCAGCTCATCGCTGGAACAATCCATCGTGTCCACGAGGAAGAAGCCGGTGGCGGCGCTCGGGTCCGCTTCCCATTCAAGCGCAACGAGGGCGGTTTCCCCGGCCGTGATGTCCGAATAGGTGCCCTGCATCGGAAACTCGGCCGGATCGAGCGTGGGGGCTTCGAGCTCGGTCAACTCTCCCAAGCGCGCTACGTCCGAAGCGGCGTAGTCCACCCAGGTCTGGTGCAGGAACTCGTCCAGGGTGGGCGGGGCGGGGGTCTCGTGGGGGTCCACGCAAGCGAGCAGGGCGGTGAGGAGCATCCCGGCCACGATACCGCGTCCATGCGCGGTTAGCATCGCCACGATGCCCACTCTCCTCCTCAGCGTGCTCCTCGCGGCCTCCACCGCCTCCGCCACCATCCCCGCCGATGACGTGCTTGCACGCGTGGACTGGGACAAGGCCGTTCCCGAACTCACCTCCATGCTGGCAAATCTGCTGCAGCTGCGAACGGTGAACCCCCCGGGCGACGAGCGGCTCGTCATCGACTTCCTCGACGCCGCCTTTCAACGCGAAGGCATCCAGACGGAGGTGGTGCCGCTCTCCGATGGGCGCGCATCGCTCATCGCGAGGCTGCCAGGCTCGGGCAAACAGCGCCCGCTCTGCCTGATGAGTCATGTGGACGTGGTTCCCGTCGAGGCCGAACGCTGGAAAGTGGACCCCTTCTTGGGCGAAATACGCGACGGCTTCATCTGGGGCCGAGGGGCCCTTGACATGAAAGGAATGACCGCGCTGGAGGCAATGACCCTGATTCAGCTCAAACGCCTGGATGTTGCGCTGGACCGGCAGGTCGTTTTCCTCGCGGTAGCCGACGAAGAGGTGGACAGTGCCGGCATGGAATCCATCGTAAAGCTATGGGACAAGGTAAACTGTTCCCATGTGGTGAACGAAGGCGGCTATGGACTGCAGGACCTGTTCTTCCCGGGACAGACCTTCCACGCCATCTCCGTGGCGGAGAAGGGTGCCGTTTGGATGCGCATGATCGCATCGGGTGCGCCGGGCCACGGGTCCACGCCGGTGCCGGGCCGTGCACCGGAGCACCTCTCCAAGGCGCTCGCGAAGCTCGCCACCCGAAAGGACAAGGTCACTTGGAACCCCGCGTTGATGGAATCGTTCCGCCGCGTCGGCGTGGAACGGGGCGGAGTCAGCGGCGCCATTTTACAGAGCCCGAACCTGCTGAAGTGGCTGGTACGGCCACGCCTGATGGCCACGCCGCCCACGCACGCGGCGCTCACCGACACCGTGAACGTGACGGGTTTCTTCGGCGGCAAGGCACCCAACGTGGTGCCGAGCGAGGTCGGTGCGGTGCTGGACTGTCGGATTCTCCCGGGACACACCGCCGAGGCGCTGATCGCGGAGCTGACCGCCCTGGTGGATGACCCTGCGATCCGCTTTGAGGTGACGAGCGCGACCAACGCGAACCAAAGCAGTTGGGACGACCCCTTTTTCGTGGCGCTGGCCGAGCGTGCCGTTGAAGGGCAGGAACACGCGGTAGCCGGGCCGGTGGTCAGCGTGGGCTACACCGACAGCCAGGCGCTCCGGCCCCTGGGGGTCACGGCCTACGGCTATGTGCCCTTCGTGATCTCGGGCGAGCTGCTGGGGACCGCACACGGCGACAACGAACGCGTGCCGGTCAGTGAGCTGCGACCCGGGCTTCGCCGCCTCCTGGGCGCGGTGCTCGATGTGAGTCTGGATGTGCCGGAAGGGGCCCGGAGGCTGTTGCCGACGGGGGTGCATTCGCCGCGGTAGCGGGGCGCGCCGATGTCCTTTTTTGCGAAGCGTGGGTCTGGGTTGCTGGCGGCAGTGGTGGTCGTGGTCGCGACGGCGTGCGAGCCGGCAAGTAGCCAGGGCGCTACCGGCTTTCGCCGGAGGGTTACCCGACGGCCAGAGGCGCCAACATGCACCCCACGTTCCGCCCGTGGGCTACGGCGCCACTGCGGCGAGCAGATCCTCGTTCGGAGCGACCTCGACCTCGCCGTAGGCCGCCAGCTTGCGCATCAGCGTGGCCTCGTCGTCGCGGTACAGGTCCGGTCGGTCGAGCGCGCCCACGAGGCGACCGCGGAGGCCCCACCCGGTCTCGGTCCCCCACAGGGCCACCTCCACCGGG
>CAMBIK010000071.1 GCA_945867435.1 Klebsiella pneumoniae
CAGCTCGACAAGGTCCAGGCCTGTGACCATCTCCGTGACCGGGTGTTCCACCTGGAGGCGGGTGTTCATCTCCATGAAGTAGAGATCCCCTGCTTCGTCGCGCAGCATCTCGACTGTTCCCGCCCCGAAATAACCGCCTCGCCGGCAGGCCTCGACCACCTGGGCACCCACGGAAGCACGTTCCGCGGCCTGCAATACTGGAGAAGGGCTCTCTTCGATGAGCTTCTGGTGCCGGCGCTGAACGCTGCATTCCCGTTCACCGAGGTGGGTGACGTTGCCGTGCCGATCGCCAAGGACCTGAAACTCGATGTGACGCCCCGACACGATCAACTTCTCAAGGTACAACGCTCCGTCGCCGAATGCGCTCGTGGCTTCCGCCGTAGCCTCCGCAAACGCCCCCGCGAGCTGGTCGGGGCTGTCAACACGCCGCATTCCACGCCCCCCTCCCCCTGATCGCGCCTTGAGGAGCACCGGGTATCCCGTGCGTTCCGCCGACTGCATCGCATCCGCCACGTCCATTAACGAGCCGTCGGAGCCGGGAATGAGCGGGAGGCCGAGCGCCTTCATCGTGGATTTCGCCACCGCCTTGTCGCCAAAAGTGCGGATCGCGGTGGGGGAAGGCCCTACGAATCGGATGCGGCTTTGCTCGCAGCGGGCGGCAAACTCTGCGTTCTCAGAGAGGAAGCCCCAGCCGGGGTGAAGGGCCGAGCACTGCGAGGCACGCGCGGCTTCCAGAATCGCGTCGGCGTCGAGGTAGGCACGAGGGCCGCCTATCCGCGCCACTTCAACGTCGGCGAGCCAGGCCGCGCCCGCGTCGGCATCGCTCACGGCCACGACCGGGGTGATGCCCATCCGGCGACACGTTCGCACCACGCGTTCGGCCACCTCCCCGCGATTGGCGACGAAGACACGACGAAACATTGTTTAGCCGCCCAGTTCGCGCGTGAGGAGCGTCCTGGCGAGCCCGGCGTCGACCTCGGCCTTGTGGTCCTTCATCAGCGCGCCCATCGCCTTGCCCATCTCACGGGCGCCGGTGGCTCCGCTCGCGGCGATGGCTTCCTTCACCCACGCGAGCGTCACGGCTTCATCCGCCAGTTGGGGAAGGAACGCGTCGATGACCAGGATCTCAGCTTGTTCCACCTCGGCTAGATCAAGCCGCTGCGCCTGAACGTAGGCCTGGACGCTGTCTTCCCGCTGCTTCTTCAAGCGACGCAAGACCTCGATGCAGCGTTCGTCGGTCACCTCGCCCTTGCCTTCCTTTTCCAGTTCGATGTAGGCGGCGCGGATCATCCGCAGCGCCGAGGTTCGGGGTGCATTCCGGGCGAGCATCGCCGCCTTGAGTTCTGCCGACAGCGATTCTGTGAGCCTGGACATTCCGATCTCCGCGACTGGGCGGGGTATCCCGAAAGAGGGGCAGGGGCACGGCCCCACCCCGGCACGCCCGGCTCAGCTCAACCCGCCATCCACGACGAAGGTCTGGCCGGTCACGTAGGTGGCTCCCGGGCCCAGGAGAAAGCGGACAATCGGGGCAACTTCTTCCGGTTTTCCAAGGCGACGCAGGGGGATCATCGGCTTGATGCCCTCAAGCAGTTCGGTAGGGAGACTGCGGGTCATGTCGGTGTCGATGAAGCCCGGTGCCACGGCGTTCACGCGGATCTGCCGACGACCCAACTCTCGTGCGAGCGAGCGTGTCATCGCAATCACCCCCGCCTTCGCCGCGGCATAGTTTGCTTGACCCGCGTTGCCCATCATGGCCGACACACTGGTGAGGTTCACGATGGCGCCGCATCTGCGGGGCAACATCGCCGTGGCGGCGGCCCGACACATCCGAAACGTGGATCCCAGGTTGGTGGCGATCACGTCGTCCCACTCTTCGTCGGTCATGCGCAACAGCAATCCATCGCGAGTGATACCGGCGTTGTTCACCACCAGTTCTGCAC
The DNA here is from genome assembly GCA_945867435.1 of Klebsiella pneumoniae. Lineage (GTDB taxonomy): Bacteria > Myxococcota_A > UBA796 > UBA796 > SXON01 > SXON01. The sequence continues at coordinate 1,941 of CAMBIK010000071.1, forward strand.
CGCCCTCGGCTTCGGCGAGCGCCATCACCCTGTCGACGCCTTCCTGCGTGGACACATCAGCCTGCACCGCCACGGCGTTGCCGATGGCCGCCACCACCTCGGCGGCCGCGGCCGCATTCCCACGGTAGTTCACGATCACGCGCGCGCCCGCCCGCCCGAGCTCCATCGCGATGGCGCGACCGATCCCGCGACCGGCCCCCGTGACGATGGCCACCTTACCCGCGAGCTCCATCAGAGGCTGCGGTCGTCCATCACGCCGTCGCCATCGTTGTCCTTGCCGGTCTTGATGACCGCGCCGCCCTCGTCGAGGTATTCCCAGAAGTCGATCTTGCCATCGGCGTTGGAATCGCGTTCCTTCCGGCGCACCTTGCCGCCCTCGTAGTAGCTGAACAGGTCAAAGCTGCCGTTGAAGTCGGTGTCCTTCTCGGTCATGGCGCGCTTGCCCTGGATGTAGTGATCCACCACATCGGCGCGGCCATCGAAATCACCATCCATCTCTTCCAAAACGCGCCGACCACCTTCGTCGAACGAGGAACGCACATCCATGCGCCCGTCGCGGTTAAGATCGAGATCCTTCTTCAAAAGAAGCTTGGATCCGCCGCTTTCCCGATAGTAGTTGACGATGTCGGCTGCGCCATCGCCATCAATGTCCACCGACTCTTGCGTAAGGCCATCGGCGGTGACCCGGGTGGTGAGGGTCCCCGCGGTGTCTTGCGGCAGGGAACCGGACGGCCCGACGATGGGTGCCAACGCAGAACCCCCGACAGGGGTTGGACAAGCAAGCAGGTTTAGCAGGTACAGCATCCGCACTTCTCCACTCGAACAAGATCGATGCCGTATAACGCGAGCGGCGAGATAACCGGAAGGAATGCACTCGACAGAGATGAAGCACCTGCTGATCGTGGACGATGAGCCGGTCATCCTCCAAATCCTTCGGGCGGTATTCGAGGAAGAACCTTGGCGACTCACGCTCGTTGGCACGGGGGCGGAGGCCCAGCGCATCCTCGAAAGCGAACGGGTGGACCTGCTCCTCACCGATAAGAACCTCCCCGACGTGAGCGGGCTGGAGCTGCTCCGCATCGCAAAGGCAAAGGAACCGCTTTGCGAGGTGATCATCCTCACCGGGTACGGCTCGCTGGAAACCGCGCTCGCCGCGATCGAACTCGATGCGTTCGACTACGTTTTGAAGCCGCTCAACAACGTCTTCGACATCCGCACCAAGGCCCGGCAGGCGTTTGCGAAGCAGAACGTGGCACTCGAAAATCGCAGGCTCATCCTGGAACTCCAGGAAAAGAACGCACTGCTCGAGGCCGCGCTTGACGAGACCCGTTCGCTTCAGGCCGAGCTCATTCAGTCCGAGAAGCTTGCGGGCATCGGCACCCTTGCGGCCGGCATCGCACACGAGATCAGCTCGCCCCTGTTCGGCATCATGGGGCTTGCGGAAGCCATCGCCGACGAGCCGGACCTGGCGTTGGCCCAGTCCTATGCAAGGGATATCGTGGAGTATTGCCGAACGGTACGGGATATCGTGGTGGAGCTCTCCAGCTACTCCCGAACGTCGAGCAGCGAATACCTCACCACGGTCGAACTCAGCCGCGTCATCCACGACGCGCTTCGGTTGGTGGAACGAAGCGCGGATGTTCGCAATGCACGCTTCGAAACCAGCGTGGAGCCTGATCTTTTCCTCCACGCCCGCACCAACGAGATTCAGCAGGTCTTCGTGAACCTGATCAAGAACGCTGCGGAGGCGGTGAGCGAAGTTTCCGGCGGGGGGCTCGTCCGCATCGCCGCCGGGAGATCTGGCCACAGCGTGTGGGCCACCGTGTCGGACACCGGTCCCGGCATCGACATCGAGAAGCAAAGGATCATCTTCGACCCCTTCTACACCACGAAGGCACCCGGGAAGGGCACCGGACTCGGCCTCAACATCGTGTACCGTATTGTGACCAAGCACCGGGGCACCGTGAACGTGGAATCGCGACTGGGTCACGGCGCGGTGTTTGAGCTGCGCTTTCCCGTGGAGCGGTAGCTAGTCGGCATGCGCCTCGGCGCCCAGATCCGCTTGTTCGTGCTCCTTACGGGTGTCGTTCCGCTGGCGGTCCTGGCGCTCGCAGCCAGCCGCATCGCCGTTGCCGAGATCGCGGCATCGCTCACTCGCGAACAGGTATCCACCGCAAGCCAGTTGGCCGTTTCCCTCGGGAGCGCTCTCGGCGATCAAGAACGCGTGATCGCCGCGCAATTCGGCAATTTTCGCCTGGATGCCGCTCCCGATGAGGCGCGCACCGCCTTCCTGGTCAGCGCCTGGCGGCTCTTTCCCGAGGTAGCCATCGCTCGACTGGCCGACGCCGGAGGGGGCGATGCGGTCCCTCCCATTTTTGCAACCTCGCATGAAGAATCCCAAGGCCACGATGTGGTGAACGCGCAGCGGCTCGCCGAGTTCCGTGCGGCGCTTCCCGATCCAGGGCCAGGGGTGGTTCGAGGCCTCCCCTACCTTCCCGCCGGCAGCGGCGCAGCGGTTGTTCCCGTTGTCTTTCCCTCCCCCTGGCGGGATGGGATGACCCTCGGCGTGGAGCTGTCGCTGCGCCCGATGAACGCGATGCTTCAGGCGGTGGCGGGAGCCGATCGGGCCGTTTTCTTGGTCGATCCTAATGGAAAGGTGCTGCTCGCGGCGGGGCGCTCCGAGCTCGTGGATCCCTCGCGGCTGGCACCGCTGCTGCGAAGCGCGGCCGCCGATGCGCGGGTAGACGAACAGGTGGTCGTGGCCACCTCGCAGCTCCCCGGTCGCGACCTTGTCGTTGTTGTCGCCGCGCCTGCTTCCAACGCCGACGCCGTCCTGCAACGCATTCTTCAGCCCACCTGGTACATCGGTTTGGTCTCGCTCCTTGCGGCCGCCGCCGCAGGAACGCTGCTGGGCCGCAGCATCGCGCAACCGGTGCTGGGGCTCGCCGCCGCGGCTCACGACGTGGGCCAGGGCAACCTTGACCGCCGTGTCCCCGCCGAAGGGGGAAATGAGATCACGGAGCTCGCCATTTCCTTCAACCAGATGACTGCGGCGCTGAAGGACAACCGCGATGAGATCGCGGCTAAGAACGTAGAGATCGAAGCCTTCAGCCGTGAACTGCAGGCCCGGGTCGACGAACGGTCGCGGCAGCTGCGCGAGGCTCAGGCGCGGCTCGTGCAGACCTCTCAGCTTGCGGCGGTCGCGGAGATGAGCGCCGGTCTGGCCCACGAGTTGAACAACCCGATGGCGGGACTCCTGGGGATGGTGCAGCTGGTGAAGGCGCGGCGAGACGGAACGCCCGATGCGGCGTTGTTGGGCGCTGCCGAGGCCGAGGCCCTGCGCTGCAAGGAGATCATTGCTTCGCTCCTTCGTTTCACGGCGGCACCGCGGCCGGCGGGCGAGCGCGAGGCCGTCGTGCTCAGCTCGGTCCTCGCCGATATCGCCTCGCTAGCGGGAAGCTCGTTCCGGCAGCGGAGCGTGGCCCTGGTGTTCAGCCCTGGCCCGCCCATAAGGGTCCTCGCCCAACCCGATGAGCTCGGGCGCGCCTTGTCGGGCGTGCTTGGCGCCTTGCGGACGGCCGCCGCACCAGGGGGTACGGTCCGGGTGAGCATGCCTGCCGCCTCCGACCCCACTACCGTCGAACTCCGCTTCGACATTGACCATCTGCACGACAGCCAGGACGATTGGCGTGCCGCTTCGCTGGGTCTGTGGGCAGCGCGGCGCACCCTGGGCGCAGAGGGTTGGTCCATCGAAGAAGTGCCCACCGAGCAGGGAAAGGCGTGGCGCGCCACCGTGGCTCGAGTGGCGGAACCGGCATGAGTCGAGAGCTCCGTGCGCTCGTCGTGGTGGCGCTGATCTTCGCGGCAGGTGCCGTCGGTTATCGATTCTTGTTTGCCAGCGAGGCGGTCGACCGCTTTCGGGTGGTGACCGTCGTGGGGAGCGTTCAACACATCGTCGTAGGCGGTACCGGCGCAGTGGCGCGGCCTGGCGATGCCATCAAGGCCGGCGACCGGATCGTGTCCGGGGATGGGTCCATGGCCGTACTCGGGCTCGGCGGCGATACGCGAGTGACGGTAGACGCGAACTCTTCCGTGACCGTGCGCGGGGTCACCGTGGAAGGCGTGAAGTTGGAGTTGGAAGAGGGCAAGGTTCGCGCCACGGTGCGACCCGGCAGCGGTCGGGTGGACATCCTGAGCGCCGGCCGCGAGGTCGGTTCCGACGACGCAGACTTCACCGCCGTCGTGGACGAAGCAGGCACTCTCGCCATTCGCAGCGAACGCGGCGCGGTGGCCGTGTCAGGGAATGAAGGCGAGGTGGTCCTGAAGGCGGGCGAAGACCTCATTGCGCCGGGAGAAGGCGGCTCGCTACTAATCTCCCCGGCTTCGGAGGCCCTGCTGCTTCATGTGGCCTGGCCTGCCGTTACGCGAACCCGCGAGGGTGAGGTAGAAGTCGGCGGAACCACCCAGCCGGGTGCCACTGTGGTGGTGACCGGCGGGGCTCGCCCGATCACGGGTAAGGCAGGTCGCGACGGTCGCTATCGAATGAAGGTGCCCCTTGCCGAAGGGCCGAACGCGCTTCGCGTTTCCGCCACCTCGCTTTTGGGGCGCACCGCAGAGGTGGCCAGCGCCGAAGTGGTCCGCGACACCACCGCGCCTTCCATCGGCGTGACGTTGGAGTTCTGACCGCTCGCGCTACTTCACGTTGGCGCGAGCCCATTCGTTGGTGAAGTAGCCCTCCCCTTCTTTCGGGCGCATCGGTGAATCGCGCCGGGCAAAGACCTCGTCGCGAAGGAAGCTGCCGAGCAACTGACGGCCTGGAACGCCGTTGTTGAGCCAGCGAGCGCGAAGTACGCGGAAAACGGCTTCTTCCGAAGCACCCTCCGGGGTGCCGGCGATGCGGCGCAGGGACTGATCCAGCCACGGCGCGGTCTCGGCGTTGAAGGTGACTTGTGACTCGTCGAACAGGTCAACCAACCAGTCCAGGTAGCGCGCGGCCATGGTCGTCGTTCCTCAGCGCCGCAAGCTAACCCAAAAGCCCTACGGCGCGCCGGAAGCCGTGGCCCTGTTGGAGGCGAGCGCGGAGTGTGGCGGGGCCGACCAGTTGAAACGATCCAGTCCGTACAGCTCCGAGAGTTGCATCAACTTCGCCGCATACCGCGGGTCGGAAGCGTAGGTTCCTTGCAGCGCACGGGCGTACGCCCACGGGTTTTCCTGTTTCGCCCGTGCCGCCGCGTAGCCGTTGGCGGTGGCGAGGAGCCGCGCGTGGTCCTCGATCGATTCAGTGAACGAGTGGTATCGACGGAACGTGGAGGTGCGGTGAGTACGCCTTCCCCCCCGGTATTCGACCCCCACCCGGGAGGTGGAACCCGCAGGCCCCTCCCCTTTCATGCCAAAAAGGTTGTAACCTGGCGCGCTTTTCCCCCAGCCGCTCTCGATGATGGCTTGGGCCAAGGTGATCGAGGCGGGTACCCCTAAGAGCACGTCGGCCACCATGGCGCCCGGCACCAGGGGGGCGAGGAACTCGCCGCGGTCGCCGTTGGGCAGCGGCGTGGCCGCGAGGAGCACCGAAAAGCGCACCGCCAGAAGTTCGTCGAGCACTCCGCGCTGAGTGAGGTCGGAACCTTCGACCGGCGTGAGTTCGAGCACGTCCCGGAGCAGTGCATCCACGCTGTCGGTGCCGAACCGCGTTCCATCAGGGCTCGCTAACCAGCCGGCAAGCTCGATACTTTTCTCGTGAATCCGCATGAGGGGGTCGGCAGGTACCGGTTCCGCCACCGGTTCCGCTACCGGTTCGACTACGGGTTCAGCTTGGACCCGCGGGGCGGGCAGCAAGAGCAACCCGAGCCAGACAAGCGGTACGACTCGAGCGATGTGGGTCAGCGCGACAGCCCCGGTGGAGCGTCGAGCTAACGAATAAGCCAGGATCATGCAAGTCTTGACGCGTCAAGGGCTTGGAGCGCCTACCCCCCTCCCCTGGCGAACAAGCCACCCGTTCGTCGTAAGCGAGTGAGTTCGAACTCCACCCCCCGCCACCCCCGGTCATCATCGTACTGCAGTCCCACGAGGCCCGCGCGAGAGGCTGCGATCACATCCCTCTCGGCGTTATCCCCGATGTGTACCGCCTCGGAGGCCGCGACCCCGGCCACGCGACACGCGATCTCAAAGAGGCGAGGGTCGGGCTTCTCCACGCCGTGTTCGGAGCTGCAGATCAGGAGCGGGAACAAGCGGTCGAGGGCGAAGCGGTGGTACAGAATGCGGAGGCGATCATCCCAGTTGGACAGAATGCCGACGCGCACGCCGCTCCGAGAAAGATCCCCGAGAACGCGCAACGCTTCGGTATCGACCCACCAAGCCCGCGGCCGGGAGTACCAGTCGTAGAGGTCATCCACAAGCGCGGAGTCGTTTACTTCGAGCACCTCCGCCACGAGCGGGGCCCAGAACGCACGCCCATCCCCGGACTGGCGTTCCCCGGCCCGCGCCCGCAGCGCCTGGGCGAACCGCCCTTCGACCCGCACCGGATCTCGTTCGTGCCCGCGCACCCGGGCGGCGCGCGCATAGGTCACGCCCACCGGCTCTCGCGTGCGAAGCAAGGTACCCGCAGCCTCCACAAAAACCGCCCTTACCGCCAACCCAGCCCCTTCTTGAATGCGAACCGAAGCAGGGTACCCACCCCGAGGCCCCACCCCCACCCCGCAGCGACATCGCTCGGCCAGTGTTGGCCCGTGATCACGCGGGAGATCCCCACGAATGCCGACACCACCGCGAGTTCCGGCGACGCGATCGCGACCGCCAGAGCCATGGTGTTCGACGCGTGCGCGGAGGGCATCGCGTAGCCCGCCCCGCACTGCGCCTGCCCGGCCTCAAAGGGTACGCGGATGCCTTCCACCGCGGCACACGGCCGTTCCCTTTCGAAAGCTGGCTTCAGCACGCGGGAGACCGTGATGTCCGACAAAGCAACCGCGATCAACGCAGGAAAAAGCCACCGCTGGGCCTCCGCACGCCGTGCCAGGAAAACCGCCAGCACCGCCAGCACGACCACCGCCCAGGGGGATGACATGAGCGGCCACAGCCCGGGGATGACCCCGATGTAGCCGTTGAACACGCGCAGCACCGACTCGTCCATCAGGGCCTCAGGGGTTTGGGCGGTCGGCGTGGTGCTCTCGCGAATCTACCACCCGACCGTAGCGGTCGTAGATGGTGGCGCGGTCATCCCCGTTGTTCCAAATCGGGTCGCGACTACCGAGGAAAATCTCAATCTGTGCGGCAGCATCCACGAGATGGGTGCCGCGCCCGCTATGAACCTTCACGGTTTGCCCGGCCGGGACCAGCGCAGTGGGAAACTCCCAACTGGCGCCACTGATATCGGCGATGCGGTACCCGGACAGGTCCAGGGGCATCGACGAGACATTGCACACCCGGAGGTATTCCCCGTTTACGTTCTCGCGGTCATCGCCATCCGCGTTCGCGTGGAACGAAGTGATGTGCAGCGCCCCCTGATAGCGCACGGTGGACCAGATGCCGCGACGAGCGGCCCGGGCCTTCTCCTGCGCAGCCAGATACGGCGCGAGATCCACGCTGTCCGGTGGGATGATAAAAACGTGCCCCAACCCCGCTTCCAGCAGCGCGATCGACAGGTTTTTGCCGTCGGCCTCAACCCCCGCGAGGAGGCGGCCGTAGCCATCGCGAGCGCCGGTTCCCAGGAGGCGCACGTCCTTTTGCAGCACGAGGCCGGCGGTGAGCTCTCGCGCCTCCTGTCCGTATTCCTCCGGCGGCTTGAGCTCAGGCGTGTTCACCCACTTCAACCTAACCTTATCGCCATTGGCCAACGTAAGCGTGTCGCCATCGTACACGCTGGCGACCACCGCGTGTTCCGGGGCCGCGCGCTGATCCGAAATGCGAATCTCGTCGGGATCCACGGTAGGATCTCCGGCCATCGCCCATCCAACCCACATCACGTTCACTGGGTACCTCCGAGATTGGATGCCGCGTGGGCGAATCGGCGAGCCTGCCAGATGAGGTAGGGGTCATCGGGCTGCAGACGCGCGGCCTCAGCCGCCTGCAGCTTCGCCTCAGGCAGGTCGCCGCGTGCGAACGCCACCACGGCGGCCGTGTCCCGGTAGGCGCTGTTCTTGGGATCGGCTTTGACAGCACGAGTCGAAGCCCTCGAAGCGGCTTCCAAGTGGTCTCCACCCAGCGCCCAATACCAGGCACGGCAGTTGTCGCGTGCCGGACCTCGCCGGAACGGTACGCAATCTCGGGTGTAGCCCAGCGAAAGCGACGCACGCGCACCCGCGCCATCCGCCAGGATGTGCAGCGCTGCGCCCGCAAAGTCGAGCGGCTCGGCCTCGGGGTGAAGCCGGCCCAAGGCGCGGTCCAGATCCGACTTGAAGGTTGAATAATCCTGTGGCTGCAGCGAAAGGGCGTACAGCCAGATCGCCTGCCCGCCGAGCGGGTAGGCGTCGAGAAGGGTCCGCAGCGTCGTGATGGCGCCGTAGCGGTCCCCCTGTTCCAGCGCCACGAGCGCACGTCGGAACAAGAAACCGCTGCCCCCGCGGTCCACCGCGATCGCTTCGTCCAGCGCGTGTTCGGCTTCCGCGAAGCGGCCATTGGCCAAAAATGCGTCGGAAAGGCCGACCAGCAGGTCCTGGCGAACGTCGGGGTCTTCGACTGGCAAGGTGAGCGCCAACTCCGCACGTTCGAGAGCTTCAACCTGCCTCCCGTTGGCGATGAGCGAGCCGATCAGGGTTCCCCAGATGCCTTCCTCGACCATCTCGAGCGGGCTCAGGGAGGTGAGGCGCACGATCGCCTCGGCATCCTTGTCGTCGAAGAAGTCCACCCTGGCGGCCAAGGTCGTCAGCTCGGGGTCGTCGTTTCGCTTGGAAAGGGCACCCTGGATGACCGTACGCGCCGCCTCGAGCTCGTTGTGGCCGATGAGGACCTTCGCGCGCGCAGCGGCGTGCGTCGGGTCGTCTCCGTGCCGTGCCAGATCTTCCCCCAACCACGCCGCTGCCGCATCAAACGTGCGGCGCATCCCGCCCGTCTCGAGTGTGAGACGTTCACCCGGGTAGTCGATGACAACGCGAAAGCTTCTGTAGCTAAGATACCCCAGAAGCCCGGTAGAAACCGAACAAGAATCAGCCGTAAGGTCGTCGGGGCTGGCCCATCGGACAGGGTCGTGGCGCTTCATCCGCCGGCCTCCGAAGGTGAGCCAGGTAGCCGGGACATGCCGCGTTTCGGTGAGGAACTGAAAGTCGGGCACCTTGTCCAGCGCGGCGCCGATGCCCACCACGGGCTCCACGCCGAGCGTGGTGAACGCCCGGAAGGGCTCCCCGGTCTGGCACCAAAAGCTGGTGTCGGCTGCGCCCGTGTCGAGCTCAATGGTGACGGAGGAAGGCGTCTTTTGCCCTTTCGGCTCGACCTCCACGGCGACTTCGACGATGACCCGATTGTCTGCGATGCGGATCGCCTGACCCTTTCCCCGGGCCTGATAGGTATCTGGCCGGTGTAGTTCCAGTCGATCCGCTGGGTAATCGACGACCAACACGAAGTGGCTCCAGACGTTGTGCCCGAAGATGCCATCCACCGGGATGGCGCCCGCGAATTCCGGCACGCCCGGAATACCCGTTGCCACCTGGACATTTTCGAGTAGAAAGTCCCCAAGCTTCACAGTCGGCAACGTGGCGCTTTGCCAAGCGACGCTCCCCGACAGTCCGGCCACGCGGCCCCCTACATCCTCGCTGACCAGACCGAGGCGCGTCGCGGTGTCCGGGTTGATCACGGATACTGCAGCACCGGTATCCACCAGGAAAAGTCCGGTGCTTCCATCCGAAAACTGGGCCTTGACGTAAACCTTTTCAGCGCCGGGGTAACCGCGCCAAAGATCGAGCGTCGTGCTGTCTTCGATGCCCGCCCACGCGGCATCGAGGCTGAAAAGCAAGCTGAACATGTGTGGCCTAAACCCCCGCTTCGTCAAGACGTTCCGGATTTTCAAGGAGCGCCCGAATCTCCTTCGCGACCACGCCCCCGTGGTAGCCATCCACCACGCGGTGGTCGAACGTGCCGTTGATGTGCAGCACGCGGCCGATCACGATCTTCCCATCGTCCACCAACGGTTTCTCTTCGATGGTGCCCAACGTGAGGATGATGGGCGTGCGCGCCAGCGGGAAAAACGGCGCGTACCCGACGGTCAGCCCGAAGACGCCCACATTCGTCACCATCGCGGAGCCGAAAGGATCGCCAGGCGTGCCAAGAAACCTCGGGTTGATGTTGAGAGTGTACTGAAGAAAGTCGAGGAACCGCAGCACGGGCTTGATCAGGAAGCCTGGAAGCCCGGCCAGCCCCTTCTTTGTACTGTTGAACTCCGCGTCGTCCCCAGCCCGGATCTTGGCGGCTCGCTCTCGAATCTGCCGACCCATCGCCACCACATCCAGCTGCTCGGCGTTCTTCAACTTGATGCCGCTCAGGTCGGTCTTGCCGATCGAAACGGCATCTTCTACGACGATTTGCATGAAGATATCGACATCTCGCCGCTGGTAGAGATTCCCAAAACGCACCAGTGAGTTCAGGTCACGATGCTTGTGGATGACCATCGCCAGGGCGCGTGCCACGGCGTGGCTCACGGTCACCTTCTCGCCCGACTCTATCCGCTTCTTGGCGATCCAAGCCTCCAGGCGCTCGGAGCGCACCTCAAGGGAGCCGTAGACGTGGGGGTCGCGGGGTGAATCCCACACGTTGGCGGCGATCTGCCGATAGGTCGAGGGGTTGGGGTACCGCGTGAGCTCGATGTTCGGCATCCGATAAGTCTATCGCCTCAGCTGCGGAGCTTGCCGATCTCCCGATGCATGTTTGCGGTCATCGCCGCGAAGCCCTTCTCCAGACGGTCACGCAGTCCCAATTTCTCCGCGACCAACAACAGGTACCCGTTGCCATCGAAATCTGCGTGCAGCGTGACCAGGGTGTTGGTGCTCGGCTTCATGGTGCGCAGGCTGTAGTGGAGCTTCCCGGTGAGTCTGCGGCCTGCCAGCGCGACGTGAATGCGGCGACCGCCGTGCTCTTCGTCTACCCGGTCGAAGGTGTAGGAGAGCACGCGCGGGCGCGGCTGGCTTTTGATGTCCAGGTCAAAGCAGCCGGTTCCCGTTTCCCGGAGGCCATCCCATGCGGAATCGACGATCAGGCGGTGGTTCTTGGGTTCACTGAGCCAGGCGAGCGCATCGTCGCGGCGCACGCCTTCGATCAGCACGTCGTTGGTGTAGACAGACATCCTTGCCTCCGCGCCGGGGAACCCGGCTGGCGGCGGGTTATCCCGCTGCCATGGTTCCGTACATCCATCTTCCGGTTTACCAGCTCGGCCCGATCCCGCTGGATCCGTGGGGAATCCTGGTCACCACCGGTTTCGTTCTCGGCCTGGAGATCGCCCGTGCCCGAGGCATCGCCAAGGGGCTGGACGTGCGCGATGTCGTGGATGGCGTGGTGTTCACCGTGCTTTCCGGCTTTGTCTTCGGCCACCTGGTGCATGTGCTGGCCTACCACCCGGAGCAGATTGATGAGCAGGGGGCCGCCGCTTTATATAGGATATGGGCTGGCTTTTCCAGCTTCGGGGGCTTCCTCGGTGCCGTGATCGGTAGCACGGTTTTCTACAAGGTCATCCGGAAGCGCGATTTCTGGCCCCACGCCGATGTGGTGATGTTCGCGTTCCCGTTCGCCTGGATTTTTGGGCGGGCCGGCTGCGCGATCGTGCACGACCACATCGGCCGAATCACCACCTTTCCGCTGGCGGTGAACTTCGCCACATGGCGGCCCGAGGTGGGCGTTCGCCACGACCTTGGCCTGTACGAATGCCTGCTCGCGATGGCGATATCGGTGATTTTCTGGGTGTGTCGCAACCGGGCCTGGCCCGCAGGCAGCTTCACCGCGCTTTGGTGCTTCCTGTACGCTCCGATTCGGTTTTTCATGGATTTTCTCCGACGGACCGACGAGATCGCGGGGTTTCCCACCGCGGATGTGCGGTGGGCCGGCCTCACTCCGGCTCAGTGGGGAAGCCTCCTGATGTTCGGTGCGGGTGTCGTTCTCCTGGCTCGGGTGCGTCGAAGCATGGCGAACTCAGCATCGGTCGGAACTGTGGAAAGCGGCGCCCCGGACTAGCGACCGTTCAGCCGCCTACCCATCGAACCCCAACCGCAGGGCGTTCGGACCCTCCGTTCAACAAGAAGGGCTTTCCGAAGGAAGCAAGGCGTTGCAGGCACTGGTCTCTCTGCTCTAAACACGACCCGCCGCTTCGCTCGCCCGGAAACACCACCTCGCCCGCCCAGTCCACGCCGATCCAGTCCAGCGCCGGCGTGCCGTTGGACAGCTCTCCGACGAGCGCGAAGGGCGCCTCCAAGCCGCCGGATGCCAGCACTCGCACCCATGCGTCGGGCCCGAAGCGGCGACGCAGCTCCGCTTCTGCCCTCCCGCGCACCCCCTCGCCTCTCCAAGCGCCCCAGGTTGCGAAGGTCCCGACCTCGGGGCTGCGGCCGCCAAACCCCTGCGTGCGCCGGAGGTGTAGGTAGGCCGAGGCGTGCGCGTCGAGCAGGGCCCGAAGCGCAGCCCGCGTGTCCGCGCCGTAGGCGGCCGCTTCCTCCAGGGGGCCGCGGAACGGAGCCCACCAACGCACATGCACGCCGATGCGCTGCGCCACGCGATCGACATAGCAGCCCCAAAGACCGATGATGTCGGGATCGAGCCAGCCGTGCCGTGCGATGACCCAATCGGGTAGTGCTCCTGAATGAAGCACCACAACGGGCTCGACACCCTCTGCACGCAAAGCCCGGATGGCCGAGGCAAGGGCGTCCAACTCGGTGTCGACGTAGGCGCCGCGGGTGGGTTCAACGCGGGCCCAACTGCACGACAGAACCCGAATTGTCACGAGCCGGATAGCCATCTTTGCAGTTAGCCGACCGGGGGGGTGGTTGCATGCCGCGTCACGTCGGAATTCTTACGGGTGGAGGCGATGCTCCGGGACTCAACGCGGTGATCCGCGCGGTCGTAAAATATGGCGTTGGGCAGCAATCCTGGACCCTCACCGGGATCGAAGATGCGTTCGACGGCCTGATCGCCCGCCCGATGCGGCTTCAGAGCCTTGTGCCCCGGTCGTGTGGCGGGCTTTTGCAGAAGGGCGGCACGATGCTCGGCACCACCAACCGCGGCGACCCTTTCGCTTGGAAGGATGGGAATAATCACGCGCACGATGTGAAGGTCGAGCTTGATCGGCTGGGCATCGAAGGCCTGATCGTCATCGGCGGCGATGGAACGATGCGGATCGCCGACCGCATGATGCGCGAGGAAGGCGTGCCGGTCATCGGCGTGCCCAAGACCATCGACAACGACCTCGGCGCGACCGACCAGACCTTTGGCTTCCAGAGCGCCGTGGATTGCGTGGCCGACGCGCTCGACCGCCTCCACACCACGGCCGAGAGCCACGACCGGGTCATCATCCTGGAGGTGATGGGCCGAGATGCCGGCTTCATCGCGCTTCACGGTGGAATCGCAGGTGGCGCCGACGTTATTCTGCTCCCAGAGCTGCCCTGGAGTCTGGCGCGAATCCAGGCCAAGCTGGCGCAACGGCGCAGCATCGGGAGGCGCTTTTCGCTCATCGTCGTCTCGGAATCCGCTCACCCGATCGGGACCCATGGTTCCGGCGGCCGGGCCGGGCAGTTGGTGGTCGATGCACTGAAGCAGGCCGACCCCGAGCTAGACACCCGTCTCACGGTGCTCGGCCACCTTCAGCGAGGAGGATCGCCCAATGCCGTTGATCGTGTGCTGGCGACACGCTTCGGATGTACGGCGGTGGACCTCGTGGAGGCCGGCCGCTGGGGAGAGATGGTCGCGCTCCAGAATGGACGGGTGATTGGCGTACCTCTCGCGGAAGCGGTTCGCAGCAATCGGGTCGTGGACCTCGCCGGAGAGCTCGTGGCCACGGCGCGGGCCGTGGGCGTGGAACTGGGAGGCTGAGGGCGCCGCCTACTTCGTGCGGAAAGCGTAGCCGATCGATTCGGCGTGCTCGTGAAGCCGCTCGATGTAGTCCATGGCGGCGGGACTTGGATCCGCTCCGTAGGCAGCCTTCGCGTGTGCGAGCGCCTCGTCGAG
>CAMBIK010000072.1 GCA_945867435.1 Klebsiella pneumoniae
GTTCACAACATCCTCCCCGATCGCATCGAAGCGGGGACCTACCTGATCGCCGGAGTGATTACCCAGGGCGATGTACGCTGTGAAAACGTAAGGCCCGACGACCTCGCGCCGGTGCTCAGCCTGCTGCGCCAGGCGGGTGCCACGATCGAGGTGGGCGATACCTGGGTCCGCGCCGGTGCCGACGGCCGCGTTCGTGCGGTGGAACTAGAAACCGCGCCCCATCCTGGCTTCCCGACCGACATGCAGGCGCAGGTGATGGCGCTGATGTGTGTGGCTCGGGGCACGTCCCGGATCCGTGAAAATATTTTCGAGAACCGCTTCATGCATGCGGCCGAATTGCAACGGTTGGGTGCCCAGATCCAGCTGGAAGGCAACACCGCGATCATCGTTGGGCAGCCGTACCTGAGCGGGGCCACCGTGATGGCGACCGACCTGCGCGCTTCGGCCTCCCTGGTGCTGGCCGGGCTGGCAGCACAGGGGAAAACTGAGGTTCTTCGACTATATCACCTCGATCGCGGCTACGAACGCCTTGAAGAGAAGCTCGCCGCGGTCGGCGCTAGCGTGAAGCGCGGCCAAGAGGGTCGCCCCATGTCAAGCGCGCGAAGCGCCGTGGCGTAGCCAGGAACCTGCTTGATCCCGAAACACGTCGTAGACGAGGTGCGCGCCCGGGCCGACATCGTTGCGGTGATCGGCGTCAGTGTCACCTTGCGCCGTCGGGGCAGCAGTTGGGTCGGTTTGTGCCCCTTCCACAACGAGAAGACCGGCAGCTTCAACGTGATCCCTTCCAAGCAGATCTACCACTGCTTCGGGTGTGGCGTTGGGGGCGATGTGTTCAACTTCCTCCAGAAAACCCGCGGCGTTTCCTTCATCGACGCGGTGAAGGATCTCGCGGGGCAGACCGGCGTGGTGATCGAGGAACGCCAGCTCAGTCCACAGGAAAACGCCAGGCTCAAAGGCCGTAAGGACCTCTACGACACCTGCGAGGCCGCCGCACGTTGGTTCGAAACCACGCTCCTCGTGGGCGCGGCGGGGGCCCCGGGCCGGGCCTACCTGGAGAGCCGCGCCATCAGCCTCGACACGGCGAAGAAGTACCGGATCGGCTTTGCTCCCGAGGGCTGGAACAACCTTGAGAATCACTTGCGGAAGGAAGGCTACGACCTCGACCTGCTCCTGCGCGCCGGGCTGCTAAAAAAACACGAAGAGCGTCAGACCACCTACGATGTATTTAGGGGCCGACTCGTTTTTCCCATCACCGATGACCGGGGTCGGCCGATCGCCTTCGGGGGGCGGGTGCTCCCCGGCGCGGACAAGGATGCCCCCAAGTACCTGAACTCCCCCGGCACCGAAATCTACGAAAAGTCGAAGGTGCTCTACGGGTTGTCGTTTGCGCGAAATGCGGTCCAACGCAAGGACCGCCTGTTGGTGGTGGAAGGCTACTTCGACGCCGTCTCGCTCTGGCAGGCCGGATTCGAAGAGGCGGTCGCCCCCTGTGGCACCGCCCTCACCGCCCAGCACCTCGAGATGATCCGCAGGCTCACCACCAAGGTGATCGCGCTGTTCGATACCGACGAAGCTGGGATCAACGCGGCCGTGCGCGCACTCGACTTGTTCCTGAGCGCCGGTGTACAGGCGATGCGTCTGGACCTTCCGGGTGCCAAGGACCCCGACGAGTTCGTGACCAAGTTCGGCGCAACCGCGTTCGAGGAGCGACTGCGGAAGACCGAGCCGCTTTTGGAGCTGGTGATCCGCCGCACGCTGGACCGGAATGGGTCGAGTCTGGAGGGGCGCAGCCGCGCCATAACCGAGCTTGTTCCTATCTTTCGCAAGCTCTCCGGCACCGTGCGAGACACGACGATTCGACGTGCGGCCGGGTGGCTGGGCGTGCCGGAAGACGAGCTGGTGCGCGAGGTGGGGCGCCCGACCCAGGAAACCCCCTCTACCCCCGCCCTCCCCAAGTGGAGCCCCGACAAGGACCTCGCCCACCTCATATGGTTGGTCGTTCACTTCCCGCGGGAAGTGCAGCCCGCGATGGCAACGGTAGCTGACCCCGCGATGGTCTCAGATCGCAGCGATGTGCTCCAGGCCATCGCCCGCTGCCTCGCGGGGCACTCGCTACCCGACGTGCTCACCTGGGCCGAAGAAGCGGCGCCCGATCTTGCGCGCATCCTCTCGCGAGCCGCTGCAAATTCAGAACTCTACCGTCTTGAAACAGCGGAATCTGCCTGCCGAGGCATCCTTGCACGACTGGAGTTGCGAGGCGTCGACGCGAGGATCCTGACGATCCAACGTGATATCCACCGTTGCGAGACAACTGGCGACAAGTCAAGTTATGTGTCAATGGTGAAAGACCTCTCCGCGCTGTACGGCCGGCAAGCGTCGCTCAAACACGTGCAGAACCGCCGCGCTGGAGACGAAAGCTGATGCTGAAGGACAAGGAGTTAAGAGAGGTGCAGTCGATGATCACCCTCGGAAAGGAACGGCAGTTCGCAGGGCACGACGAAGCGGGCGGGCAGGTTCCCGTGCATTTGATCAGCGACAACCTCGACGAACTTTCTTTGCTTTTCACAGATTCCGAGTTCGAACTGATGCAGCAGGCCAAGAAGCGCGCCGAAATGGAACGGCGGGGCATACACCCAGAAGAAAAGCGCCTGAACGAAACCACCCCATCGGGGCGCAGCAACGATCCAGTTCGGATGTATCTGCGAAAAATGGGTGGTGTTCGCCTGCTCTCCCGCGAAGGCGAAATCGAAATCGCCAAGCGGATCGAGGCCGGCGAGGCGGCGATCAAGGCAAACACGTTGGGCTCCCCCTTGGGCATCGGGGTGGCCGTCACGTTGCTCGCCGCGGAAGACGAACGCATCGAGCGCGGCGCTCGCACCGGCCAAAAAACACGGCGGGCCAAAACCAAAAGCGGCCGCACCCTCGACGTCGTCGTCGCTGACCTGAAGGATCTCCACGGGCGCCGCCGCGCGCTGCTGAAGGAAGCCGAGCGCGCACGTTGCGACACCCAGCCCGACCCAACCCCCTGCGACGTGCATTCCCTCGACGACACCATCCTCGAGATCATGGATGGCTTGGAGCTTGAACGCCAGGCGGTTCTGGATCTCGCCAAGCACTTCCACACGGGGTGGGCCCAGGTCGCCGTTTGCGAACGCGAGATCGCGTCGGTCGCAAAAGAAGCCGGCATTCCCGTCCGCGAGCTGCGCCGCAGCATCCGGCGCGTCCGTCGGGCCCCCGAGCGCGGAGGAACCGACCTGGTCGAAACATCAGGGATCGCCGAAGGTCAGTGGGCTGATTTCGACAGTCGGGTGCGGCGAGAACTGCGAAAGATCCGCAAGATTGAAGAAGAATTGGGCTTGGAGGGAGAAGATCTCAAGGGGATCGCTCAACGCTTGAAGCGCGGCGAAGCGATGGCCGACCAGGCCAAGGGCGAGCTCATCGAAGCCAACCTGCGCCTCGTCGTGAGCATCGCGAAGAAATACACGAACCGCGGGTTGCAGTTTCTGGACCTGATCCAGGAAGGCAACATCGGCTTGATGAAGGCGGTGGAAAAGTTTGAATACCGGCGCGGGTACAAGTTCTCCACCTACGCCACCTGGTGGATCCGGCAGGCGATCACCCGGGCCATCGCTGACCAGGCCCGGACCATCCGCATCCCTGTCCACATGATCGAAACGATCAACAAGCTCATCCGCACCCAACGCTACCTGATGCAGGAACTGGAACGGGAACCCACGCCAGACGAAATTGCCGAAAAGATGGATATGTCCGCCGATAAGGTGAGAAAGATCCTTAAGATCGCCAAGGAGCCCATCTCCCTGGAAACGCCGATCGGCGAGGAAGAAGACAGCCATCTCGGCGATTTCATCGAAGACCCAATGGTCGCCTCACCTGGCGAAGATGTCGCCAACCTCGCGCTGGTCGAACAGGCCCGCATGGTGCTCGCCACGCTCACACCACGCGAAGAACGGGTGCTCCGGATGCGGTTCGGCATCGGGGAACGATCCGACCACACGCTGGAGGAGGTGGGACAGGACTTCGACGTGACTCGCGAACGCATCCGACAAATCGAGGCGAAAGCACTGCGAAAGCTGCGACACCACAGCCGCAGCAAACGGCTGCGCGCTTTCATGGAAGGCTGATTACGGGCCCGTAGCTCAGTGGTTAGAGCAGGTGGCTTATATCCACCGCGTCGCTGGTTCAAGCCCAGCCGGGCCTACCTTGCCTCGGAGTCGAATTGCACGCTGATCTCGTAGCGATCTCCAATCTATGGCACATCGATTCTGCCAACGACCGCTTGCGGGCGGAACACGAGGCCCTCACCTCGGCCGTTCGGTCCGCCGATGCCGGACTCAAAGAAGCGGAAGCGGCCGCCACGGCTGCCGCAGCGCAGCAAGAATCGGTCCGTCAGTCCACCCGCAAGAACGACCGTGAGCTCGCCGACTATGTGGAGCGGCGCGACCGCACCCGTGCGATGATCGAGGGCGGAAGCGCGCCCGACTACGAGGCCGCCGAACGACAGCTCGCGCAAAGTCTGGAGATCATCGACCGACTGGAAACCGTGGCGTTGGATCTTATGGAAGCCACGGAAGCGGCGGATCGGGCGATTGCAGAAACTCGGCGCACCGTCTCGCTCAGCCAGGTGGCACTCTCCACCGGGCGCGAGGCGCTCGCCGCCCGCGATGCCGCCATCCGCTCAGAGCTCACCGTGCTGATCGCCGAACGGTTGCCCGTCGCCAGCCTGCTCCCCATCGAATTCCGGGCGCAATACGCCCAGCAACGTCAACGAAAGAAAGCCGCGCTTGTGAACACGGAGGGCAACGTCTGCAGGACCTGCCAAACGATCATTCCCGCGCAACGCGTTCTGGAAACGGCAATTTTCCGCGCAGTCCATGCCTGTCCTGGCTGCGGCGGCTGGTTGCTGCCCTGAGCGCGGCAGGAGGGCAAATGAAGGGCTACGCGGTGATTCATCCGGGCTTGGAGGAGGTGGTGGAGGCCGAGCTCCTGGGCCACGGCGTGCCGGGCGAAGTCGTGCCCGGCGGCGTGCGCTTCAACACGGACCCAGCCCGCCTCGCTGCGCTCGCGCGAGCGATGCGCACCCCCTCGCAGCTACTGCTCGAGGTCGCGCACGGGTCAGCACGCAGCACCGAGGCGCTCGGCGCGGTGGTGCGTCAGGTGCGCTGGAAGGAATGGTTCAATCCCCTGGCGGAAGTGAAGGTAGAGGTGAGCAGCAGGGGCTCGGCGCTCCGGTTCAAGGAGAACGTGACCCGCTCCGTTCTGGGGATGATTCGCGAGGCCAGGAAGGGTCCATTTTCCCCCGACCGCGTGGGGAGACCGAAGTACCACCAGCGCGTGCAGGTCCGAATCCAGGATGATCAAGCAACAATATCCATCGACGCAGGAGGCGAACTTCTCCACTTCCGCGGCTGGCGCACCGATGCAGGGAAGGCCCCGATCCGCGAGAACCTCGCAGCTTGCCTGCTCGCCCTGGCGGAATGGGATGGCTCGGATGCGCTGATGGACCCCTTCTGCGGCTCGGGCACGATGCTGATCGAGGGGGCCCTGCTCGCGGCCCATCGGTCGCCGTTCGTGGGCCGCGGCCTGGCGTGCGACGAGTGGCAAAACCTTGGGATCGCCAAGGCGCCACGCGCCGGTGCGCCGCCCCCACGCCTACCCGCCACGTCGCGTGTCAACGTGCCCATCGTCGGCTCCGATCACCACGCTCCCACCTTGGTTGCAGCCCAGGCGAATGCGCGGCGCGCAGGGGTCACCGTGCAGTTTAGAAATCTGGAGATTCAGGACATCGAGCCCTGCGCGGTGGTCGGCACGCTGGTCGCCAACCTGCCCTACGGGGAACGCCTGGGCGACCGAGTCGGGAACGTGTACACCGCTTTCGGCCACGTTCTGCGCGAACGATTCCAAAGCTGGCGCGTGGTCTTTCTCAGCACCGACCGCAGCCTGGCCGAACGTGTCGACAAGCGTGTCGAACGCATGACCCAGTTCAAGAACGGCGGCATTTCCGTTTCGGCATGGAGCTTCCTACCGTAGTTCAGGGCGAATCACTCAGCCGTGACGCTCGCTTCTGCCTCCACAACGGGCCGCATGTCGTTGCGAATCTTAGCGAACACGAACAGAAACGGAAAGCTGAGGAACAGCCCGATGAAGCCGAGCTTCAGCTCAAAGAGGACCAGCGAGAGGGTGAGGATGAACGCCGGCACCTTCACGTGTTGCGAGGCCAGCCGCGGCGTGAGGTAGAAGCTCTCGAGCTTGCCCAGAACGAGCGCGAGCCCCAGGAAGACCGGGATGCCGACCCACCCCTTGATGGACCACGCCAAAGCGCACAGGACGATGGCGGACGCAAAGTTTCCGACGACCGGAATCAACCCCGCGATGAAGGTGAACACCATGACCGCCCCCACATTGGGGATGCCCATGGCCCACAGCACCGGAAGCGTGAACAGGGTGTTGCACAGCGCCACCACCACCTGCAGCTGTACCGTGATCGCGAAAGCCTGACCCACGAAGCCGATCCAACGAGTCAACGTGCGCGGAATGCTGTCCAAAGCAAGCGAATCTACCATTCCGCTGACCCGGTGCCGGTCGAGGGCGTAGAGGAAGGCCAGGAAGAAGGCCATCAGGCCCTGCGTCAGCACCGCCTTGCTCGAAGCGAAAACGCGACCGGTGCCCGCGGAGAGATGACTGAGGGTTTCCTCGCTTCCCAGGCGGTCCTTGACAGACTCCAGTCCGCCCAGCCGATCGACTACGAACGCGATGCTCGAGTTGGACATGACCTGAGTCTCGAGGGCGTCCAACCCAGCCCAGTTGACGCGGACCCAATCCAACGCTCGCTGCGCGGGGCCCCAGGCGCCGAGCACGACGCTGACCAGGGGAATCGTGAGCAGCAGAAGCACGAGGGTGAGCGCAATCGGCTCGCCGATACGGGTGCGCCTGCAAAGCACGTCCGCACCCCACAGAAACACCCGAACGAAAACTGCGTAGGCCGCAAACATCGGCAGAAGACCCTTGAAAGTGAACAGAAGGGCCAGGAAGAGCACCAGCAGGAGCCCTTGCCGCGCTGTGGGTTGCTGGAAAAAGCTGGCGAGGGCGTCCATGCATGGGTCCTAACGCGGAGAATCGCCTAAGTGACCGGCATTGGGGTTAGGCCACGCCCATGCTCCAGCGCATGTCGCTCGTGTACAGGGTGCTGCGGCGCCGGTTCCGAGTGCGGGTGATTCCCTTCGGCGTGGCGGTGCTCTATGGGGCACTCCGGCTCCTTGTGGCCTGCGCGATGCTGCTCGACTCCATCGTAATTCCTCGCCTTTCCCGCACCAAGGTGGTCCGCCCCATCGTGATCGTGGGGAATCCCCGGACCGGCACGACCTTTCTTCATCGCTTCCTCGTCGACAACCGCTTCGGTGCCGGGCTCCACCTCTACCGAAGCTTGTACCCTTCCATCCTCCTGCAAAGGGCGCTGCGTCCGCTCTTGCCGATGCTCGAACGGGTGTCCCCGGCCCGATTCCACCAATCCGCCGCCCACGAGACCAACCTTTCCAGTGTCGAGACCGACGACGTCGCCGTTTTCTTTAGGCACCTCGACGGCTTCTTCCTGTACGGCTTCTTCCTGGCCTGGGATGACCCCGATCATCTTCCGCTGTTCGCCCCCGAGCGCCGAGACACCAGCGCGCGCGATTTTGACTGGCTGGAGGCCGTCTGGCGCCGCAGCCTCGTGGCCCAGAACGAATCGCGTGTCGTCGCCAAGCTTTTCTCCACAGGCGTGAGAACACCCGCATTTCTTCTACGATTTCCAGATGCCAACGTGCTGTACATGGTGCGAGATCCCGTCGAAGTGATCCCCAGCACGTTCAGCCTGGTGACCGGCGTGCTGGACAAGGCCTTCGGCTATTGGGCGCTGCCGGAAGATCAGCGCGCCCGCTACAACGAACGTTTGTATCTTGCGCTGGTGGACCTGTTCCGTCGCTTCCACTCCGACTGGACCTCGGGCCGCATCGACAGGAGCCGGGTGATGGTCGTGCCCTACGACCGGATGATGCAGGACTTCGACGGTCTCATGGCCGACATGATTCCCTTCTTCGGCATCGAACCGACGCCTGAACAGCTGGTCGCCATCCGTGAGACCGCGAAAGAGCAGCGGGCGTACCGAAGCAAGCACACCTACACACTCGCGCCGTACGGGCTGGATGCCGACCGGATCCGTCGGGACTGCAGCTTCGTCTACGACACCTGGCTGCAACCACACACGGCGTAGTGCCGTGCGGTCAGGGAAGCAGCTCGACGCGCACCCCCGGCTCGCCTTCCTCCCCCTCTGGCTCGATCCGCTCGGCGACAACGCCCCCCCGAACCACCGCGGCCGCCGCCGTAATCGCCTTCTTGGTGGCCCGTTCCATGTCCACATCGCTGACGACGAGTCGCACGCGCACCTCGGGGTATTCCGCCAGCGCCGCCGCAAGCAGCTCCGCCCGTTCCCCCCCCCCTTCGGTCAGCTGGGTCCCCGAGAAGCGCAGGCGCGGCTGAGCACCCAGTACCTTCTGGAGAATCGGCGGTAGAAGTTCCGGACTTCCGTCGGTGTCCTCGAAAAAGTTGATGTTCTCCGCAAGGTCGGGGGCAAGGTCGAAGCGGTCTCCGACGCCATCGCCATCGTTGTCGGGGTCGGGGCAACCATCGGCATCCTCGAAGCCATCCGGGTCCTCGGCCACATTCGGGCACCCGTCGGCCAGGTCCAGCACCTGGTCGGCGTCGTTGTCGGGATCGGGGCAGCCATCGGGGTCGCGGAAGCCATCGCGGTCCTCGGCGTCGTTGATGCAGGCGTCGCGGTCGTCGAAGAGGCCGTCCCCATCGTTGTCGGGCTCCGGGCACCCGTCCTGGTCCAGGAAGCCATCCCGGTCCTCGGGTGTGGCCCGGCAGGCATCGACGAGATCGGCGACATTGTCCTGGTCATCGTCGAGGTCGGGACAGCCGTCGGCGTCCAGAAAGCCATCTCGATCCTCCGGGAGGTCAGCGCATCGGTCGCTACGGTCGCTGACCCCATCCTCGTCGCGGTCGAAGCGCCTGAAGAGATGAGCGTGCAGACCCACGTTGAGCAGGATCGCCAAACCTTCCCCTTCTGTCCAGGCCATCCGGATGTCCGGGCGCAGATCCAACATGGGGGCGAACACAAGATCGACCGCCAACCCGGCTTCAAGGAGCAGCCGCGGCTTCTCTCCAAACCGCACGCCCACGCCCGCCAAGGGGGCTACGACCACGTCGGCCACGGGCTCGCCGAGGAAGCCCAGCGCATCCCCAACGACATCCACCCCGCGCGGGCCTTTAGCGATGCCCAGCTCCACGGCGGCCATCGGCAGCGGGCGGAACCGCGCCCTCGCTCCGAACGCCGCGCCCGGCTGCAACGGAGCATCACCGAGCGGGATCTCCTCCCCCAGCCACACCATCAACCCCAGCTCGGCAGCCGTCACCGAAGCTGCTTATCCCCTCAACGCCCTCGCCACGCGGCTGGAACGCCGATGGCCCTCACGCGCAGGTCCGTCCCATCCGTCCTCACCTCGACCGAACCGTCTAGATCCGTCCGCCACACGACGGTATCGGGCCGCTCCGAAGCCAGACGGTGCAGCACGAGAGGGCTCGGGTGCCCGTATCGGTTGTCGAAGCCGCACGACGCGACCGCCACGGACGGGTTTACGGCCGCCAACCACCCGGACGTGGACGATGTCCGGCTGCCGTGGTGACCAAGCTTCAGCACATCCGCGCGCAGTCCCTCCCCCTCGCTCGCCACCAGCGCGGCCTCCTCCTCGACCTCCGCATCGCCGGGAAGGAGAAGGGTGCGGCGACCATAGCGAATCCGCAGCACCTCGGAACGGTTGTTCTCGTCCCGGTCGTCGTAGCCCGCGGGGCGAATGAGGAGGTCGGGGTGCCCGGTAGTCCAACTGCCCATGCGCGAGACATCCTGCCCTTCGAAGAGGCCGCTGCCCACATAGCGTTCCACCCGCAGCCCCTCGAAAACCGGCAGGAGCCCGCCATAATGGTCAGGATGCAGATGGGAGAGGAAAACGGTGTCCAGCTTCGTGATGCCGCGGGCGCGCAGCCACTTGACCAGATCTACCCCGGGCGGGCCGCCATCCACCAACCAGCGCCGTCCATCCGGCCACTCCACCAACGTCGCATCGCCCTGACCGATGGCGAGGAAGGTGACGACGAGATCGGCGGAAGGAACCCGCGGCGCGGCGAGGATGGCCACGGTGAGGGTGAGCGCCAGGATCGCGCGTTTCCAAAGGAAGGCAGCCCCAAGCAGTCCAAGGGCCCCGACGACGGTCACGGCTGGCGCGCTGGGGTCCACGTTCAGGGTGCCCAGTCCCGCCAGCCCGATGTCGACCGCGGCATCGGCGACCGCGAGACACGCTCGCTTGGGTGGGCCGTCCAAGGCGTTGGCGAACACCGCAAGCGGGGTAGCGATCGAGCCAATCCAGGGAACGGCCCACAGGTTCGCCAGCGGGCTCAAGACCGAGAGGCTCTGGAGGTGCAACGCCACCACCGGCAGGGTGCCCACGGTGGCACCCGCCGATCCCGCCACCGCGCTTCCCAGCACCCGCAGCGACCACGGCAGGTCGGGCGGAAACAACCGGGTCACCCGTGGGCTAACGACGATCATGCCCACCACAGCCAGGAAGCTCAGCTGAAACCCAAGAGAACCGGTACTGCTCGGGTCAACGACGACGACGGCGATCGCAGCCACGGCGAGCGTCCGGCCGGCCTCGGGGCGGCGTGAACCCGCGATGGCGAGCAGCGCCGCTGAGGTCATCCATGCGGCGCGACGCGCGGGAACCGCCCAATCGGCCAGCTCAGCGTAGCCGCACGCACCGACGATCCCGCCGGCAGCACACAACCACCGCAAAAGATGCGTACGCCGGAAAATGACGATGGGACGAGTCAGCAACCACACCGCCATCCACCCCAATCCGGCCCCGATCCCCACATGCAACCCGGAGATGGACACCAGGTGCCACGTGCCAGTCCGCTTCAGGAGCGCAAGGGTCGGCGCATCCACCGCGCCAGCATCGCCATCGACCAAGGCTCGAAGCAGCGCGCCATGCCGCGACATCGAGAAGTCGGGCGGAGCGCGATCGAGGCCGACGCGAACCGCATCAGTCGCCACGATCTCGCTCCGGACGCCGGACCGAATCGCCGCGATCATCGGGTCGGGCTCGCCGGGCAGATGGGTTGGATCGATCCGCCGCGCTTTGCCGGCTACCAGCACGGCGGTTCCCGGAGGCGGGCTGCGCTCGGGAAAGATGACCCGGATGCGACCCGCCGACGGGGCAGCGGGCTCTCCCCGGATTCCCGCCTGCGCCAGCTCAACGTCGGCGCGGCGGCCTTCGGCCGCGGTCACTACCACCCCCCGCACCGCCACATCGCCCCGCAGTTCTGGTCCCGGCCTCACGCCAGCGACCAATGAAAAACCAATCATCACCCCAGAAAAGAATATTGCCGTCGCCGAGCGAGCCGGCGCGCGGGTCCACGCCCCCAGCACAGCCAAACCCATCGCCGCAAACGCGGCATCCCCCACCGGCACCTGCAGCCACGGCCAAACGAAGGCACCCACAACCACGCCAACTGCCAGGGGACGAAGCATGCTCGCGACCCATGCAAAGTTCACACCAACTGACGAAGCTACGTTTTTGTCCGCCCTGGTGACGGAGGTCAGACACCTCTCGTCGGTCACCCGACACCCCCTCGTACGGGATAGCCTGCTCGCCAATGGCCAAATCCGGCTCAAAAAGGGAACAGCTGCTTTTCCCCATCGCCGTCGTGGCGGTGGGGGCGCTGTCTGCGCTCGCAGGGCTGGGGGGCGGCGAATACGCCCTCGTCTGGCCACCCGCAGGACTCTTGGTCGCTGCCGTCGTGTTGAGGGGGATGTCGGCGTGGCCGGGAGCATGGATCGGCTCGTTCCTGCTATTCCTAGGCTTGGAAGCAGAAAATAGCTTCACGCCCGCGGCCTTCGGGGGGGCCGCAGTAGCGGCCACGGTCGCCACGCTCCACGCGGTGATCGCTGCATCGCTGTCGCGACGCATATTTGGGCGCGGCGCCCCGGCATTCCACACCGGCTCGGATTTCTTGGCCTTCGGTGCGCTCACGGGTCCTGTGGCTGCACTCGTTCACCCCGCCGCCGCTTGGGCCCTGGGGGACTCGTTCCAACCCACGTTTCTTGTGCAAACATGGGTGGCCCACAGCCTCGGCACTTGGGTCGTGGCGCCGCTGTGTTTCTGCGCATTTGCCGAGCCCCGGTCGCTGTGGGCCCCAAGGCGGATGGCGGTCGGCGTTGCCGTTCCCGCCTTGCTTATGGTTGTGGGCGTGTCGGTCGCGCTCTTGCGCGCACGCGAAGCCTCGCTCGACGAGCACGAGCTGGATCGGCTCGGTTCAACGATTCACGACCGAATCGAGGCGCGCGCCCAGAGCATTCTCAGCGTCACGGAGTTGCTGGCAGCGGCGGTGACAACCGAAAACGAACCGCGTCGGGCCACCTTCGCCGAATTGGCGAAAGGCGTTCTCGAAGGCCACCCCGAAGTGCGGGCACTCGAATGGAGCCCGAGAGTACCCCACGACGCCCTTGCCCAAGTCAAGGCAAAGGCAGAAGCTGAAGGCCTCTCCGGCTTCGATATCTTCGAGAAAGATCCTAAGGGAATGCGTGTTCCCGTGGCACGCCGCGAAGCCTACTTCCCCGTGTACTTCACGGAGCCTCTGGCCGGTAACGAGCGCGCGGTGGGGTATGACCTGGGCTCGGAGCCGATCCGGGCTTCGGCCCTCCAAGCCGCCATCAGCGGCGCGCGGCCTCACCTCACCGCGCCGATCGTGCTGGTGCAGGAAACGGGCAGCAGCTCTGGGGTGCTGCTCTTCGTCCCGGCCAGAGGCGGCGTCGTTCTGGCCGTGCTCCGGCTGGATGACTTGGTTCACCATGCACTTTCGGCTACCTCCACCGCCGGGCTGACCGTCTCTGTGCGCGATTCCGAAGGGGGACTCCTCTACGGTTCGGAACCAGAAGCGGGCGCCCTGCAGCCGCCTTTCTCCTCCCGCGCGACCGATTTCGGAGGACGCACCTGGACTGTGGCCGTTCAGCCGAGCCCAACCTTTTTTACGAAGCCCGGCACGCGCATCGCCAACTGGGCCTTGCTGGTTGGGCTTTTGGCCAGCGTGATGCAGGTCGCCTACCTGATGCTGAGCACGGATCGGAATTCCCAAATCGGGGCACTGGTGGCCGCGCGAACCAACGCCCTGCGCACGCGGGAAAGCCTGCTCCGCACCGTGATCGACTCCGAGCTCCAATGCGTGGCTTTCGTGTCCGCGACCGGAGAGCTGACCAGGCTAAATCGGGCCGCTCTGGCCCTTTTCCAGGCAACCACAGAAGCCGACCTGGCCGGCCTCCGGCTCGCCGACTTCCTGATGGAAGAATCCCGTGTGGAGGCTGAGGAAATGCTCGCGGGGACACTTCGCGGTGAATCGAAGACGCTCGCAGCCGAGTTCCGGGGCCTGCAGGGAAAACGTTCCTGGGTGGACCTCCGCGCCGAGCCCATCCGCGATGGTGAGGGACTCGTGACGAGCGTGCTGTGCCTCGGGCGCGACATGACCCAGCAGCACCAGTCTGACATCCAACTGGTGCTCGCGGCCGGGGTCTTCTCCTCCGCCCAGGAGGGAATCGCCGTGCTCGACCCGACGGGCCGCATTATCGATGTCAACCCAACCTATTGCGAGATAACGGGCTTTGAACGCGATGAGCTAATCGGCAGTCGGCGGCGTTTCCACCGCTCCTCGCGGCATCGAAACGACTTCTACACGGCGATGGACGAGTCGGTGGTCAACACCGGGCGATGGCGGGGCGAAGTCTGGAACCTCAAGCAGTCCGGCGAGCCCTATGCCGAACGGCTCACGATATCCGTGCTTCGCGACGAGAGGGGAGCGGTGGCGCACCACGTTCACTTGCTCACCGACGTCACGGAAAGCCGCCGGCAGCAGGACGTGCTTGAATGGATGGCGCACTACGACCCCCTCACCCACCTGCCAAACCGCACGTTGCTCGGGCAACGGTTCAACGAAGCCGCGACGGCCACGGCGCGAACAAATGGATCGATCGCGATCTGTTTCCTCGACCTCGATGGCTTCAAACCGGTGAACGACCAGTACGGACACGATCTCGGGGACAGGCTGCTCACCGCGGTCGCGGGCCGGTTCGGGTCCTTCATGCGCACCTCCGACACCGTTTCCCGCCACGGCGGAGATGAGTTCATCCTCCTCCTGAGCGAGCTCGAATCAAAAGAAAGTGCCACTCAGATCGTTACGCGACTCCACGTGGCGCTCGGCCGCCCCTACTGGATCGACGGGCACGAGATCCGGGTGACCGCCAGCAGCGGGCTCGCCCTCTGGCCCGCGGATGCCGATGACCTCGATGGGCTCGTGCGTCTGGCCGACCAAGCGCACTACCGCGCCAAGCACGCAGGGAAAAACTGTTTTCGCTGGTCGGAGACCGACGGCGAACCCTCAGATAGCGAAGCGGCGAAGCGGCGAAGCGCGCTAGAGTTCGCGCTACGGAACGGCCAACTCTGCCTGTATGCCCAGCCAAAAGTCGACATGGTGCAGGGGACCGTGGTCGGGGCAGAGGCCCTCATCCGCTGGAACCACCCCGAGCGCGGCGTACTTCCCCCGGGTGATTTCCTTGGCGAAAGTGTCGGCACCGACCTGGAGATCGAAATCGGCAACTGGGTGTTCGACGAGGCCTACCGCATCCTTGAGGGCTGGGCCGCTGCGGGCCTGTCCATCCCGCTCGCAGTCAACGTGAGCGCCCGCCAAGTGCTGTCTCCCGGCTTCGTGGCAGGACTGGAGGCGCGCCAAGCCGCCCACCCGCAGCTGCCCAAGTCTAGGTTGGAGATGGAACTTCTCGAAGCGAATGGATTGGGGGACGTGAAGACGCTCCACGAAATCCTTGGTCACTGTCAAGCCTACCTTCGCATCCCCGTTGCGCTCGACGACTTCGGTACGGGCGACAATTCGCTGCTTCACCTGCGAACGTTTACCCCCAACTTCGTGAAGATCGAACGTGCGTTTGTGAGCGAGTTGAACCAAGGCACAGACGATCGCATGCTCATCGCTTGGCTCGTGAAGCTCGCCAATGTGTTTGGTTGCACGCTCATCGCCGAGGGAGTGGAAACCATCGATCTGGGACTGGCGCTCATCGATCTGGGATGCAACGTGGGGCAAGGCTACGGCATCGGGCGGCCCATGCCGCCCCATGAATTCGTCGCGTGGACAGCCGCGTACCGCGCCCCGAGGGAATGGACTGCGCCGGCGGGAAAGGCGCCCCGCCCGACCGTGCCGGACCTTACCGAGGCCAACTGAAGCGCGGGTTCTGTCACGGCTGCCGTTCGGGCGTGCCCGTTGGACCGGGCCACCACGCCATCGCACCGTCGGCTACGGCGTCGGGAGTTCCCAATTCCGCAGTCAGGCGCGTGGTGGCTTCGCCGAAGGCCACCACGATCTCCGCTTCGGCGCGAGGCCGGCCGGGGTCGGGTTGGTTGGGCCCGTTCATCAGGCGGCGGCCGTGCGCCCGTTGGTCGTACAGAGGCTGTTGGGGGTTGTGCGCGCCGATCACGCGCACAGGAAGCCCCGGAGGAGCGGTCGAAAGCGATGCGTAGATCGCGGGGGAGGCGCTGGGAGTGACCGGAAGCGGGACACGGGCGGGGCTCGCCCACGCCGTTTCCCCCGCGACCACCAAGGCCGCCACCACGGGGACCGCCGACGCGGTGAACGCCGACGCGGTGAACGCCGACGCGGTGAACGACGACGCGGGGAACGCCGACGCGGTGAACCCTGCCCCCCACCTGTCCAGCCGCGCCACCCCGCGGGACGCCATCGCCACCAGCACCAGCTGCCCCAGCAACATCAGCCGTGCGTGGTTTCGAAAGCGATCGCCGAACGGCACGACGTGGAGCACCGCGATGGCCGGGTTGCGAATCCCCAACGGCTTGCCGGCGAAGGCAAGGTC
>CAMBIK010000073.1 GCA_945867435.1 Klebsiella pneumoniae
AGCGACAAACACGCATGCAAGGGCATGAACAGCTGCAAGGGCAAGGGCGGTTGCAAGTCCGAAGCCAACAGCTGCGGGGGCCACAACGAGTGCTCCGGCAAAGGCGGCTGCGCAACGGCCAAGCACGATTGTGCGGGAAAGAACGACTGCAAGGCGCAGGGCGGCTGCAAGACCGCCAAGAACGAATGTGCCGGAAAGAACGAGTGCAAGGGTCAGGGAGGCTGCAAGTCTCCCAAGGTGCATTAGCGGCTCGTGAACGGCGCAGCGCCTCGTCTGGGCCTCCCCGACCTCGGGATCGGGGTAGGTCTCCGCACCGCGCACTATCGCGAAATCCTCGACCGCTGGCCGGCGGTCGGGTGGTTCGAACTGATCAGCGATAACTATCTGGAAACCGAGGGGCGTCCTCTCGATGTGCTCGATCGCATCGCTGAACGATACCCGATGGCGATGCACGGTGTATCGCTAGGAATCGGCTCCACCGACCCGTTGGACATGGCCTATGTGAGCCGACTGGCGCGCCTTCGCGACCGCGTGCGTGCAGCTTGGGTAAGCGACCACCTGTGCTGGACCGGGGTGCAGGGGCGCAACAGTCACGACCTCCTTCCCCTCCCCCTGACCGAGGAAAGCCTCGACCATGTGGCGAACCGAGTCGATGCCGTTCAACAGATCCTCGGCGGCCCGCTCATTTTGGAGAACCCGAGCACCTACGTCGAGTTCAGGGCATCAACCGTGTCGGAGCCGGACTTCCTCGCTCGGCTCTGTCATCGGACAGGGTGCGGACTGCTGCTGGATGTCAACAACGTTTATGTATCCAGTCGCAACCACGGCTTTGACCCCCTCACCTACCTCGATGCGCTGCCGCTCGACCGGGTCGTGCAGTTCCATGTCGCCGGGCACACCGACCTCGGCACCCACTGCATCGACACGCACATCGGTCCCGTCGTGAACGAGGTGTGGCTGCTGTTGCAGGCGGCCTGGGAGCGGGGCGCGCGTGCCAGCATCCTGCTCGAGTGGGATGCGGAGATCCCCCCCTTGGACATTGTGATCCGCGAAGCGAACGCCGCGCGCCGCTTCGCAACGGCGGCAAAGTGACCCCAAGGCCCCACCCTCACGAACCCTCGCCGACCGAAGGCGGCGCGGCCGAGCTGCTTGAAACGGAGCGGGCCAGCGCTACCCCGACGCCTCCCTGCGCGTGCAAGCCACGCCGACGGAAAGCGCCCCCCCCTCCCCGTTCCCTTCCCCTGCGCGATGCACAAACTTGGTTCTTTCAAGCGATCGCCTACCCCAACGCCCGCCTCGAAGGCTCTGCTTCGATCGAAGAAATCCTGACCTCCACGCCGACCCTTGACGCATCTTCCCGTCTTGGCGTGTATCGCTTCGCGTATCGGTCTCGCCTGATCGAAGCGCTCGCGGACGACTTCCCGGCGTTGCGGCACGCGTTGGGCGGCGACCGATTTGAGGCGCTGGCCGACAAGGTCGTGCACCGGTTCCCGTCTCGGGGGCCCAACCTGAACGCCTACGGGCACGCGGTGGTGCGGTATCTGGAAGGGAAGTGGGGCAGGATCGCCGGGCGCTCCTTTCTGAGGGACCTCGCTCGGCTGGAGTGGGCGCTGGTCGAAGTCGTACACGCCGCGGTGCCCCCTCGCCTGAGCCCCACGGCGCTACGAGCGATCCCAGTGGAATCCTGGCCAGACCTGCGCTTCCGCGGCAGCCCCTCTCTACGGCTGCTGACCTCGCGCTGGCCGGTCAACCGCTACTTGCAAGCGTTCCGGCAGGGAGAAGCGCCGCCGATCCCTTCCGCCGAGCGCAGCGCAACCCTCGTATATCGCCAGGGCTTCACCGTATGGCGGATGGATCTGAGCCCCCTGACCCACCGACTTCTGACCGACCTTCTCCAAGGGATCTCATTAGGAACGGCGTTGGCCGCGGTGGAAGGGCGAGCAGGATCCGAACAGGTGATGCGTTGGTTCGAGGCCTGGGTCAGTGGGGGCGTTTTCGCTGGGGTGGAGTGAAAGGGCAGCCCTCAACCCCCGGCGGTCGAGGTCACCACGATGGAGTCCGAGCCAACGGTCCCGCCGTGCAGGTCGGTGCCGAACAGGGTGATGTCATTCCGTCCGTTCTCAAGCGGCACCACCACCTGCCAGTTCACGTCGTCAATCCAAGTTAGTTCCAACGGAGTACCCAGTCCGGCCATCACGACCTGGCGCAGGTCCACCCAGGCCTCGCCTTCGATCACCAGCTCCGTCGAGGCGACAGAGAGTCCGGTGCCCGTCGTGATGCGGAACTCGACTTCGGGGTAGCGCTTCAACACGGCATCCGGCGACTCGTTCATCACCCAGTCCGCTCGGTCGGTGATGAACTGGCAGTTTCCAGCAACGTCTTGCTGTGGGAGCAAGGCCGCCATCTGTTCACACCAAGGGGCAAGGTAGTCGGCGTTGTAGGCTCGCTCTACGATGTCCTGCAAGTGACCGTAGTAGGATCTGCGGTTGAGAGGATCGTCCAACAGCCGTGCGAGGTCGCCGTTGCCCACCAGCGTCATCGAGGAGCTCCCGAAGAAGTCCAGATCGTGGGGGAAGTAGAGCACCCGCTGATCCTCAGGGCGGACGTAGAACCTGGCGTTGTGCTGACTCCCGTCGCTGCCGTAGTTGTCGACCGCGCCGCTCAGGGTCGCAAAGGCAAAGGCGCGCAGCCAATGGTCCACGTCGATCACATCTTCCACTTCTACAAGGAAGGCCGCCCCGGAAAGCGAGAAGGTCTGCGCCAGATCCATCAGGCGGCTGTAGTCGTCCTGGCGCTCGTTGTTCTGAATCAGGAAGTTCCAGCGATAGGCCTCCGCATCCTCCCCCAGATCGGTGAGCGACGTGCCGATCACGGAGTCGGGCTGGGGCAACTTGAAGCCTTCCGCCGTCCCATCGTTCGTCGTGAGCGGAAAGTAGATGAGCTCGTACTCAAACAAGGTCCCGCTATCGCCATCCTCGAACTGGGCGGCGAGCACGAGGTCGCTGAACCGGTCCAACTGGAGCTCTGCCGGACCGGTGTGCTCGGGCAGCGGGGTGAGCGCCTGAGTGAGATCGTTGTACTCCCCCGAGACCGATGCGGCGCGGGTCATCACGAGGTTCATCAGCACCTCCCGTTGGCCATACCCAACCCCCTCCGACCGGTCGATCAGCACGCTGGAATGGCTGCCTCGGAAGAGATGGTCGCTGGGGAAGCTCACCCCGTAGCCCAGCCGCGCGACTTCCGGCCGACCCCGCTCGCTGCCCTTCGCCCTCACCCCGACGTCGTAGAAAACCTCGTTCTCGTCGACCACCACCGTGCCCCCCACGAGGTCGTCGCTCATCAGGTTCACGTCGTCGTGCAGCCATGCGGAGTCGGATTCGACGAGCAGGATTCGGAAGTTGTGCAGACCATTGGTGGCGGCCTTCCCGTCGTCGAACTTGATCAGCGCACGCGAATCCGGGCCAGCCGCCGGAAACGTGGACAAGGAAGCGAGGCCGTCTTCCGCCTCAACATAGAACTGCACGATCGTCCCGGCGGCCTGCCCCTCGATCCAGGCCTCCCATTCACCTGGTGCCGATTCCGTCATCCCCTGACTCTGAAAGCCGCTCCCCTCGACCGAGGTCCACAAGGTGACCGCCTCCACGCCATCCGGATCGTCGGCCGAAACCGTGACCCTCACGGACTCGAATGGACTCGGCACGGCCACGTCCTGGCGAAGGTCGGCAAAGGTCGGACCCAGGTTGGCTACCCCCGTCGAGTTGGGCGCGCCCGGAGTTCCCGACCGCTCCGACTGGGTGACCTTCGTCGTGTGCGGCATGCGGTTGAAGTACAGCCGACTATGCACCTGGTTGCTGCCCGAGATCCAACGGGCGTTGAAGGATATCTCATACTCCGTGGTCGTGATCGGGCGCAAAAGGGTGGTCTCGGCGTGGTTGTGCATGTGACCGGCGGCGCCGGTGGCCAGGAGGCGCAGCACCGAATTTGCGGGGTTGTCGGGGTCGCTCACGACCTCGCTGTGTCGGTGATTCCCCAGCAAACGCCAGGACTCGCCGTCGTCAAACGTGCCGTTGCGGATGACCTCGACCGGCGCGGTGTCCGGGTCCTGAATCACGCTGAGGTCATCGATCAGCACCTCGCCCGCATCGAGCAGGCCGAGCACCAGCTCCTCCCAATTGCCGTCGGGGCCCACGGCGCTCGGCGCGGCCTCGGCACGGTAGCGGTACGACGCCCACTCCGAACCCGCGCCCTCGCTGCTTGCCCCCCAAGACCCCCCGAACGAGTTGTCGGCACGCGGGTCGAGTAGCTCCAGCGAGGAGCCCCCGCCATCCGAGGCCTTCGGCCACCGCCCCCCGTCGAAGTATCGCACCTCATCCGCCGGGTTTCCGCTTGCATCCAACAGCAGGATTCGGTCTGACCTGTTGTCGAGGCGACCGGAGAAGTTGCCCACCACGGAGATCTCGGGGTGGTCGGCCGCCACGGCAGCCGCATCACCCGCAACCACCAGGTAGGCACCGGCTGCGAGGCGCGTGCCTGGAGGGAACGCATACGCCACGGCATCCACCAGCTGCCAGCCTCCAAGGTCCACGTCCTCGACACCCCGATTGTACAGCTCGATCCACTCCTCCGAATTGGCGGTCACGGGATCGCCTTCCACGGACCGGGGGGACCGATGGTATTGGATCTCGTGGATCACCACGTCCGCGGCGAGGTCGATGACGTTCAATTCTCCGGGTGTCCCCTCGCTCGGGAACCGCCACGGACCCGCTTCGCCCTCGCGACCGCGCGGCCGTGCCTGCACCCGAACGGCGTCGAACAGCGTGCTCCGGTCGGAAGAATAGAGGAACAAGACATCGCCGGGTTCGAGCGCAAAGCCGACGTTCTCCAGGAACCGCAGGTCGCCCGAACCGAACTCCGGAAGCACGAGTTCGCCCCCCGCAGACGAAGCCAAAACCAGACCGGCGCTGGCCTCGCCGCCCAAGCTGCGGTCGATCAACTCCACCCAGAACGGCGAGTCCGTCGCGGCCGCGATTTCGTTCAGAAGCCAGGGTGGGTCACCCACTTCGGGAGAGACCCGGGCGGTCAACGCACAGCCGAAGGTCATGTCCGGGTCGGCGGGCAGCGCCTGATGCACCTCGACGGCCAAAACGTTCTGCCCACGGACCAGCGCATCGGTCGGAATATCGGCGTAGACTTGGGGCGGATCGGCTGCCGGGGCCGTGGCCAGGGTGGTCGCATCCACCGGTCCCGCCGGCAGGTACTGGCGGAGCACCTCCACGCCATTGAGGTACACGATGGCCCCATCGTCGATAAGGCAATCGAGGGCAAGCTCGGTCGAGGCCGGGTCGGCGTCGAAATTGAAGGCAGTACGAAACGTGCTCAGGATCGGGATCGAGGGCAGCTCGGTGCTTCCCGGCGCAGCCAAAAGTGGTTCTCGAGAGCGGAATACCGCGTAGGTGTCCTCGGTGTTGGTCACCGAGATGTCGGAAAAGGTGTCGGCCCAGATGTACTTCGTGGCCTCGCTGAACGCGCCGCTGAGAGCCCACCCCCAAGGTCCCGAAGTGCGGTCCGCCTCCACCGCCGGCTCGGACCACGACGCCGCATCGTTGGCCTCCTCGATGAGCAGCAGGATGGAGGCTTCCGATGGCGGCGGATCCGAGGGGGGAATTCCGGGGAACCCCTCGCTCGGTCCGAGGACCCACTCGAAGGTAGAGGCCGTGGTGCCGACGACGTCATCCGAAAAATCCACCTCTGCGATGGCCATTTGCGGTCCACCCGAATCGCCAGAAGCCTCCCACGCGGCCAAGTACAGGTGGTCCTGGGGGGTCACCTCCAGGTCGAAACCCTCCACGCTCGTCCAATCGCCATCGGGGTCCGGCCCCACGAGGCGAAGATCGCTGCCATCAGCGTGGCCAAGGTAGGCCGCGTAGTAGTTGTCGGCGGTGACCCAGGCGGTCGCGAGAACGTCGCTTTGGGTCGCCCCCGCGAAGAAGATCGCTTGACCCACATCCCACCCGCTGTCGTCGTGGTCCGGGGCCGCCCAGTTTTCCGCCGGGTAGCGGCCCGAGATGTCGTAGGCCCATTCGGCCTCAAGCGCGACAAGCTCCAGGGTGGTGGAGGGAGCGAAGGGGTCGACGAGGTTGGGGGCCCCGGGTGTCCCTCCAATCTGAGTGCTTGCCGTCCAGTTCTCCGCATGATCGCTGGCGGCATCGGGGTCGAACTTGGCCAGGGAGAGCCCCGAGCCATCGGGATGCACAGGCCATGGGTCGTCTTGGCCGTAGGCCACGGTATCGATGAGCCGCCCTGCATTGTTCCGCAGATCCAGCCGCTCCCCGTCATTCGCCAGCCCCCCCTCGTAGGGGCCCAGGGCACCCGACATGCGGGCCGGGTCGGCAGCGACAACAAGGAAGCCGCCGGCCTCCATCACAGTCCCTTCCCCGAACGCGTAGCTGATTCCGCCCTGGATGGACCAGCCCGACAGGTCCATGTCGATGGCCATCGGGTTGTGGAGCTCAATCCATTCGAGTTCCTCACCGGAAGGTGAGTGATAGTGGATCTCGTCGAAGGTGATGGACCCCGGGGAGGCGAACTCCTCCCGCACCCAGGAGGCGGTCAGGGTTGCGGCGGATTCGGGGTGCGTGGGAGGGAGCGCCCGAGACTTCACATCGTCGGCGCACCCAGCCGACAAGGCGAGAATGGCGACAGAGGCGCGAGTGGCGTGGACGGCGTGCATGTAGACTCCACTAAGCCTGAAGTGGTGCCCCCGAGCAGGTTCGAACTGCTGACCCCCAGTTTAGGAAACTGGTGCTCTATCCAGCTGAGCTACGGGAGCCTGACCCAAAACTGCATGATCTACGGTGCAGCCCTGTGCCCATCCTACCGCGCGCAGGAACTTGAGGCCAGCGCTCCCTCGGGGGAAAAACGCGCTACCCTCCGCCCATGCTCCTGTACCTGCTCGCGTGTGCCACCCCGCCCGAGGAGAGCCCGCCGCTCGAGCCCGTTCCGTGGACCCACACGCGGCCGGCGCTCCATGAAACGACGGCTGACGGAGGCACCCTCCGCCGAGCGATCATCCATCTCCACTCCGTCTTGTCGCACGATGCCTGCGACGACCACGAAATGGCAGACGAGCCCTGCCTCGCCGACCTCCGCGCGGGCTTGTGCGACGCCGCGATCGACTACGCGTTCATGACCGACCACCCCTCCGACGCCGCTTTCACCCCCTTCACCGAGCTGTTCAGCCCTCAAGAGGGTGATGAGCTGGTCGATGGCGTCGCAAGTCGAATCACCTGCCCGAGCGGCCACAGCGTTGCCTGGACCGCCGGCATCGAGGACGAGCTGATGCCCGTCGGCCTCGACCGCCATGTCAGCGAGGACCCGGCGGAGAACGACCGACTCTACAACAACGCCGACGAGGAGGCGATTACGGCATCCATCGCAGCGGGTGCGGTCGTGCTCCAGGCCCATACCGAGGGACAACCCCTGGAAACGCTGTTGGAACGACAGTCGCTCGGCATGTCGGGCGTCGAGATCTTCAATCTGCACGCCATGGTCGACCCGACCAAGCGAGAGGAGAACTTAGGACTGGATGGACTGAGCTACCTCGCGGCGGCTGGGCCGTTCATCAACGCCCAGTCCGGAGCCGAGCCCGACCTGGTTTTTCTCGCCTTCTATGAGGAGCAGACGGTTTCTCTGGAACGCTGGGATGCGATGGAAAGGGTCGGAGCCGTACTGGCTACCGGCGGCACAGATGCTCATGAAAACGCCCTTCCCATGCTGATGACCGATGGGGAGCGGGTGGACAGCTACCGCCGCATGATGTCCTGGTTCAGCAACTACCTGGTCGTCGAGGAAGACTCGCCTGCGGGGGCGGAAGCCGCGCTCCGAACACGAAAAAGCATGGTCGTCTTCGATGTCCTTGGCGTTCCGAGCGGCTTCGCCGTGAGCTACGAGGGCTCCCACTGGGCCGTAGACGGCGCGCCCATCGGGGGCACGTTCGCGCTCACGTGTCCGACGCTGGCGAGCGACTCGCCAACCGACACCAGCCTCCCGGTAATCACCGCGGCCGTTTACAAGGATGGGGCACCCTGGCAGACCGGTTGTGGAAGCTGGGTTATCACCGAACCCGGGGTGTATCGGGCGCGGGTAGACATCGTCCCTGAACACCTTCGCACCGCCCTCAGCGAACAGGCCGATGCCCTGATCCACGCCTACCCGTGGGTCTACTCCCAGGGCTTCCGTGTGGGTCTGTAATGGCGCTCAGAGCACAACTCGATTGACTCCCGGTGCTGCGCCGACTACCCTGACCGCCACTGAGTGGAGCTGACCCATGCGCGTCCAGGCGCCCCTACTCCTCGTTTCGTTCGCATCGCTCGCCTTAGAAGCGTGCGAAGGATGCGTGGAAACACCCATTTCCGCGAAACCCGACGAAGCACCTTCCTTCACCAACGACGCAGGCTCGTGGCTGTCGATGGCCGCGACCCCGGAAGGCAAGCCTGCCATCGCCTACTATGACCGTTCGATGGACGCTCTTGGCTACGCCGTCGGCAGTGTGGACAAGTCCGGAGAAGCGACCTGGACCCGCGAGGAAGTCGATTCCTACCCCGACGAAAACGGCCTCAATGCAGGCGATTCAGGGCGCTACGCAAGCATGGCCATTGCGGCGAGCGGACAAGTGTGGATTGCCTACCAGGACACGACCAACGGCACCCTGAAATTCGCCCACAAGGGCGATGGCGTGTGGGAGCTGGGGGTCGCGGATGTCGGCGGCGGCTCGAAGAGCGATGCAGGCTACTGGTCCGCGCTCGCCCTCGACGCCTCGGGTAGCCCCGTCGTGGCCCACTACGACAAGGGCAAGGGCAACCTGCGGGTGGCGCACCACAACGGGTCCACCTTCACGGGGGAAATCGCCGCCGAGGGCGAAGCGTTCACTCCCGTCGACACCGGAGCGGGTGCCGAAGTCGTGGCGGGCAACGTCGGTGAATACGCCGAGATCTTCATCGCGAGCGATGGCACCGAACACATCGCCTACTACGACCGCGCGCTCGGGGCCTTGCGCCTCGCCAGCGGCACCGCCGGGTCCTACAGCGTGACCACAGTCGATGACGATGGCGATGTCGGTCAGTGGCCCTCCATCGCCATGGACGGTTCCACGCTCTGGATCGCGTATCAGGACGTGGCCAATCAAGATCTCAAGGTCGCCCACGGCACCCCCGGCAACTTCACGACCGAAGTCGTGGACACCGGGGACCACATCGGGGCAGACACCGCCATGTTCCTCGATAATGGCGCCCCCGGCATCGTGTATTTCGATGGCTTCGCCAACGACATGAAGCTGGCCCGCAAGTCGGGCGATGGGTGGACGGCCGAGACCGTGGCGGGTGATCAAGGTGCGTTGGGGTACCACAACGAAACAGTGAAGATCGGCGATTCCCGCTTCGTCGCTTGCTACGACTTTACCGCACGCGCGGTATTCTTCTCCGCGCTCCCTTAGCTCCGATGGTTTCGATGCTCCTTCTGCTTGAGACCGCCCGCGCAGGCGATGTGGTCGTGGACATGCTCGACATCGGGCAGGGCGATTCCATCCTCATCCGTACGCCGGCGGCGAAGACCATCCTGATCGATGCAGGCGACCGCGGCACCGACGTGGTCAGCCAGCTCGTCGCGCTTGGCGTGGACCACCTGGATATGGCGATCGCAACCCACCCGCACGCCGACCATGTGGGATCGATGGAAGCCGTGCTCCGAGCCTTCCCTCCCAAGCTCTACCTGGACAGCGGACTCGCGCACACCACCTCGTTGTACAACCACCTGATGGAAGCGATCGAAGCCAACGTCACGATCGGGTACAAGTCTGCCGCCGCCGGCAGCGTCTACAACCTCGACGATGGCGCGAAGATCGAGGTCCTCCTCCCCAACCCGGGAAAGCTGTTCACGGGGACTCGCTCCGATCTCAACTCAAACAGCGTCGTGACACGCCTCACCCACGGAAAGGACTGCTTTCTGTTCATGGGCGATGCCGAGGAGCCCACCGAGCGGGCGCTGGTCGAACAGAATGTGGGCCGCTGCGAGGTGCTCAAGGTCGCGCATCACGGAAGCAACCACAGCAGCAGTCAGGCCTTTGTCGAGGCGGTCCGCCCATCCATCGCGCTGATCTCGGCCGGTGTCGCGAATCGCTACAATCATCCTGGAACGGATACCCTGGGGCGCCTCGCCTCGGTCGCAGCCAAGGTCTACCGAACCGACCTGGAAGGCCGAATCACGGTGGTGAGCACGGGTTCGGGCGTGAAGGTCAGCACCCAGCGGAAGAACACGGGGGTCCCCCTGGTTGCGGTCGCCGCCGCCACCATCGCCGTGACACCTTCGCC
Organism: Klebsiella pneumoniae; assembly: GCA_945867435.1. Classification (GTDB taxonomy): domain Bacteria; phylum Myxococcota_A; class UBA796; order UBA796; family SXON01; genus SXON01. The sequence goes on from CAMBIK010000073.1 coordinate 10,365, forward strand.
CGCGGCTCAGGCAGGAGCTGCGGCGACGTGCCCCTACCCTGGCAGCCGAAAAAGTGAGGTCTTCCACGAGGCCGGGTGTGGCAACGCACTCAAGATCACAGAGGGCAATCTGGTTTGTCAGCCCACTCGCGAAGCCGCCATCGCCTCGGGCAAGCGCGCCGCCGGATGTTGTGACCCATGATCGTCGTGGACCGCATCGAGGGCCACCGCGCCGTGCTCCTGGTGGGCGATGAGCGACTCGAACTGCCGCTCTCGGCGTTACCGGTGGGCACGCGCGAAGGTGATGTGCTGAAGCTCGTGGCCAACGCCGATGCCCGTCAGGCGTCGCTCGCGGAGGCCGAAGACCGATTGGCCCGTCTCAAGAAACGCGCCCCCCAAGGTCCCGAAAACATAGATCTCTGATGGAGTTGCGATGATCCCCTGGTTGGCCCTCTGCTTCTCTGCCTTCGCGGCAGTCGATGTGAACACGGCAGACGCCGCCGCCCTGGAATCCCTTCCGGGCATCGGCCCCTCCAAGGCGGCCGCCATCCTCACCTACCGCGGCGAACACGGTCCATTCAAAACCCTCGCCGATCTCGATGCCGTCAGCGGAATCGGGCCGAGCACCCTGGAAAACATTAAGGATTCCGTTTCCTTTGGCACCAGCGCCGCGACGCCGGCAACCCCCGGGCAGGCCGCCGCCCCCGGGCAGGCCGCCCCCTCCCCCGCTGCCTCACCCGCAGTCGCCGCCTCGGGCTGTCCTGTGAACATCAACACGGCCGAGGCCGGCACCCTCGTGGACCTACCTGGCATCGGTGCGTCCCGGGCTGATGCCATCGTGCAATACCGTACGGACAACGGCCCGTTTTCAGCCTGTGATTCCCTAGACCAGGTCTCCGGCATCGGCCCCGCGACCCTCGAGGCGCTGCGCGATTGCTGTGTAGTGAAGTGATCCTGCTTCTGGCGCTGGCCGCGTGTCCGCAGGCCGATGCACCGCGACCCGACTCAGCGGGGGACCCAGAGCCGACCGACAGCGCGGCGCCAGCGGCCGACCCGCCCGCGTGTCCCGCGGACAACGGCTACGTCGGCGAGGCACCCCACGCGGCACGAACCCTCTCTGGCGAGGGGTGGTGGACCGTTGACTTCGACGCGGATGCTGAAGCGCGCGGACTGGTGGATTGCAGCTACCACCGAAGCTACCCGCTGATGGTGGAGCGGGAAGGCCATGGTTGGCAATGTCCGGAGTGCAGTTGGTTCACGCTCGGCAATGGGGTGGTGGACGAGGGCTACGAGGACTGCCTCACACTGATTTCGAGCTCCGAGGCGACGCGCCCCGAACACCTCGGCCTCGGGGATGTGGCTGGTGAGCCCCACCTGTACCGTCGCTCGTCGCTGAATCTGGCACTGGCGGACATGGGCGTGGTCACGGGCGCAGGTAACGAGGACGACCCCATGGTTGGCGTCTGGGAAGACACCGCAGAACTGACGGAAGGCGGCACGCTTCTCCTCGCTGCACGCGTCGAGTTTGTCGCCAGCGTCGACGAATCCGTCGAGATCCGGGATGTGAACGTGCCTCGCGAGGAACCCTATGGATGCGGGTGGGCGACGTGCAACCCCGGTGGCCCCGTCACGGATTGGGCACTTGTAACCGGTGCAACTCTCCCAAATGCCCGACTCGTGGATACCTGCGGAGAGCAGGTGGACCTCTGGGACTTCTGGGGGCGCTACCTGGTGATCGACGCCTCCTCGCCCGACTGCGGCCCCTGCCAGATCCTCGCGCAGAACGAGGCAAGTTGGGTGAGTGAGATGGCAGCTGCCGGCATCGTGGTCGAGTGGGTAACCCTCCTCAACGCCTCCCTCGGTGCGCCCAACGAAACGCCGAGTGCAGACGCGTTGCGGTCGTGGCAGGAATCGATGGGAACGACGGGGCCCATCCTGGCCGACGAGGGCTACGCGTACACGCTTTTCCCCATCTACGCGGGCAGGGAAGATGGCATGAGCCTACCCACGATGATCGTGGTGAATCCAGACATGAAGGTGCTGGGCTGGGATTCTGGTTTCTCGCTGGAGAGCACGGGCGGGGCCGGATTCACGGCCCTTGAGGACCTCATCGAGGCCGACGCAGCCGCACGTCCCTGACATTCAGCCCTCAACTTCCGATGCGACCGACCGATGCGGCGCTCGTGAACGACGTAAAGGCCTACGCCTCGCTTGCCTCTTCCGCCCGTGCCGAGGAGCCGCTTTCAAAGAAAAACGAGGAAGCGGCAAAGCAGTTCGAGTCGTGGATGGTGTCGTACCTCGCAAAGACCATGCGTGAGAGCCTGCAAGACGGCCCCTGGTCCAAAGGTGCCATGGCTACGTTCGCCGACCTGTTCGATCACGAGATTGGCGACCGGGTGGCGGATGCGGGCGGCTTCGGCCTGCAAGAGAGCCTCCTGCGAGCGATGGGGACTGGCCCCTCCGTGCCGGTGCCGACGCTTCTTCCATCTGCGCCGCTGCACGCGGCTGCAGAAGCGCCCTCCCGACCCGCACGGCCGGCGACCGGAGCCGCGAAACCCTCGGAGCTGCGGGTGACCAGCGCGTTCGGACTTCGGTCCGACCCGCTCACCGGTGCGCTTCGTCAGCACCATGGGCAGGACCTCGGGGCTCCCGAAGGCACTCCGGTGCTCGCCGCGGCTGAAGGCACCGTTCGCTTCGCCGGAAAACGCGGGGGCTACGGGAACGTCGTCATTCTCCAGCACGCCGATGGCACCGAGACCCGGTATGCGCACTGCCGCGACCTCGGGGTCCGAGAGGGCGACGTGGTTGGGGCTGGACAGGAAATCGCTAGCGTTGGCAGCACAGGGCGCAGCACAGGCCCTCACCTTCACTTCGAAGTGCGCCGCGATGGCTCGCCGATCGACCCGGCCACCTGGTCTGGCGGTTCCCCGTTGGGCAAAAAAGATCGCTGAACTTGAGGTGAAGGCCTCAAGTCCTGAGCGATGTGTCCGAGACGAGCCGCATGAAGATTCAGTCCTCCACGGTCTCCGCAGCCGACCAGCTGACGTACGGACGCACCGGTCGTGCTGAACGCGGTGAACGCGGCGTGTCGAGCGGCACGGCAGCGGGCGCCTCGGGCCGCGCTGCTGAGATTCAATCGAGCGATGTGGTAGCGGGGATGCACGCGTCCTCGAAGAACCACCCATTCGGCGAAGTACGGGCGCACAAGGTGGCGGAGGCCAAGGCCGACATCGCTATGGGTCGCCTGGGCGGCGCGGCCGACATGGAGCGCACAATCGATGCGCTCATGCGTGGCTTCTAAGCCATGAAAACCGACATGACTGAACCCTTGGAGACGCTCCGCAGGCTGCTGCGCACCGTGGAAGCGCAGCTGCAAGCGGCGCGCACGGCTAACGGTGCGGCGCTCAACGTTTACACGGCAGAGCGACGCGAGCTTCAGTCGTCAGTAGACGTGAAGGTGTTGCGCGCGGCGCACGGTGCTGACCGAGCCGAAGCCACCTCCATCACGCAGCAGATCCAGCAGTTGGATGTCCGCATCCGGGCGTGTGGGACCACGGTCATCGCAGCGATCGCCGCACTTTCGCCCGAGCGCGCTCCGGAGACCTATGGTCGTCGGGGGCTCGTCAGGGAAAGCCGATGAGCCTGTTCAGCGCGCTGAACACCGGTGCTCGCGGCCTTTCGATCGCATCGGCCGGGATCGACGTCACGGCGCAGAACGTCACCGGCGCCAACATGCCGGGGTACAGCCAGCGCAGGTTGCGCTCGACGCAGCTCGATCCTGTGCATCAGAGCGGGTTGTGGGTTGGACAGGGCGCGAAAGCCAGCGATGTCGTGCGTTCAACCGACCGCTTGCTGGGCGTCCGACTCATCGAAGGCACGGGCACGGATGCGGCGGCGAACACCCTCTCCGATACCCTGCAGGTGGCCGAATCCTACTTCGACAACACCGCAGTCACCGGCATCTCGGAGTCCATCAGCAAGTTCTTCGACGCGTTGGGCAGCGCAAGCGCTGACCCCGCGGAGCCAACCCTGCGCCGGGGGCTTGTCAACGCCGCCAACACGGTCGCGACCACGATGGCGAGGGTGGCGACCGGACTGCAAGGAACCATTGAGAACATCGAGGAGGCGATCGGGGACCATCTGGTCAACGTGAACGCCGCGCTCGAGGAAATCGCCCAGTTGAACGCAAGAATCGGCCGTTCCGGGGCCGAGGTCGGCCCCGGGGACCTGCTCGACAGGCGCGATCAACTGATCGTCGACCTCGCCGCGACCGTGGGGGCCACCGCCGTACTGCATGCTGATGGCCAGGCCGAAGTTTTCGTTGCAGGCCACACGGTGGTTGCCGCCGGTGACTTTCGCACGCTGTCTACCAGCACCGATACGAGCGGCAACACCACGGTCATGATCGCGATGGACGCCGGAGAATTCGACATCACGTCAGGAATGGGCGGGACCATCTCGGGGCTTACCGAGGGGCGCGACCGGGTCAGCGGCTGGATCGATGACCTCGACGAGCTCGCATTCACCTTCGCCACCGCGGTGAACACCCAGCATGCCGCGGGTTTCGACAGTGCCGGCACGCCGGGCGTCGATCTGTTCACGCTCCCCGTCAGCGCGGCCGGCGCGGCGACGGACATCATGGTCAACACCGCCATCGCCGCCGACCCCACGTTGCTCGCGTTCGCGGGGAGCGTGACCGCCCTGGCCGGCGATGGCGACAACCTCGCCGCCTTGCTAGACGTAGAGGACGACGCCACCCTGTTCTCCTCAGGCACAGTCGGCGCCGCTTCAAGCGCAATCACCTCTAGCGTCGCCAGCAGCGTGGCCGCCTCAAAGAGTGATGCCGACACGCAAAGCGCCATCCTGGGCGACCTGCAAATCCTTCGGGAGAGCGTGTCCGGAGTCGACACCGACGAAGAAGCAACCCACATGCTGGAGTATCAGTCCGCGTACCGAGCGGCCGCCAAGGTCATCGCCGCGGCGGACGAGCTGCTCCGCACTCTCCTGCAAATCGGAGGCTGATCATGCGCGTGACCCAATCGGGACTCTGGGGGCTCGTTCGGGAGAACCTCGCATCGACCTCGACCCGCCTGCGCGAAGCCGAGGAACAGGCCGTGTCTGGACTCCTCATCAACCGCCCCTCGGACGCTCCGGAGATGGTCGGGCAGATCGACCGCCTTCAAGGCGGCGTACTCGACCAGAAGGTCTACGGCGCCAACGCCACGCAGGCCCAAAGCACGCTCGACCAGATGGACAGCCAGCTCGGCCGCATGCACGACACCCTTACGCGCGCCCGCGAAATCGCCATCCAATCCTCGGGCGACGTGCCCACCGCCGGCGACCGCACGATCTCGGCGGTCGAGGTGGCTTCCCTGCTTGAGTCCATGCTCGCGACCGCCAACTCCGAGTTCGCCGGCAGCTACCTTTTCGCGGGAACGGCCTACGATTCCCCTCCGTACGACGCGGTCGGCACCTATTCCGGGAGCACCGACACCCCGTCGGTCCGTGTCGGCGACGAAACCTGGGTCACCTCCGGCTTGGATGGCTCCGCCGTGTTCGACGACACGGTGAACGTCTTCTCCTCCATCGCCGCCTTCCAGTTGGCGCTCGAATCCGACGACAGCGCAGGCATCC
>CAMBIK010000074.1 GCA_945867435.1 Klebsiella pneumoniae
ACCCCATCTACCAGATGGATGCGGATGGCTCCCACGACCCCGCCGACCTCCCCAGGCTCGTGGGGTCCGACCTCGTGCTCGGTTCCCGTTGGATTCCGGGGGGCGGCACACGGCGCTGGGGAGCCACCCGTCAGGCTCTCTCCCGATTCGGAAGTGCCTATTCCCGAGGCCTCCTTGGACTACCCTACCGCGACATCACGGGTGGCTTCAAGTGCTGGTCCGCCGCCTTGCTCGCCCAGGTCGCCCCCGCGAGCACCATCGCCAGCGGGTACGCCTTCCAGGTTGAAATGACGCTTCGGGCTCACCGCCTCGGCGCCAGCATCCTCGAGGTGCCCATCGTGTTCTCCGAACGGGAGCTCGGCGTGTCCAAGATGAGCCTGAGCATCGCGATCGAGGCGGCGCGTTTGGTCCCGGGCATGCGGAAAGTAGGAAGGTGACCGCGTTTGCGACCGAATCCCCGCGGCCGCCCCTATTCGGCCTGACCACGCACGGCTGGGCGCTGGTCGTGCTGGGCCTCGTCCTGCTCGTTCGACTCGCGGTGGCCAGTTCGCTCGCCTTGGTGGACGACGAAGCCTACTATTGGACCTGGAGCCAAAACCTCTCCGCAGGCTACTTCGACCACCCCCCCGCGGTCGCCTGGTTCATCGCGGGCGGAACAACGCTGCTGGGGAAGTCCTTTCTGGGGGTTCGGCTCGTCGGCGTACTGGCGGGAGTGGCCGCAGCGGCCGTTCTCCTTCCCTGGGCGAAAGATCCTCTTCGCTACGCCTTTCTCACGGCGAGCATCCCGCTGTACGCCCTCGGGGGGGTGCTCGCCACGCCGGATGTGCCGCTGCTGTTCGGATGGTGCGTCGGCCTGGCGGGCGCGCTTGGCAAGCGGTGGTGGCTCGCCGGTTTGGGAATCGGCATCGCGGGACTGGGCAAATACACGGGGTGGGGGCTGTGGCCGCTGCTGGTCGCCGCCGCCCCGCTGGAGGTGGGGGCGATGCTTCCGGGGATGCTGATCACGCTGGCGGTGCTCGCGCCCAACCTCATGTGGAACGCCAAAACCGACTGGGCCAGCCTGGGATTCCAGTTGGGGCACGGATTGAACCGGACGCCAGCAGGCGCGCTGACTTTCCTGGGTGCCCAGGTCGCTCTTGCAGGACCCGGCCTGTTTCTGGTCGGTGCCGTGTGGGCTGCGGGCATGGGGCGTCGCCTGTTGTCATCGCCCTTCGCAGCGGCGAATGAGGAGGCCAGGACAGACCGGATCCTCTGGTTCGCCAGCGCTCCCGTCGTGCTCTTCTTCACACTCGCCGCCACGCGGGGCTCGGGAGAGGCCAACTGGGCCGCCCCCGCCTACATCGCGCTCGCCTTGGCGCTCGCCCGTGCGTCAGGCCGGTTGGAACGCTGGACCTGGATTGCCGCCGGCATTGGGCTTTCAGTCTCCATTTTGCTTACGGCGCACGCCTACTCGCCCATTCTCCACTTCAAGGCCGACCCCACCTCGCGCCTCGGTCTCGGCCAGGACCTCGCCCGCAGCGTGCAAGCCTGGGGCGTTGAACCGGTGTACACGAGCCGCTATCAGGAAGCGGCTTTGCTCGCGTACTACGGAGGGATCGAAGCCTACGCTCTCCCCGGCGTGGACCGACCCGACCAGTACGACCTCTGGCCGATCCGATGGTCGGACAAGGCCCTGTTCGTCCGTACCTTTAAGAGCGGTCCCAGCGCGACCGTGGACCGTTTCTGCGCCGACCGAGGCGGTGCCAACGTGGTGACCGAGGCCAATGCCGACGGCAGCCCGATCGAGCGTTGGCAGGTCTATGAAGTGGGCAACTGCCACCCGGCGGCGCCATGATCTCCCCCGTGACCCGCCGGCTGGCTGCGCGTTTCCGCCCCTTCGCCGGCCAACTCCTGTTGGCAACCCTGCTGGTCCTCGTCGCCAGCGCGCTCCCTTCGCTCCTCGTCTTCATCATCAAGGTGGTGCTCGACGACGTGCTGATTCGCAAGGACCAAACGGCCCTCGCCCTGATGGCGCCCGGAATCGTCCTGCTGTACGCGCTCAACGGGGTCGTGGCTGTCGGTCGTGGCCTGCTCACGCGGAGCATCGCGTGGCGTGTGGTGACCAACTTGCGGAGCGATCTGCACGCGAAGCTGCTGACCCTCGATGTGGATTGGCACCAACGCACGCCGGTCGGGGAGCGAGCGAGCCGTGCCCTCGCCGACGTGAACAACCTCCAATACGCCGTCAGCGGCGTCGTCACCGCAGTTCAGAAGCCAATCACCCTGATCGGCTTGGTCATCACCGCCTTTGTGCTCGACGCCCGACTGGCGGCGGTGTCGCTGGTGGTGCTGCCCTTCGTGGCCTACCCGATCGGTCGTTTCGGAGCGTGGTCGCGGCGCGCGTCTCGGGAAGCGCTCGATGCCGGCGCGGCGCTCGCGGGCAACCTCCACCAGACGCTCTCCGGGGTGCGCGTCGTGGTACTCGCGGGAGGGGAACGGCAACGACAGTCCGCCTTCAACGTTGAAAACGAGCATCACCACGAAGCGCAGATCAGCGCCGCCACCGCGCAGTTGCTCCCCGGTCCCGTCGTGGAATTCATCGCCGCGCTCGGGGTCGGGGCGGCCATCTGGGTGGGCGGAGGCCAGGTTTTCCGCGGCGAAATCCAGCCGGGAGACCTGATCGGCTTCCTAGTCGCCTTGGGACTGATGAACGACCCCCTCAAGGGCGTCGCGCTCATCAACAGCCTCATCCAGCGCTCGCTGGCTTCGGCGGACTCCGTTTTTGCGCTACTCGACACCCAATCCGCCCTGCTGGACACCGGCACCCTGATCGCACCGGCCCCCATGACCATCGAGGTTCGCAGCGTAGACTTCGATTATGGGGAAACCAGCGTGCTGCGCGACGTGTCGTTCTCGGTGACCGCTGGGCAAAGGGTCGGCATCGTGGGTGCGTCCGGCGCGGGCAAGAGTACGCTTCTGGCGCTGTTGACCCGACTGCGCGACCCGACTCGCGGCGGAATCTACTGGAATGGCGTGAACATTCGGGAGTTCACGCTGTCGAGCCTCCGGGCTCGCCTCGCCGTCGTAACCCAGGAGCCGTTTCTGTTCGACGACACGGTAGCCGCCAACCTACGCCTCGGCACCCCCCAAGCGAGCGACACCGCCGTGACCGCCGCCGCCGTGGTCGCCGATGCCGATGGCTTCATTCGGGCCTTGCCACAGGGCTACGACACGGGAGTCGACGAGCTCGGGATGCGCGTGAGTGGCGGACAGCGCCAACGCTTGTGCATTGCGCGCGCCGTGCTGCGTGACGCACCGGTCCTCATCCTCGATGAGGCCACATCCAACTTGGATAGTGAGTCGGAGTTCACGGTGAACGCAGCGTTGGAAAAGGCGATGCAGGGGCGCACCACATTCGTCGTCGCCCACCGACTGTCATCGGTGGTCGCGGCCGACGTGATCCTGGTCTTCGCCGAGGGGCGTCTGGTCGAGACAGGAACCCATGCCGAACTGCTTGCTATCGGCGGGGAGTACGCGCGCATTATTCGTCTCCAAGTGCCCTAATGTGCCGCAAGCCAAGATCCGATTCAGGGTCTGTGACCCCCCGCCCGCGCACCACCCTGGCCCGCTTCCTCGCCTTCACGCTCGCGTGCTTGCCATTTGGCGCGGCGGTGGCCGCCCCCCCTCCCGGTCCCATGCCCCGCCCCCTCTGGGTGCAGCCGGGTGCCCCCGCCGCTGAGATGGCCACCGCCCTTCGTACCAACGGTTCGAGCGAAGCCGACCTGCTGGACCGCCTGGCAGACACGCCGACGGGCGTGTGGCTGGGCGGTTGGACCAGCGACCCGCAGTCTACGGTGGCGGACATCATGGCTTCCTCCACCATGTTGGCCGCAGTCCCCGTCTTCGTCGCCTACAACATTCCAAACCGCGACTGCAACCAGTACTCGGCCGGCGGAAAGGCCGATGGGGCCAGCTACCTGGCCTGGATCCAAAGCGTGGCCGCGGGCCTCGGAAACGGCGACGCGATCGTGATCCTCGAGCCCGACTCGCTCATCCAGATGGATTGCTTGTCTGATTCGGCCCGCCAAGAGCGCCTCAACCTCCTCCGCTCTGCCGTAGCGACGCTCGCCGCCCATCCCGGCACCCGGGTGTACCTCGATGGCGGCCACCCCGAAGCCCTCGACGCCCACGAGATGGCGGCTCGGCTGCGTGAAGCAGGCGTGGATGCCGCACGGGGCTTCGCGTTGAACGTTTCGAACTTCGTGTCCACGGGCGAGAACATCCAGTACGGCGACTCCGTCGTTCAGGCTCTCGGCTCCGATGCCCGCTACGTCGTGGATACCAGCCGCAACGGCCGGGATGCGAATGGGGAATGGTGCAACCCCTTCGGTCGCGGGCTCGGCGAGGACCCCACGCTGAACACCGGCCTGGCCAGCGGCGATGCCTTCCTGTGGGTCAAGCGTCCTGGCGAATCCGATGGCAGCTGCCACGGGGGTCCGGCCGCGGGCGCGTTCTGGAACGACTACGCACTCGAACTGGCAAAGTCAGCGTGGGAGCCCAAGTTCAGTGTCCTGATGCGCTAACGGGTCACGACGGATGGGGATCGTGCAAGCGCTGGTCGAAGCGGGGGGCCTGAAACGCGGCGCGGCACGGACCGAAAGGCTGCACCGCGCCGAAGCCGCGCGCAACTGGAGCGGCGACGAGTGGGAACGTGAGTTGACCAGCGTACACGCCCGGGATCGCGATGACCTTCTCCGGGGACTCGTGCACGCAGAGGAAGGGCTCGGCTGGCTACCCGGCGAAAACAGCGGAGCGGCGCTGCTGGCACGGCAACTCGGGCTGACGCCACCCGCGGCGGCGAACCCCTATGTCTCCGGAGCCCAGGGGCCGTGGCAAGCCTACTCGGCAGCCATCGTGGACCTGGCGGATAAAGCACCGCGAACGCGACCCATCTGGGTGGTCACCGCGTGCAATCCGGGTGCCCACGTGCTCCCGGATGCCGAAAACGCGGTTCGCATGGGGCAACTCGAACAGCGGGTGCGCCTCGCGGGAGCAACCTATTCCGGTGCCCTGGGGAGAAACCAAGCAGGAACCTGGTCGGAGCCATCCTACGCGCTCGCCGGGTCGTCGCGCCTGCAGGCCGTCGCCCTCGCACGCGCGTTCGGACAGGACGCCATCTTTGAGGTGCTCCCGGCGGGACAAGCCGAGGTCGTGCCCTGCGCGCCGCTCAGCGCACCCGAGAGCTCGCCGCTCGCCCTGTTTCTGGCCCACGCGTCGATGGCGGAGCGGTGCGCAAACGAGCGCAAGACCTTTCGCTCCGCCGTTCACGATCTTGCGTCCGGGGTCCCTCTGGAATCCGTGCTGCGGAACGATCCGCAGGCACGAAGCACCCAGCGACCGGCGGACCTGGCCGAGCGAGTGGAAGCCTTGATCGCGGCGACGCCAGCGGCGGCCTGGCGCTGGCCGGGACTGGCGGGGGCCTTGGCGTGGGTGAGGACGTTTTCAGGTTAGCTCCTTGCCCCCGCCACAGAAGCCGCCGATGACCACACCGACCTCCCCTCCCCCGCACTTCCTCCGCGCCCTGGTGGCGGCCGACCAGGCCCGCGGGGCCTACGGCGGGCGCGTCGTCACCCGATTTCCGCCCGAACCGAACGGATATCTACACATCGGGCATGCAAAGTCGATTTGTCTGAACTTCGGGCTCGCCGCGGAATTTGGGGGCGTGTGTCACCTCAGGTACGACGACACCAACCCGAGCACGGAGAGCGTCGAATACGCAAATGCGATCCTCGAGTATGTGAAGTGGCTCGGCTTCGACCCTGGTGACAAGGTTTTCTACGCGTCGGACTACTTCGGGAAGATCTACGACTTTGCCGTACACCTCGTAAACAAGGGCAAGGCCTACGTTTGTGACCTCTCCGACGAACAGATCCGCGAGCATCGAGGATCCACCTCGGAGCCCGGCCGCGACTCGCCGTACCGCGAGCGCAGCGTGCAGGAAAATCTGGTCCTGCTTGAAGGCATGAGAAACGGCGAGTTCGCGGAGGGCAGCCGGGTGCTGCGCGCCAAGATCGACATGGCGAACCCGAACTTCAAGATGCGCGACCCGCTGCTCTACCGAATCCGCTTCGCGCATCACTATCGAACCGGCGAGACATGGAGGATCTACCCCTTCTACGACTTCGCCCACTGCCTGAGCGATGCCATCGAAGGCATCACCCACTCCATCTGCACGCTGGAGTTCGAGAACAACCGCGAGCTCTACGACTGGATTCTGCGGGAATGTGACATCCCCGACCCCCCGCACCAGTACGAATTTGCGAGACTGAACCTGACCTGGACCGTGATGTCCAAGCGTCGCTTTCTACGACTGGTGAACGAAGGCCATGTGTCCGGCTGGGATGACCCCCGCATGCCGACCCTCGCAGGGCTGCGGCGGCGCGGCGTCCCGCCCGAAGCGCTCCGGGCGCTGGCTGATCGAGTGGGCGTGGCCAAGGCAAACAGCGTGGTGGAGGTCGAACTCTTCGAGAACCTGCTTCGTGACGACCTGAATCGCCGGGCCCCAAGGGGGATGGCGGTGCTTCAGCCGCTCCGAGTCACCTTGTCGAACTGGCCGACCGGGCGCGTTGAGACCCTGCATGTCCCTCTTGTTCAAGGCGAACCCGCGACGCGGCCGCTGGCACTCAGCGGTTCCTTGTACTTGGACCGCGACGATTTCGCGGAGACCCCCCCCAAGGGCTGGCATCGGCTCGCCCCGGGAACGGAAGTGCGCCTACGACACGCATGCGTGATCCGTTGCGATGAAGTGGTGAAGAACGCCGCCGGGGAGGTCGTGGAGCTGCGATGCACCGCCGACCTGGACACGCTCGGGGGGCGCACGCCCGAAGGCCGAAAGGTCAAGGGGGTGGTGCATTGGGTCGACACCGCTACCGCGGTCCCCGTGGAAGCGCGCCTTTACGACCGCCTCGTCAGCGTTGAGAAGCCCAGCGCCGACGACTTCCTTTCGGAGTTGAACCCGACCTCGCTCAAGGTGGTGACCGCGTGGGTCGAACCCGCCATCGTCGCGCCGGGTGCTTCCGCCCATTGGCAGTTCGAGCGCACCGGCTATTTCTATCGGGACCCGGCGGATGCAGCCGCTGGGAAAACTGCGTTCAATCGTACTGTCACGCTGCGAGAGGGGTGGAGCGCGACAGCGGAAGCCCCGGCCGCGGAGACCGCGGAGCGCACCGCCGTCGTGGCCGAACAGCCGGGCGCGCCCAAGGCGCTGGATTCCGCCGTGGCTGCGCGACGCGACGCGCTCGTGGCCCGATGGGGGCTGACCGACTCGCTGGCGCGACCCCTCGCCGGGGACCCCGAGACCGCAGCGCTCTTCGAGGCCTCCGCCGCGGGTGGAAACGCGCTCGCAATCGCGAGCTTCATCGTTAACGTCGTCGTGGGCGAGCTGCGTGCCGGCGGCCCCCGCGACGGCGGCCCCCGCGACGGCGGTCCCCGCGACGGCGGTCCCCGCGACGGCGGTCCCCGCGACGGCGGTCGGAGTGCCGCCACGCTCGACGGCGGGGCCTTGGGCCGGCTCGTCGGGCTGGTGGAAGGGGGAACCCTTGGCGCGGCGCAGGCGCGGCGGGTGCTCACCGTATTGCTTGCGGAAGGCGGCGATCCGGCCGCCATCGTGGCGAGAGAGGGACTCGCCCGGGTGGACGATCCGGCCCAGGTCGAGGCGTGGGTGCAGGCCACCCTCGCGGCATACCCCAACGAAGTCGCCCGCTACCAGGCGGGGCAAACGACCCTGCTCGGCTTCTTCGTGGGCAAGGTGCTGAAGCTCAGCGGGGGCCGGGCAGATGCCCCGCTGGCGCAGAGCCTGGTGGCGAGGCTCCTGGCGTAGCGGATCGCCGAACGTGGTAGAACCCGACGCCCCTGGAGCGTCCGTGTCGTCTGCCGACTCACCCGCCGAAATCCGCGCGCCCCATCCATCCGTTTACACGGTGTTGTACCTTCCGTTCGGCGCACTGAGCGGCTTCGTCACCGTCGCGCTGACCTTCCTGGCCACCCAAAGCGGCCTCTCCATCACGGAGGGCTCGCTCCTGGGGGGGGCCCAGATGATCTCGCAGTGGCTGAAGTGGTCGTGGGCCCCTGCGGTCGATGTGACGCTCTCGCCCAAGAAGTGGTACATCTTTGCGACCAGCTGTTCGGCGCTGGGGGTCTTCTCGATGGCGGTCCTGCCGCTGGGACCCGATACTTTGTGGTTGTTGCTCGCGATCATCGCCGTGGCAAGCCTGATCAACTCCATCGTGGGCATGTCGATCGAAGCCATCCTTGCCAAGGCGACCCCCCGAGGGGAAGAAGGCAGGGTGAGTGCGTGGTTTCAGGCGGGGAACCTGGGTGGGGCTGGACTGGGCGGCGGCTTGGGCCTCTACCTGCTGCAAGTGCTGCCAAGCCCGTGGATGGCCGGCGCGATCATGGGCGGACTCTTCATGGCCTGCTGCTCCGCCTTGGCGTTCGTGCCCGACGTAGTCCCCCACCGGCGGATCGACGGCGCGATCGGGGCCGTACGCGGCGTGTTCAAGGACATCCTCCGACTCGGGAAGGCGCGGGGGGGGCTTCTGGCGGCCGTGCTCTGCTTCCTGCCTCTCGGCACCGGGGCCGGACAAGGCGTTCTGGCGCAGTCCACGGTCGCGGCCATCTGGGGGGCGGGGGCCGCGCATGTGGCGTTGGTCCAGGGCGTGTTGGCGGGGGTCGTGACGGCGGCGGGCTGCTTCATCGGCGGCTGGCTTTGCACCCGCCTTCATCCGCGAACGGCGTACGCGCTGATCGGCCTGCTCCTCGCAGGGGTGGGCCTCGGCTTCGGCCTCACCACCCCCGGCAGCCCCCTGGCGGTGGCCTGGATTCCTCCGGTCTACCTATATATCGGCTGGAACCTGGCCTACTCCCTGGTAGTCGGCTTTGCCTACGCAGCGTTCACCGCGCTGGTCCTCAACGCCATCGGCCGCGGATCTGCAGCAACAAAATACAGCATCTACGCCTCGCTATCGAACTTCCCGATCTGGTGGCTCGGCCTGTTGCTGGGCAGCACCGCCGACCAGTACGGCCCGGCGACCATGCTGTACACGGAAGCCGCCATCGCGACCTTGGGCGTGGTGATCTTCGGAATCGTGATCGCGACCTTCCCGGAATCGCCCGAAGCCTCGGCCGATGACACGCTCTTCCTCGAAGCGCGCTATCAGCCTTCCTACCGCCTTGCCGCTCGGTTGCGGACCCTCGGTCTGCTAGGCACCGTCGCGGTGTGGCTGGTTGGCGGAGTCCTCGGCATTCAGGCATGGGATGTACCCGATGCGACCTACCCGGCGACCCTGATCCTGGCCGGCTCCGCGGGGGTAGGTGTGGCCCTCCTGCTCAGCAGCCAGATCCTCGCCTCGATGCTGGTCGCGATCACCGATACGGCGGTCGGAGCCTCCCCGCTCGATCCCTCCCAGCGGATGAGGGTTCTCCGCCGTGGTGAAGGTGCCGATGACGAAGGGCCGGCCGACTGAGGCGCAGCCCACCGCGACCGGCTACACGCAGCCGATGCTCACCCTGATCAGTCTTGTCGCGTGCGACGCCCCACGCCCGGTCGCTGACATCTCCGATCCCGCCGATGCACCCAGCGTCGTGTGGTACGGCGATGTCGAGCCCATCGTTGAAGAAAGCTGCTCGGGATGCCACGTTGCCGGGGGGGTCGGGGGCTTCGCACTCGATAGCTACGAGTCCGCCGCGCCAATGGCCGCTTCGATGGCCGCAGCCGTAGAAGCCAAGACCATGCCCCCGTGGAAGGCCTCCGCCGACTGCGCCGACTACCGTGACGACATCTCCCTGAGCGACGGCGAGATCGGCCGGATCGCCGCCTGGGCGGTGGAAGGGGCTGCCGAAGGCGACAAGGGGGAGAGCATCCACGCACCCCCTCCCGCCGCAAGCCTCTCACGCGTCGACGAAACCCTGACGCTTCCCCTCCCCTACACCCCGGTCTCCACCCCGGATGACTACCGTTGCTTCCTCGTGGATTGGCCGGTGGACCACAGCACCTACGTCACCGGATACATCGTCAAGCCCGGTGTACCGAGCATCGTCCACCACCTCATCGCCTACATCGCCACCCCCGGGCAGGTCGAAGAGTACGAGGCGCTCGAGGCGGCCGACGACCTCCCGGGGTGGAGCTGCTTTGGCGGCCCCGGGCTCGGCAGTCAGGCCGATGCGGAGTGGCTCGGCGCATGGGCGCCCGGCGCGACCAGCGGGGACTTCCCGAACGGTGTTGGCATCAAGATGGAACCCGGCTCCAAAGTCGTTTTGCAGATGCACTACAACATGGCCAGCGGCGAAGTCCTGGCCGACCAGACCACGGTGGACGTTCGCATCGAGGACGAGGTCGAGTCTCCGGCCAGCATCCAACCCTGGGCGGACCCCGCGTGGTTGGACGGCTCCGGCATGCGGATTCGGGCAGGGGCCGTGGGCAAGGAACACTCCTTCTCCTACGTCCTGAGCAGCCGGACGGACATCACCGTGCACACCTCCAGCCTGCACATGCACAAGTTGGGGCGCACGGCCAATCTCACCATCGAGCACAAGAGCGGCGATGACGAGTGCCTGCTGGACATCCAGGATTGGGATTTCGACTGGCAGCGCACCTATGTTTTCGAAGAGCCCAAGACCCTCTACAAGGGAGATACGCTCACGGTCCGTTGCACCTGGGACAACCCCACGGACGAGGATGTGAACTGGGGCGAAGGCACGGCAGACGAGATGTGTCTGGGAACGCTGCTCGTCTCGTACTGAGCCGACCTGCGCCTACAAACGCCCCGCGAAGCTGGTTCCTTCCACTGGGGCAATCCCTAGCCATTCCGCGGCGGTCGCACCGATGTCTGCGAGGCTGGCGAGGGTGCCCAAGTTTACGCGCCCAATCCCGGGTCGCCAAGCGAGCACCGGCACATACTCACGCGTGTGGTCGCTGCCAGGGAATGTGGGGTCGTTGCCGTGGTCAGCGCAGAGCAGGAACAGGTCATCCGGACCCAAGTGGCCCAGCATTTCCGGGATGCGAAGGTCAAGGGCGTTGAGGGCCGCGGCATAGCCCACCGGGTCGCGCCGATGCCCGTACAACATGTCAAAGTCAACGAGATTCGCAAAGATCAAGCCCGAACGACCCGCAGCGAGCTCGTCGATGATGGCCTGGGTGATCGTGGTGTTGTTTCCGGCTTTCACGGCCCTCGAAAATCCCCGGTCGCCATAAATGCTCTTGATTTTGCCAATGCTCGTCGTCGGAATATCCACGGCGAGCAGGCGGTCCATGATCGTGTCGCGCGGGGGCTGAAGCGCGATGTCCCGGCGATTTTCGGTGCGGACGTAGGCACCCGAGGTGCCCACGAAAGGGCGCGCGATGACGCGAGCCACACCCCATCGCTTCGCCACCTCAAAGCTCGCTTCACAGATTTCGTAAAGGCGGCTGAGTGGAATCACATCCTCGTGCGCCGCCACCTGGAAAACGCTGTCGGCGCTGGTGTAGACGATCGGCTTACGCGAGCGAGCGTGTTCGTCGCCCAGCTGCTGGATGATCTCCGTTCCGCTCGCGGCTACGTTGCCAAGCCAGCCTTCCCCGGTAGCAATCCCGTATTCGGCCATGAGCTGAGCCGGAAAGCCCTCGTAGTAGGTGGTGAACGGGGTGCTCACGGTGCAACCGGCGATCTCCCAGTGCCCCGCGATGGTGTCCTTGCCCGCGCCCGCGGTGGCCATCTTTCCGTACCCCCCCCGCACTTCCGTGGGCGGCAGCACTCCGTGCAGCGGGCGGATCGAGGCGAGGCCCATCGCCGCCAGGTTCGGGAGCCGAAGCGTCTGCGTCGCTGCGATGTGCCCGAGAGTGTCGCTTCCCGCATCCCCGTACTGCGCGGCGTCGGGCATCTCCCCCACCCCCACGCTGTCGGCCACAACCAGCACGACCCTTGCCATCAGTAAGCGCCCTTCCCGGTTCCCCCGGTCACAATCGCGACGGACGCGCTGGCTCCGAGCCGGGTCGCACCGGCACCGAGCATCGCCTGCGCATCGGCCGCACTGCGCACGCCGCCCGACGCTTTCACCCCCATGTCGGGGCCGACCACCTGGCGCATCAACCGGATGTCTTCCACCGTGGCGCCGCCGCCGGAAAACCCCGTTGCGGTTTTCACGAACGCTGCCCCGGCCGCCTTCGACAGGGCGCAACAGACGATTTTCTGTTCCCGGTTGAGCAGGTGGGTTTCGAGGATGACCTTGACGGGGCGGCCGGACGCGGCCTCGACCACTTGCTTGATATCGTCGAAAACGGCGTTGTGATCGCCGCTCTTGAGCAGACCGAGATTGATGACCATGTCGATCTCATCGGCACCGTTCGCGATGGCTTCTCTCGTTTCGGCGGCCTTGGCCCGGCTCGTGGCCGCGCCCAGCGGGAAGCCCACCACGCAGATCGTCATCACGCCCGAGCCCTTGAGCTGTTCCTTGCACAGCGGCACCCAGGTCGTGTTGACGCACACCGAGGCAAACCGGTGCTTCGCCGCCTCCTCACAGAGCTTGACGTGCTCGGCACGCGTGGCATCCGCCTTGAGCAGGGTGTGGTCGATCCGTCGGGCCACCTCCTGACTCGACACCTCGGGAGCGGTCCCGTTGGTGCCCACGCGATCGGCGCCGCCGAGGTGCTGATCCAGTGCTGATTGATCCTGCCATGTGCCCCGCACTTCTGGGAGGGGCGACACCACGCTCATGGTGTGCTTCGCCGACATCTCGGCCTTCACCCGTTCGGCGATCCGTTCGATCAACTGCTCCATCTCGGTCGGCATCCGGGCTCCCGCAGTACAGCCTAACGTGAACACCGGGGACGGGCCCCAATCACGTCCGACCTCCGCCCCCGAGTCCAAACCAGAAACCGACCTTCGCCAAGAGCGGAAGCCGACATAATTCGCTACACTACGGCTCACATGCTCCTCCTCGCCCTCACTCGCCTCGCCCTCGCCGCCGACATCACCGTGCTCGACGCCAACTTCGACGCCTACACCACGTCGTCGTTCTCGGGCACCACCGCGTGGGTCACCGGCTACTCCAGCGACCCGTGGTCGACCTACTATTACGGCGGCGTGTACGCCAAAACCGACGCCGCCAGCGGCACCTGGGGAAGCGGGGGGGCGCTGGACAATCACCTCGTCTACACCGGTAGCAGTTGGGAAGACTCCAGCTTTTACGCGACGTTGTATCAGGGCGACGACGATACGATAGGCCTCGTGTTTCGGTACACGGACGCCTCCAACTTCTACCTGCTCTTCTTCGCCGGAGGCAACTACGGACCGACCACGGGGACGGGCGCAGCCACCACTCCTGTCTCCGGCACGCGCCTGTACCGGATTTCCGCTGGTTCAGCCACGCAAGTCGCCAGCTCCACCACGTCGCTCTCCACCAACCGACTCATCGACGTCAAAATCGTGACCAGTGGCACCAATATCGACGTTTACGTCGACAACGACCAGAGCGGGTCTTTTTCAACCGGCGAACACCTCATCGACACGACGGATAGCGCCCATTCCACAGGTGAAGTCGGCTTGTACTGCTTCAACAATGGAGAATCGTCGGCCGGGTGCTATTTCGACGACGTGCTGGTCACCGTTCCCGACAGCGACAGCGATGGAGTGGCCGACTACGAAGACAACTGCCCCACCACGAGCAACGCGACACAAACGGATAGCGATGGCGATGGAACAGGAGACGCGTGCGACAGCGACTCGGATGGCGATGGGTACACGTCGACCGCCTCCGGCGGCACGGACTGCAACGACACCGATGCCGACATCAACCCCGGCGTAGACGAACTTTGCAGCACGACCACAGACGACGATTGCTCCGGTTCTACCAACGACTCAGGTGCCACCGGCTGCACATCGTACTACTACGATGCGGATCGCGACGGGTACGGCACCACCACCGGCACGTGCATCTGCATCCCCAGCGGCCGCTATTCCTCTGTTGCAAACACCGATTGCGACGACACTGACGCGCTCGACAACCCCGCCGGCACGGAAGTGTGCAACCTGGACGACGAGGACTGCGACGGCACGGTCGACGAGGACGCCATCGATCAGTCCACCTGGTACGCCGACAAGGACGGCGACACCTACGGGGATGCCGCCAGCTCCCAGCTCGCGTGCAGCGCCCCCGCGAGCCATGTGGCCAACGACGACGACTGCGACGACGGGGATGCCACGGTGAGCCCCACGGGGACCGAGACCTGCGATGGCGTGGACCAGGACTGCGACACGGTGATCGACGAAGATGCGGCCGACGCCGTGACCACCTGGGCGGACGACGACGGAGATTCCTTCGGGGATCTGGCCCAGCCAACGACGGCCTGCACCATTCCCTCGGGAAACGTCTACACCTCGACCGACTGCGACGACTCGGATGCCAGCGTAAACCCCAGCGCGGCCGAGGTCTGCGACGACATCGATCAGGACTGCAACGACCTCATCGACGACGACGCCGTGGATGCCTCCGCCTGGTACGCCGACGACGACGGCGACACATGGGGAGATGCCTCGAACGTCGTGTACGAATGCGACCCGATTCCCGAGCGCACGGACACCTCCGGCGACTGCGCAGACGCAAACGCGGCGATCAACCCAGGGGCCGACGAAGTCTGCAACGGCGTAGACGACGACTGCGATGGTGCCGCCGACGACAACGCGCTCGATGCGGTGATGTACTACGCCGACACAGATGGCGATGGCCAGGGCGATGCCGCGGTGCCAGTCTACGCGTGCAAGCTCCCTTCCGGTGCCAGCGAAGATGGTTTGGATTGCGATGATTCGCGCGCCGATGTTTACACGGGGGCACCGGAGCTCCCCGACAGCATCGACAACAACTGCGATGGTCGGGCCGACGAGGGGATCGACACCGACGAGGACGGCCTCGATGACTACAGCGAACGTACTGAATGGGGCACCGACCCCCTCAACCCCGACACCGACGGCGATGGCCTGAACGATGGCGATGAGGCATCGAGGGGCACTTCGCCGGTCCTCGCCGACACCGATGGCGGCGGCGTGAGCGACGGCGCGGAGGTCATTGAGGACAACACCAACCCGCTCGACCCTGCCGACGACGTGCAGACCGACAGCGACGGCGATGGCCTGACCGACAGCGAGGAGTCCGTGCTGGGCACCGACCCGCTCAACCCGGACACCGATGGCGGGGGCGTGCAGGATGGCGACGAGGTCGATGAGGGCACCGACCCGCTGAACCCGACCGACGACGTTGCAGATATCGGTGGTCCCGTGGCCGACCGCACCGGCGGTCTGTATGGCGGATGCGGTAGCATGGTTCCCTTGGGGGGCCTTGGTCTGGTAGCCTTCGCCCTTCGCACCCGTCGGAGCCGCTGATGTTGGTCCTCTTGTCCCTTGTTCACGCTTCCGACACCATCCCCGACGTAGCGGTGGATGGCCAACTCTACCGGCCGCCGATGGATGCCGAGGCAACGCTGTGGGCGGATGACACCAGCTTGCACCAAGGCTTCTCTGGTGGTCTTGTGCTCGGCTGGGTCCACGAGCCCGTCGTCTGGGTGTGGGAAGACACGGGCGAACGCGTGCCGCTCGTGGCCGATGCCGTGGGGCTCGACCTGTTGGCCGCCTACACGTTTGGCCGCATCCGCGCCGGGCTCGATCTTCCCGTGTACCCCTTTGCCACCGGACAATCGGGCAGCGGGGCCGGATTGGGGGACATCGCTGTGGACGTGAAGGGCGTCCTGCTTGACCGCTCCAAGGCACCGCTCGGGCTCGCGATCTCCGCGCGCGCCGACCTGCCCACGGCGAGCGCCCCGGTGCCCCTGGCCGCAGAAGGTTTTGCTTACGAAGTTGCCGTCGTGGCGGACCGGAGTTTCGGTCC
>CAMBIK010000075.1 GCA_945867435.1 Klebsiella pneumoniae
CCCATGGCGCGCAGGACGTAGGAGGGTTCGAGCGAGGCGGACGTGCAGGCCGAGCCGGAGCTGACGGCGAGTTCCTTGATGGCCATCATCATCGCTTCCCCTTCGCAGTAGGCGAAGCTCACGTTCAGATTGCCGGGCAGGCGGTGCTCCGCGCTACCGTTAAGGAAAAGCTCGTCGAGATTTTCCCTGAGCTTGGCCCACATGTAATCGCGCAACTCTGCGATACGCGCCGACTCGCCGTTGGCCATCTCTTCCTTGGCCACGGCGCAGGCCGCGCCCAGCCCGACGATTTGGTGAACGGCGTGCGTACCGCTGCGGATACCCCGCTCCTGACCCCCGCCAAACATGGTGGGTTCGAGGCGGATACGCGGCCGGCCGCGCCGGATATAGAGCGCCCCGATGCCCTTGGGCCCGTACATTTTGTGCGCCGAGATGCTCACCAGATCGACCTTCATGGCGGTCACGTCGAACGGCAGCTTTCCGATGCCCTGAACGGCGTCGCAGTGAAAGAAAACGCCCCGTTCACGACAGATTTCGCCGATCGTCGGGATGTCCTGGATCGTGCCCACCTCGTTGTTGGCCCACATGATGGAGACCAAGGTGGTGTCGGGGCGAATGGCGGCCCGCAGGTCGTCCAGCACGATGCGCCCTTCTGCGTCAACTGGAAGATAGGTAACCTCAAAGCCTTCTTTTTCAAGGGCGTGGCAGGCGTCGAGCACGGCCTTGTGCTCGGTCACCACAGTGATGAGGTGCTTGCCCTTCTCCGCATAGAAGCGAGCAACGCCGAAGATCGCGAGGTTGTCTGATTCAGTGGCGCCCGACGTGAAAATGATCTCTTTCGGGTCGGCGCCGATCAGGTCGGCGACCTGTTCCCGCGCCCGTTCCACCGCTTCCTGCGCCGCCCAGCCGTAGGCGTGGTTGCGCGAGCCGGCGTTGCCAAACACCTCGGTGAGGGTGGGCAGCATCGCTTCCAGCACGCGCGGGTCAACGCGGGTGGTGGCATGGTTGTCAAGGTAGACCGGTAATTTCATCGACATCTCAGGCGCCCGGGGAAGGGGAGGATTCGTGGACGGCGGCGACCAGCGGCGGGGCGAGTCGAGCGACATGTTCGCCCTCTTCGCAGGTGGGGCACGCGGACTTTTCGGTGGTCGGGGCGCAGGTGCGGCACTCGACGAGGTAGTCCAGCGCGCCGGACAGCTCGGCATCGAGCGATTCCAGCCGGGCAAGCTGGTCCCGTGCCGATTCACGCTTGCGTGCGTAGAACTGCTGAAGCGACAACATCATCTCGGGGGCCGATTGGGCCGAACGAAGTTCTTCGAGGAAGGCCTTGATCTCGGGGAGAGAGAAGCCGAGATCCTGCAAGCGGGTGATCCAGTGAATACGGAGGAGCGAATCCTGGTCGTAGAGCCGAAAACCACCCTTGGTACGCCCCACGGGGGTGAGAAGGCCCAGCTCCTCGTAGAAGTGGAGCGTGCGCTGAGTACGCCCTGCCTTGTCGGCGAGGGCGCCGATGCGCATCAGGGCTTGGCTCAACTCAGACATCAACCCTTTCGTGAACGTGAGAGTGATACCCGCAGCCGTAGGGCGCGTCAACGCCGGACGGCGCTGGATCGGCAATTGGTGGGGTGGCGCACACGCATCCCAGCGACATAGTTGCCGAGCCCACGATGATGCTCGACCATCCCATCGCTCTGCTGCTGGCCCAGGTGGGGTGCATCCTGCTCGTTTCGCGGCTGGCGGGTGTCGCCTTCCGCTGGTTGGGGCAGCCGCTCGTGGTGGCGGAGATCGTGGCGGGGATCGCGTTGGGGCCTTCCCTGTTCGGCCGGCTGTTCCCCGGCGCGAGCGCGGCGATCTTCCCCGAGTCGGGGATGGCGGCGCTCGGCGGTGTAAGCCAGCTTGGTCTTGTATTGTTCATGTTCCTGGTGGGCTTGGAGCTCGACCTGGACGTGGTCCGGCAGCGGCGAGGGGTAGCGTCGGCGGTGAGCTTGTCCAGCATTGCGATCCCGTTCGCGCTCGGCCTCGGGCTCGGGTTTGCGATGTGGAGAGACTTCGCACCGTCGGGTGTGGGGCTGTGGCCGTTTTCGCTGTTCATCGGGGCCTCGATGTGCGTCACCGCGTTTCCGGTGCTCGCGAGAATCCTGAGTGAACGTGGCATGATGGGTACGCCGATCGGCGCTCTCGCGCTTACCTGCGCCGCCATCAACGACGTGGCGGCCTGGTGTCTCCTGGCGTTTGTGCTGGCCGCGGTCAACGCCCATGGGGTCGCCGATGCCGTGATGACCTCTGCGCTTGCGCTCGGTTTCGTGGCGTTGATGCTGGGCCTCATTCGCCCCTTCCTGGCCAGGGTGCAGGCGCGCTTCGGCACGGCCGACGACCTGTCGCACACGGCCGTCGCCGTGGTTTTCCTGCTGCTCATCGGAAGCGCGCTGGTGGCCGAGTGGATCGGCATTCACGCGCTGTTCGGAGCCTTCCTGTTCGGGGCGGCGGTGCCCCGGAAGGGTCCGGCGATCCACGCGCTGCCCGCCCGCCTCAACGATGTGGTGCTGGTCCTGCTGCTCCCCCTCTTCTTCGCCTTAACCGGCCTGAAGACCGAGATCGGCCTGGTGGATTCGCCTCGGCTGTGGGGCTGGTGCGGTGCGGTCGTCGCCGTCGCCATTGTCGGCAAGGTACTGGGCGCGGGTATTCCGGCCCGCCTGGCGGGGCTGTCATGGCGGGAGAGCACTGCGCTGGGTGTCCTGATGAACACCCGCGGCCTGATGGAGCTGGTGATCCTCGCCATCGGGCTGGAGTTGGGCGTGATCACGCCAACGCTGTTCGCGATGCTCGTGTTGATGGCGGTCGCGACGACCCTGATGACCTCCCCGTTGCTGCGACTCCTCTACCCGCGCCGCCGTTTGCTGTCCGAGCGCGCAGCTGCTGAGGCTGCGACCCAGGAGTTCGGCTTGTTGGTGTGCGTTTCGCATCCCGACAGCGTGCACGGCTTGGCGCGAATCTCCACCGCCCTGATGGCGGGCGGCACTTCCCGCGGGTGGGCGTTGCGCCTCATCCAGGTCGACGACAACGCGGGCTTGTTCCAGGATGTGGAAGCCACCCAGGAGGATGCCGCTTCCTCGCTCGCTCGCCTCGCGGGCGAGATGGGCGCGCCGCTGGAACCGCTCTCGATCACCTCGTCGGACCCGGCGGGAGACATCGTCGCCGTGGCGGAGCTCAAGGCTGCGACCGCCGTGCTGGTGGGGATCCATCGGCCTCTGGTGGGCGAAGCGCGGCTAGGGGGGCCGCTTCTGGCCATTACCCACAAGGCGAAAGCCGATGTGTGCATGTTCCGGGACGATGGCGTGCGCCAGGTGCGTCGCGTGCTTCTCGCGCTCGGCAGCAGCCACGATGATGCCGCCCGCCGCATGGCGGAGCGCTTCGCGATGACGGAAGGCGTGGAGCTGGCGGTGTTCGACGGCCGTCGCGACGCAGGCCGCGTGGAGGCACTGCTTTCGGCGGCACGCGGCTACGATCTCGTTGTGGTGGGCGTTGGTTCGGAGTGGGACCTGCCGATGAATGTGTTCGATCTACGCGCTCCCAGGTTGCTCACCGAGTTGGCGTGCTCCCTTCTGATCGTTCATGGGGGCAGATCCGGCTCGTCGTCGTAAGTGGAACCGGGTAGGTGTGGAGATGGAAGGGGTTCCCATGCGACTTGTCCTTGCGGTGTTGGGTCTGGGCGGCTGTTTCACGACGGAGGACGCTCAGGACTACTGGGACGAATCCAACTGTGACTACGAACCGCTCGACGCCGAGGATTGCCTGGACCAGATCCGCCTCTACGGGATCACCTGCAACGAGGGCGATGGCAACGCGATCGCAAAGGAATGTGACGACGTGTACGACTGTGAGTAGGGGATGCACCCTGGCCCGTTTCGATGGATAGCCCCACCGCCCTACGGGCACTGTAGGCCGGTGGGGTTTCCTTCGCCGGACATGAATGAGCTTGTGGGCGCCCGGCAGGGTGATCCGCAGTCGCGCTCCCGGCTGGTGGAACGCGTGCTCCCCACCGTGGTCCAGTGGTGTGCTCGTCTGGGCGGTCCCAAAGTGAACGCTGAAGATGCCGCGCACGATGTGATGATCGTGGTCATCACCAAGTTGCCTGTGTTTGATGCCCCGGGTCGGTTTGGTGGCTGGCTGTACGGCGTGACCCGTCGCGTTTTGGCTCGACATCGGCGCCTGGCTTGGTTTCGGCGCTGGGCACCCGGCGTCGACGTCTTTGACCGTGCGGATACTGTTGAGGGTCCCGCCGGGCTTGTAGAGGCGAACCAGACCGCCGATCGGGTGCAGCAGGCGTTGGAAGCCGTATCTGCAGACCACCGGGAAGTCTTGGTTTTGGCGGATGTGGAGGAGCGCACCGAGTCGGAGATCGCGGATTTGCTTCAGCTTCCGATCGGCACCGTGCGGAGCCGAACGCGCCGGGCGCGGGATGCCTTTCTCCAGGTCGCGCCGCGCTTCGGCTTGCGTCCCACGCACCTCCACGCGCTGGAAGGTGGCGCGTGAAAAGAGTTTTTACCGAGTTCGCTCGCAGCACACTGGCGCGCGATGCGCAGCTTCGCGCCGTGCGGGATCGTCTCCCGTTGCTCGAAGACCCCGAGGCCAGCGTTCGTACCCTCCTGGGCGGGGTGCTCGGCACCGGGCCTGGAGCCGTGGGCCGAGTTCGGGCACGCCTCGCGTTCGGGGCCCCTTCGCGGTTGCCCGCGGTTTTGGCATTGGCCGCCTCGTTTCTGTTCGCGTTCGGCGGGGCTAGCCTGGCAATCTGGGGAGCCACGCCCACCCCGCTCAACGCTGCGCTGGCCGCGAGCGCCGTCACTTCGGTGCATCCGGCGCCGCATGTTTCGCTGCGCTACTCGGGGGATGGCTTCCTTCGCGGAAACGATGGGGCTCCGGTCATCGAGTGGGCGCATGGCGATCTTTCCGTCGAGGTGGATCCCGGGCAGGGCGTGCAGCTCTCGGTGGTCACGGCGGAAGCCGAGGTGAAGGTGATCGGCACCGGCTTCGCCGTTCGTCGGGATGCGCTCGGCACTCGCGTGGAGGTGGTCCACGGGCAGGTGGCGGTCGTCTGCGTGGGCGGTAGCGGCGTTCTCTTGCAGTCAGGTCAGTCGGCGTTCTGCGCGCCCACGACGGCCGCGGGGCTCCTGGGTCGGGCTCAGGCGCTCCGCGAGGCCGGCGAGCCGGCGATGGCCGTGCTGGATGTGGTGGACCGTGGACTCGCCGCAGACCCCGACGTTGCGCTGCGGATCGAGCTTTCGCTCCTTCGTGCGGAGGCCCTGGGTTCGCTCGGGCGGCACGTTGAGGCCCTGAGATTTGCCGAAGCGGCATTGGGGGAGGCTACGGGGGATCGGAAGGTCGAACTTCAGCACATCGCGGCCCGCGAGGCGGTGCGGGCCGAGGGGTGTACGGCGGCCCTCCCCCATCTGCGCTCCCTGCGGGATCTGGGTGCCGGCAGCGCGGTGGAACTTGTGCTCCTTGCCGATTGCGCGGCTCCGGTGGATGCGGTCGAGGCCCGCGCGGCCCTTGTCGCCGCCCTCGCGATGGGCATGCCGAGCGAACAAGTGAGCGCGGTGGCCGAGCGACTGGTTAGGCTCGGCGGCGCTCCTTAGCGTCGGACCAGCACGTCCACATAGGCGGTGCCCGGGTTGTCTCCCGTCGTGCATGAGGAGATGCCTTCGAGCGCCCCCAGGCGAATGGTGTCGGTGCTCGTCGCCCGTGCGATGACGAAGTCGTACCCGCCGATGTAGCTGGTGGCCGTGGTGTAGTCGGTTGTCGCCATGCCACAGATGGAGCTTCCCCAGTTCAAAGGAACGCCCCAGCTTTCGCCCGCGAACTGAAACCCGAGGTTGTTGCAGCCCGTCAGCGAGTCCGGGTAGACGCAGTGGGCGGAAGCGGTTCCTGAGGCATAGGCGAACAGCGTTTCGGTCCAGGTGAAGCCTTCGCCGTTGTGGTACGTCGTGTCGTACCCGGTGCCGTAGACCGCCAGATCTTCCTTCACGCGGGTCCAGCCGCCGCCGTCGGTGGCCATGTCGCAGTAGTACGAGCCGGGGTCGAGGAAGTAGCTGCCGCTGAGAGCGGCGGGGTCGGAATCGAGCACGTCGGTGCAGTCTTCCGCCGGGCAGGCGGCGCTGCGGCCGAGCATGCCCTCGTCGATGTCTCCATCGCAGTCGTCATCGAGGCCGTTGCACGCCTCGGCGGCGGCGGGGTTGATGCTTGCATCCCCGTCGTCGCAATCGCTGGCGTCGGCGACGTAGCCGGAAGGTAGAGCACAATCCGCCGCCGTGACCGCCGGGTCGCCGTACCCATCGCCATCGGTGTCGGCGTACGCGGTCACGGAGGAAAGCCCGTCGTCGGCGGTGCCATCGCAGTCGTCGTCCACGCCGTTGCAGGTCTCCACGGCGCCCGGGCTCACGGTGGGCTCGGTGTCGTCGCAATCGGTGGCGTCGGCCACATAGCCGGCGGGGGCGTCGCAACCGGTGGCTGAGAAGCGTGTCCCTCCGTAGCCATCCCCGTCGTAGTCGAGGTACCAGGTGGCCAAGTCGGTGGCAGTCGCGCCGTCGATGGTGCCATCGCAGTCGTCGTCGGCGCCGTTACACACCTCCGTGGCGGCAGGGTTCACGGCCGCCGCGCTGTCATCACAGTCGGCGTTATCGGCCACATAGCCTGCGGGTGAGGTGCACGCGGTCACGCCGATCGAGGGATCGCCGTAGGTGTCTCCATCGGTGTCGGCGTACCAGTCTGCGGCGTCCTCGGCGTCGGTCTCGTCGATGCCCCCATCGCAATCGTCGTCCACTTCGTTGCAGACTTCGGGGGCGTCCGGGTTCACGGCTGCCTCTCCATCATTGCAGTCATCCGAGTCGTCGGCGTAGCCGGTGGGCTGGAAACAGGCCTCTTGCCTCGCCGCCACGTCGCCAAACCCATCGCCGTCGAGGTCGATGTAGAACGTGGTCATCACGCCCTCGTCGACAAAGCCGTCGCAGTCGTTGTCGGCGCTGTCGCACACCTCGTCGCCGCCGGGAAACGCGTCGGGGTCCCCATCGTCGCAATCGTCGCTGCTGGTCACGGCCCCTTCCGGCTTTTCGCAAACGAACAATGCGGAGGCGGCATCGCCGTGCCCATCCTCGTCGGCATCGGCGTACCAGGTCTCGGTCACCCCGTCGTCTACGGTGCCATTGCAGTCGTTGTCCACGCCATCGCACAGCTCCGTCGCGCCCGGGAAAACCGCGGCATCGTCGTCATCGCAGTCGGTCCCCCGGTCCACATGTCCTTCGGATGGTGCGCATTGTTCAGCCACGGATGAGGGATCTCCGAAGCCGTCCCCATCGGCGTCGGCGTAGTATGGGGTGGTCACATCCTCGTCTACGGCGTCGTCGCAGTCGTCGTCTCGGCCGTTGCACAGCTCGAGGGCACCCGGCCACGACTGGTTGTCGTGGTCGTCGCAGTCGCCAGCTTCGACCGTGAAGCCATCGCCATCAGCATCGACTTCACCATGTTCCGTGGGCTCTTTTTCGGTGGTGGTGTCGTCAACGCGGCAACCGAACGCGACGAACAGGCAGGCGGGGAGGTAGCGCATCGGGCGAGTCTACACCCGTTTCAGCAGCGCCACGAGCGCTTCCCAGACCGAGTTTCCTTGCACGCTGGGCGGGTCGGCGTTAGCGGCGCACCCTCTCAGGATGGTGAACGGTGTACGCAGTCGTTGTTTCCGGCGGGAAGCAGTATCGGGTTTCGGAAGGCAGCCAGGTCGTCGTAGACCGGATGCAGGCCGAGGTCGGTGCACAAATCGAAATTGGGAACGTGCTGATGATCGGCGGCGACAAGCCGCAGGTCGGCGCTCCCCACGTTGCAGGGGCGAAGGTCAAGGCCACGGTGGTTGCCCACGAACAGGGCGATAAGACCGAGTCCATGCGGTACCTTCATCGCCGCCGCACGCGCACCCAGCGCAACGGTCGGGCGAAGCTCACCGTGCTCCAGATCAACGGAATCGAGGTCTGAGATGGCACATAAAAAAGGTCAAGGAAGCTCACGCAACGGGCGCGATTCCAACCCCCAGTACCGGGGCGTGAAGGTTGGCGATGGCCAGCTCGTCACCTCCGGCTCCATCCTCGTTCGCCAGCTTGGCACGGTTTTCCACGCCGGAAACCACGTCAGCACCGGCAAGGATTGGACCCTCTTCGCGATCGCCGACGGGCGCGTGAAGTTCGAACGTCGCGCCACCAAGAAGATCATCTCGATCGTTCCGGTCGTCGCGGAAGCTTAGCAGCGCGTTCGGCGGGCGCGCTGCGCCTACGGGCGGCGGTGCGCTGCGACCGGCATGCCGCGTCGCACCTCGGTGACGCGCGCCACGTCGACCTCGGCGAGGGCGATCCCTTCGCCGTCGGCGCAGTCCGCAAGCACCGTGCCCCAGGGGTCCACGATCAGGGTGTGACCGTAGCTGTGGCGGCCGCCGCCGTGGGGCCCTTCCTGCGCCGGCGCGAGCACGAAACACTGCGTTTCGATGGCCCGCGCTCGCACGAGGGTGTGCCAATGGTCGCGGCCTGTCGTCATTGTAAATGCGCTTGGGGCGGCGATCACCTGGGCGCCTGCATCCACCAGCCGGCGGTAGTGCTCAGGGAAGCGTAGGTCGTAGCACACGCTCATCCCGAGGCGCCCGACCGGCGTGTCCACGACCACGACATCGCCCCCCGGCGCGATGTGGGCACTCTCGCAAAAGCGTGTCCCATCGCTGAGATCAACGTCGAACAGGTGGATCTTGCGGTAGCTGGCCGCGATGTCGCCGCTCGCGTCGTAGAGCACCGAGGTGTTGTGGCAGCGGCTCGGATCGCCCGGCACCGCCTCCGCCACGCTCCCGGCCAGCAGCCACACCTTGTGACGACGGGCAATGTCGCCGAGCGCACGATGAGCGGGGCCATCGAGGGGCTCGGCGGCCGCCACCTTTCGGTCCGGGGTGGTCAGCAGGGTGGTGTTCTCGGGGGTGGCGACCAGCGTGGCACCGTAGCCGGCCGCCCGTGCCACCCAATGGTCTACCCGTGCGAGGTTGGCCGCCATGTCTGGACCCGACCGGAGCTGCACGCAGGCGACCAACGGCATCAGCGCACCACGAACGCGAGGTGCTTGAGGTACTCCGTCTCGGGAACTCCAGGCAGGATGGGGTGGTCGGGTGCCTGACCGCCTCGCCGCACCAACTGAAGGCGCCGCCCGGCCGAACGCGCGCCGTGTACGACGGTGGCTTCAAAGCGCTCGGCTTCGATGTGGTGAGAGCAGGAGGAGGTGAACAGAAGCCCCCCGGCCTTCACGAGCCGCGCCGCCGCCTGGTTCACCCGCTTGTACGCCCCGAGCGCGGCGCCGGCCGACTTGCGGTTCTTGGCGAAGGCCGGCGGATCGATGCACACGGCATCGAAGCTTTGGGAGGGGAGCTTGCCCATCTCCACTTCGGCATCGCCGTGAAGTACATCCACCGATAGTTCGTTTATCGCCGCGTTATTCCTAATCAACTCGTTTGCGGGCGCGCTGGATTCGATGGTCGCCGCGTAGGATGCGCCGTGCTTCATCGCGACCAGGGCCCAGCCGCCAAGGTGCGCGTACACATCCAGCACTCGGGCGCCGGCCACGCGGGCCGCCATGAACGCCCGATTTTCAGCCTGGTCGAAGAAGAACCCGGTTTTCTGACCATCGACCAGGTCGGCTTCGAAGGTCACGCCGTTGTCTGAGAAGCGTACGCGTGGGGGCACTTCCCCCCACCAAAGCCCGCGCTCCAGCGGCAGACCTTCCATCGCCCGGAGGGGAACGTCGCCGCGAAAGATCACGCCTTTCGGCGCGATCACCGCCTCGATGGCGGCGCGAATCATCGCCTTGCGATCCTCCATGCCTCGCGTAGTAATCTGCACCGAAAGCACGTCTTCGTAGCGATCGATGATCACGCCGGGCAGACTGTCGGCCTCGCCCGCACAAAGCCGGTAGCTGCGCCTTCCGGGCACGACGCGCTCGCGCAGCGCCAACGCATCCCGCAGGCGACGAACGTACAGGTCTGGATCGTCGGGGGAATCGGAGGCCCCGCAGAATAGCCGCACGGCGATCAGGGAGTTCGGATTGGCATAGCCGCGCCCCATCACGCGCCCCTGGGCATCCACCACTTCCACAGCGCCACCGGGGGGGAGCTGGATTACGGGTGGGGAAAGCACTTCGTTCGAGAAGACCCAGGGGTGTCCGGGGCGCGAGCGGGCGGTGACGCGGAGCATGAGGCGGGGGCTATCGCGGGGAGGCTTGCGCGCCATTGGGAACGGCAGTGTGCGCTGCTCTGCGGCTGGGCGGGATGGGGACAGCGACACGCCTGGCGCCTTAGCAACGCGCCAGGCACCGCAGGCCGGAAAGCGAAGCTTGGAGGCCGTAGGGAATGTCGCGGTAGGGGAAAGGGCGCTTAGTCCCTTCCCCTGGATTTGATGTTAGCAGCCCCTTCCGCTCCCACGAGGCCGCTGTGTCCCGAATTGCCGACTGCTTCTCCGGCACTCTCGTCGTCGGTTCGATCATCACTGTCCAAGGCTGGGTTCGTACCGCTCGGCACTCGAAGGCGGGGCTCTCCTTCGTCGGCCTGTCCGATGGTTCCTGCTTTAGCCCATTGCAGGTGATCGCGGAATCTGTGCTTTCCAACTACGAGTCCGAAGTGAAGCGCCTGGGTACCGGCTGCGCGATTCGCGTGGTGGGCGAGCTCGTGGCCAGCCCTGCGGCAGGCCAGGCCGTGGAACTGAAGGCCCACGCGCTCACGGTTGTCGGCTGGGTGGAGGATCCCGAGACCTACCCGATGCAGGCCAAGCAGCACTCGATGGAGTTTTTGAGGGAGCAGGCGCACCTTCGCCCTCGCACCAACATCGTCGGAGCCATCACCCGCGTGCGCAACACCCTGGCGCAGGCCGTGCATCGCTACTTCCACGAACGCGGCTTCTTCTGGATCCACACCCCCATCCTCACGGGAAGCGATGCCGAGGGCGCGGGGCAGATGTTTCGCGTGTCCACGCTCGACTTCGCGAACCTTCCGCGTCGGCCGGATGGCACGGTGGATGACAGCCAGGACTTCTTCGGCAAACCCTCCCACCTCACCGTGTCCGGGCAGCTCAACGTTGAGGCCTACTGTCTCGCGATGAGCAACGTTTACACCTTCGGGCCCACCTTCCGCGCTGAAAACAGCCAAACCCGCCGGCACCTCGCCGAGTTTTGGATGATCGAGCCGGAGATCGCGTTCGCCGACCTGAGCGCCGATGCCGACCTGGCCGGTGATTTCCTCCAGGCCATCTTCCGCGCCGTGCTCAACGAACGGCAAGACGACCTCGCGTTTTTCGCGCAGCGGGTGGACAAGACCTGCATCGAACGCCTCGAACGCTTCGTTGCGTCCAGCTTCGAACGCATGACGTATACCGAAGCCGTGGCTCGACTCGAACGCGCCGAAGCGAAGTTCGAGTTTCCCGTGCGCTGGGGCATCGACCTCCAGAGCGAACACGAACGATGGCTGTGCGATTCGGTGGGGCGCCCGGTGGTGGTGACCGACTACCCGAAGGACATCAAAGCCTTCTACATGCGCCAGAATGACGACGGTCGCACCGTGGCCGCGATGGACGTTTTGGCGCCGGGTGTCGGAGAGATCATCGGTGGGAGCCAGCGGGAGGAACGCCTCGACGTGCTGGACGACCGCATGCGGGCGATGGGGCTCGATCCCGCTCACTACGGTTGGTACCGGGAGCTGCGTCGCTACGGCAGCGTTCCACACGCAGGCTTCGGTCTGGGTTTTGAGCGTGCCGTGATGTATGCCACTGGGGTGGAAAACATCCGGGATGTCATCCCCTACCCACGCGCCGTGGGCCAACTCGAGTTCTGACCCCCAGCATGAAACGCCACCTCCTCGCGGCGTTTGTGCTTTGGCACGCCATGGCGATGGCGGTGTCCTCGCTGCCTTCCCCGGGTCGAGGCATCAATCGCACGTACTGGTCGGAACCGACGGTTCAAGCTGAGATGAAGGCCTGGGCGACCATGCTGCATGCCGACCCGGCCAGCTTCCAGGACCGGGTGTACAACGCCGCCCGCGCGCTGCAGAGCGCAAAAACCGCGGTCTACGAGCCGTTCAAGCCCTGGTTGGTGGCGACAAACACGGTGCAGTCGTGGAAGATGTTCGTGGCACCGCATCGCTTCCCCGCCCGGCCGGAAGTGGGTGTGCGGCAGGGCGAGGGCGAGTGGCAGACCGTGTACGGGGAGGGTGATGCCACCGCGACCTGGCGGAGTGAGCGTTTCCGCACGGAACGGATGCGGGCCGCCACCTTCGCGTGGGGCTGGCCCCAGGCGAATGCCCGATGGAAGGCGGCTTGCCACGCGTTCGCAGGGGAGCTGTTCATCGAGCGTCCCGACATCGACGGCGTGCGCTGTCGCTTTCTGAAGGGCCGCAGCCCATCCCCCGATGAGGTGCTTGCTGGCGTGATCCCCGAGGTTTCGCCGACCCAGGTTCACATCGTGAAGCGGGATGGACCGTGAGCGGCGCGTGGGGGCGTTGGGTGGAGAGAGCGAACCGGCGGGAGCCGGCCCATGCCGTGGCCTTGGTGCGCGTGGTTTATGGCTTGGCGCTCGCCGCGCACATGGGCTGGATGTGGGTCACCGGTGCGTGGCGGTGGGTGTGGCTTTCCCCTGCAGATGGCGGACTGGTCGCGCTGAATCGCACTTGGCTCGATCGGGTCGGTGGCCCGACTCCCGGGCTGGTGGAAGGCCTGGTGGTGGTTTCCGCCGGGGCGGGCCTCCTGCTCGCGCTCGGGTGTTTCACGCCGGTTGCGGCGTTTGTCGCCGCCCTGTCCTGGTCGGTTTTGACCGACCTCGGGGTCAACGCGGGCGGCTCCTACGACTTTCTCGGTGGCAACGTTTTCTTCCTGCTCCTGTTCGCGGGGTCAGGCGAGGTGTGGGCTGTGGATGCTTGGCGCAGCCGCCTACGCGCCCGCGGCCCCGCTCTCGTGCCGGTGTGGCCCCGATGGCTCATGGTGTGGCAGCTGGTGGTGATGTACGACGCAACGGTCTGGCAGAAGGTGTCGAGCGGCTGGGTGCCCGGCGGTTCGGCCGATGCCCTGTGGTACATCCTTCAACAGCCCACATGGCAGCGCATCGACATGCAGTGGCTCGCAGCCTACTTCCGGCTCACCCAGGTGGCGACGTTGGGCACCTGGGTCTTTGAACATGCCGCGCCTCTGCTGGTGTTGGCAGCATGGTACCGAGAGACGCGCACGCGCCGCGGCTGGCTGCGCGCCCAGTTCAACCGGGTGGACTTCCGGGTGGCGTACCTTGCGGTGGGCGTGGCGATGCACATCGGCATTGAGGCCACGATGGAGGTGGGGGCCTTCAACGTGTTCACGTTGGGCATGTACGCGGCGTGCTTCTCTGGGGAGGAAGTGCGGCGGGGGCTGGGGGCATCCCCCCAGAATTGACACAGGGCCCATCGTTGCCGATGGGCCCTGGTACTTGGTGCGCGAGAGGGGACTTGAACCCCTACGGGGATTAACCCACTAGCACCTCAAACTAGCGCGTCTACCATTCCGCCACCCGCGCGAGACATCAGCCATCTACTGTGGGAGGCCGCGCCGGTCAAGAGGGGTGCGGCAGCTTTTACGGTTGAGCGGCGGGGGCTGCGGCAGGGTCGGCGACCGGCACGACCGCGCCGGGCGTGGCCGGGACCGCTGCAGGAACTGCCGCCGGGGTGGTGCCGAAGCCCGCGCCTTCCGCGCCTTCTCCTTCCGTGGTCTTGAAGCCTTCCTCTGCACCGCCGCCGGCCTGGTTGGCCCGCGTGCTCTGGTAGGCGAGCGTGATGCTCGTGACCATGAACAACGTGGCGATGATGCCGGTACCCCGCGTGAGGAAGTTGCCCGGACCGGAAGCGCCGAACAGCTGGGAGCCGCCGCCGCCGCCGAACGCGCTCGACATGTCTGCGCCCTTCCCCGGCTGCATCAGGATGATGAACATGAGGAGCAAGCTGAGGATGATATGAAAGGTGATCAGGAAGGTGTGCACTTGGTTCCCCGAGAGCCTAGTTTGCTAACCAACGCGGGGGGCTGCGGCCATCCCCGAGGTCACTCCGAGGTCGAAACCGTTGATGGTTCGTCACTCTACTGTCACCTTCATCGGAAATGGAATACATGAACAATTCCCACATCAAAGGTTCCCCATGTTCACGATTGCCTTGCTCTTCGTTCCGAATCTGGCCCACGCGGGCGATGGCAAGCCCGACGAGAAAGCGGAGGTCGATGTCGGCGGCATGGTCTTCGCTCACTACGAACTCGACCTGACCGACGGAGCCGAATCCTTCAACGAGTTCGCGATCGATCGCGCCTACATCACGGCGAAAGCGAAGATCTCCAAGCACTTCGGGGCCAAGGTCACGGTGGATGTGGACCGCGGAAACCTGGTCAGCAGCGACCTCGAAGCGGATGCAAAATACCGGGTCTTCCTGAAGCATGCCTACCTCGAGTGGAAGGATTTCGCGCCGGGCATGAAGGTTCGCGCCGGCATGATCGACACGCCCTACCAGCCCTACTACGACCAGTTCTGGGAACACCGCTACGTCGCCAAGGGACTGAGCGACGCGGCGGGCACGATGTCCACCGCCGACCTTGGCGTTTCCATCGGGGGCAACCACGCCAAGGGCTTGGTGGATTGGAATGCCGGCATCTACAACGGCGAAGGCTACACCAAGGTTGAGGTAGACAGCGGGAAAAGCGTTGAGGCGCGTGTCACCATCGACCCGCTCGCGCGCGGCGAAAAGTACAGCCTGCCGCTCACCGGCTTTGTCGATTTCCACAACAACCAGGGCGGCGACCCCACGATCACCTACGTTGGGGCCGCCGGATTCAAGATGCCGTTCGTGTGGTTCTGGGGCGAATACACCGGGGTCTCCGAAGGGGACGCCTCCGGGTCGGGCTACAGCGTTTCCGCCCTGCCCGGCATGCCGAGGTATGCCCGGTTGATCGTTCGCTACGACCACTTCGATCCCAACTCGGATCGCGACGACGATGGCGTCACGAAGATCATTGGCGGCGTGAGCCGCAACTTCTACGAGCGGGTTTCGCTGGCCGCTACCTACGAGCGCACCACGCTGGAAGCGGCGCCCGACGCCCCCTCCCACGGCGTATTCCTGCACATGCAGGCCGGATTTTAGCGTAGCGAGTCTCGGCTACTCCCACGCATCCATGTCGTCGGGGTAGCCGAGCGCGGCCATCGTCTCCTGCACGCTGGGCTCGCGGCATACCGGTCCCAGCACGTGGGCGCGGGCGAACCAGCGCCGATGGCGCGGCTGTTCCGTGGCCATCACGAGCGGTAGTGCGGTAGCGAGGGTGCGAGTCAATGCCTCCCGCACCGGAACCCCCAACCAATCGGCCAGCGCGCCCATCGCGGCATCCTGCCGTTCCGGCGGGCCGATGACATCCTCAAAGCGAAGGCGAAAGCAGTCCTTTCCCGCATCGGCCAGCGCGGCTCGGTGCGCGGAGACCCACTGAAAGGCGCACACGCGTTCGAGCGGCGCGGCCTTCCACGCTTGCCAACCGGGCGGCCGGTCGAACTTCCACCACCGGTCGCCACCCGGAACGGTGTCGGAGTAGCCGGGGATGGTCAGGCCCCCCACATCGTGAGAATGGAAGCCGTTGAACCGCCAGCCGTCGTACAGGCCGTTGATGCTCGCTGCGGCGTTGCGCGTGAGATGCAGCACCCGCACCCTCGCGTTCGGAAACAGGCGTCGAAGCCAGCGAAGCCGGTAGACATTGCTCGGAGTCTTGATGAT
>CAMBIK010000076.1 GCA_945867435.1 Klebsiella pneumoniae
CAGGAATATTTTCGACAAGCGGCATGAGCTGCTCGCGACGAGCGTAGTCCACGTCGACGACCCGGACGTGCCCGGCAATGGCCGCGGCTTTCTCCAGCGTGGAGTTCAGTACGCCGTTGAGGAGGGAGAGAGCGACCGTGAGGAGCGCCGTGCCCAGGGTCACGGTGAGCGCCGTCAGCAGCGTGCGCCGCCGATTCCGACCCAGGTTTCGCATCGCCAGCGACAGCAGAAGCGACATGCTAATCGGCCTTCACGGCTTCGGCCGGGACGATGCGCGAGGCGTGCAACGCAGGCCAGAGCGAGGCGAGGACCGCGACCCCCACGCCGAAGGCCAAGGAAAGCAAAAGCGGCACCCACGAGAAATGCGTGTAGATCACGGTTGAAAGAGCGACATTCGGCCCGATCGCCTCCACCTGATCGGCGATGTCGATCCCGTGCTTCTGCCAGTGCAGCACGGCGGCACCCCCGATGCTCGCCCCGACGAGGGCGGCGGACAACCCCATCACACCGCCTTCAAGTAAGAAGAGGTTGCGGACATCCTTGCGCGGCATCCCCAGCGCAAGCAACGTGCCAATCTCGCGAATCCGCTCGAAGGTGGCCATGATGACGGTGTTGGCGATGCCGGTGGCCGCGATGAGCATGATCATGAACACCACGGTGGCGATGCTCTTCCGGCGAATCCGGTTCATCGCGATCAGGTCCTCGCATTCCTGTTCGAGGGTGAGCGCAGTCCATCCAAAGCCGGTCAGGGCCGCCTGGGCGGCCTCCCGCCCGCCGTTCGGTTGCATGGCGATGTGACTGCGGTGGCCGCGCAGCACCACCAACTTCTCGGCGGCTTCCCCTTCCATCCACACCCCAAGCGAGTCCATCGAGGAGTTGTCCACCCGAGAGATGCCAACCACCTGGTAGGCCAACGCATTGATGGCGCCGTCCAGGGTTCGGGCCTCCATCAGCACTTCCTCCCCCACATTCACGGCCATCAACCTAGCAAGGCTGGAGCCCACCACCACCTCGGCTGCCCCCACGACCGGCCAGCGACCGTTCAGCGACCAGCCGCTTCGGTCGAAAACCTTCGTCTCGGTGGCCGACTCGTACGCCCAAATCGTGATGTGTTGAGATTCCGAGCCGCGAACGAGCCGCGCCGGAATCGCGGTTCGCGCCGTCCAAACGCCCAAATCATCCAGCTTCGCCCGCAGTTCGCCGGGGATGGCGAGCGACTCGTCGAGCGGGTGACGCATCCCATCGTCGGGATAGCCGTCGGGACGCAGGATCAGCTCGCCAGCGTAGGTGGTGCGGGCCGCGCGCATCACGTTGTCGTCCAGGCCATCGACCAGCCCCCATCCCAGCACCATGATCGCCACGCCCGCGACCACGGCCACGCTCGTGATCGCGGTTCGGCGCACGTTGCGAATGAGGTTGCGTGCGGCGAGCGCGAGGAGGAACGACACGTTCTATTTCCTCCGGTCTTCGCCGATGATCGCCCCATCCTTGAGGCGAACCACCCGACGGGCGCGCCCCATGACCATCGGGTCGTGGGTCGAAAACACGAAGGTGACCCCATCCCGCTCGTTCATCTCGCGCATCAGGTCGAGGATCGCCTCGCCGTTCACGCTATCGAGGTTGGCGGTCGGTTCATCCGCGATGATGATCGCCGGCTTCTTGACGAGGGCTCGGGCGATGGCCACGCGCTGTTGCTGCCCGCCGCTAAGCTGCGAAGGACGCCGCGAAAGGTAGTCCTTCAGTCCCACATCGCAGAGCGCCGCCTCCACGCGCTCCGCCCGACGGTCGGTCACCCCTGCGAGGCGAAGCGCAAGATCGACGTTTTCGGCGGCAGTAAGCACAGGAATAAGGTTGAATGACTGAAAGATGAAGCCGATCCGCTTCGCGCGCAGCTCGCCCAGCGCACTATCGGCGAGAGTCGCCACATCTTGCGCATCCACAAGCACGCGGCCCTCCGTGGGGCGGTCGAGGCAGCCGATAAGGTTCAGCACCGTGGACTTCCCACTTCCAGACGGGCCGGCGAAGGCGGTGAACTCGCCGGCCTCCACGCCCACGTCGATGCCCTGCAGGGCGACGACGGTGAGTTCCCCCATGGAGTACACTTTCGTCGCGCCGATCAGCTGGCAAATCATTCGCGCCGCCCCCCTAAAAACTGTAGCGGGCCCACGCGTTCAACGTGGCCGCAGGAACGAAGCGCGCGAGGTTCGTAGACTTCGCCCCCGCGCTCACATCGAAGTTCGCCTCCGGAGGCGCGAATTCGCCTTCCTCGCCCAATGGAATCTGTGCGCCGATGTGCAACGCCACGCGCTCCCCGACGAGGACCGACGCGTCGGGAACAAAAAGCCCCGTGCCATCCGCCACGTTCACGATGGCGGTGCCCCCTACGCTCCAGTCATCCAGGAACTGCACGCTCAACGTGGCATCCACATAGTGCTGGCCGAGCGTGGTGCGGGAGGTGGGCTGCACTTCGTCCGGGTCGACGTTTTCCCCCGTCATCGAGAAGGGGCAACTGTAGGGAACCAGGGCCGCGCTGGCCCCCCGCAACCCGTAATCGTACGCGTCGGGGTCGGATTCCCCCGTACCGTCGTAGCGGTATTCCGCCGCAAAATAGAACCGATTGAAGAGGGGAAGACTGTAATCAACCCCGGCCACCACCTCGGCACCTTCCGGGTCGATTCCGCGGGTATCGCCGTGCCAGCCGCCTTCCACCCACCAGCCCACACCCAGCGTGCCGCGCAGGTCTCCCCCCGCGAACCAGCGCCCGTCGGCCCGATAGAAGCCGGCTGCGCTCCAATCGGTCTCGAAGCTGCGCAACGTGACCTTGAGAGCGGAAGAAAAAGGCAGATCCTCAGGTTCCGGAAGGTCGTCGCCTTCCGGAACTTCAAAGGCGCTCATGTCGTCGTCGAGGGCGACCAGCGCGGTGACGGAAACGGCCTCCACCGGCGCGATGTTCGCCCGGAGCGCGTTGATGCCCTTCCGTTCGCGCCAGGGTTCGCTGGCCACCACCTCGTTGTAGAGGTCGGTGGGGTGAAACACCAGCGCCGACCCCCAGTTCACGGCCTGGCGACCGAGACGAAAGTCAACCTTTTCCCCGGTGAAGTCGACATAGAGCCGTTCAACGGTGAGGTAGTCGCGCACGTCCTCGAAGCTGAGCGTTTCGACGGGGGTGCAGTAGTTCTCCAGCGTAGGACCGATGTCGGTCGTTTCGAGGTAGGCTCGGAGCTCCTCGGCGGTATCCCGCCCCTGGACCAACGTGCCATCCACGGCCACAAAGGCGCGCACTCGCGGTGCCGGACTGATCTCGAAGGTGGGACGCACCTTCTGGATCAGGGTCCACGGCTTGCCTTCGACATCCACGTCGAACATCCCGCGCACCTCGGCGTAGCCGCCGATCTCGGCATCCACATCCATCGGGGCGGTCCTCAGTAGTGAACGATTGAATCGACGTCGTAGGCGCCGAGCGCCTTGCGCCCGTCGAGGAAACCCAACTCGATAACGAAACCGAAGCCCGCCACTACCGCGCCGAGCTGCTCTACGAGGCGAGCCGTCGCGACCGCAGTTCCGCCCGTGGCGATGAGGTCGTCGATGATCAGGGCACGCTGCCCTGGCCGGAGCGCATCCACATGGAGCTCCAGGGTGGCGGTGCCGTATTCGAGCGCGTAGCTCTCGGAGATGCGGTGGTAGGGCAGCTTGCCCGGCTTCCGTGCGGGCACGAACGGCAAGCCCATCGCCATCGCGAGCGGCATGCCGAACAGGAAGCCACGAGATTCCATGCCCACGATCGCATCCACGCCACGGTCGCGCCAACGATCCGCGAAGCGCTCGGTGATGGCGGTCATGAGCGCCGGGTCGGCCAGCAGGGGGGTGATGTCCTTGAACAGGATTCCCGGCTTCGGAAAGTCGGGCACATCCCGGATGGCCGCAGCAATGCGTGTGGAGAGTTCAGACATGGACCACCCTCTTCTTTGCGTACCATTGAATGAAAATCCAGCCGGCACCCAGCCCGCCTACAAGGAGAACAAACCAGAGCAGCTTGTCCTTGACGAGAGAAACCAGGCCCGTGGGGTCCGCCAACAGCGCGGGGCTGAGGACACGAGACCCGAACTCCGCCAGGATCCCGCACCAGAGCGTGGAACCGACAAAGGTGACGACCGCGAACTTCCAGAACGGAATGCGCACCAGCCCCGCCGGAAAGCCAATCAGATGGCGCACAACCGGCAGCAGACGCGCGAAAAACACGCCTGGGAGCGCGTACTGCTGCAACCAGGCCTCGGCCAGAGCAAGCTTAGCAGGGGGAAGCAGCATGTAGCGGCCCCACCTCAGCACGAACGCTCGGCCGAGGGTGTAGGTGAACCCATAGCAAAGGGAGCTCCCGAACGTGGAGCCGAGGCCGCCGGCGAGGATCACGCCGGGAAGGCTGAACTCTCCTTGCGCCGCATAGTAGCCGGCGGGGGGCATGATGATCTCGGAAGGGATGGGAACAATCGTGCTTTCCAAGGCCATCATCACAAAGATGCCCAGGTAGCCATTGGCGCGAGTCCACTCAAACCAGGTCACGAGCAGGTCGTGAAAAAAATCTTGAAACATCAGGATTCCAGCCCCAGGCCGCGTACCGAGCCCAGAACGCCGTGGGCCGTCATGTCCAGAGACATCGGCGTGAGCGTAGCGTACCCAGCGAGGCAAAGTGGACCATCGGCCTCGGGTTCGCCATCGAAGCGTTCGTGGGCACCACCGATCCAATAGTAGGGCTTTCCACGAGGGTCAATGGACTTCTTTGCCAGCGGGGCGTAGCGGCGGCGCGCCAGGGGCGCCACCCGGAAACCTCGCAGCTCCGAGAGCACCACGTTGGGTACGTTCACGTTGAGCACAATCCCGACCTGC
This sequence comes from Klebsiella pneumoniae, assembly GCA_945867435.1. Lineage (GTDB taxonomy): Bacteria > Myxococcota_A > UBA796 > UBA796 > SXON01 > SXON01. Next base: position 4,882 of record CAMBIK010000076.1, read on the forward strand.
AGCGGCTTCTGGATCAGGGCCACAGCCACCTTGGCCGCAACCGCGACGGCCGTGTCCCAATGAAGGACCGTGCTGCCTTCCGGCACATGCAACGAGATGGCCAGGGCCGGAAGGTCGTTTGCCGCTGCTTCTCGCGCGGCCGCGACCGTGCCCGAGTAGAGCACGTCCGTGCCCAGGTTCGACCCGCGGTTGATGCCGGACACGACGAGGTCGGGCCGGTGGTCGAGCAGGCCGTGGAGGGCGAGGTACACGGCATCGGCGGGGGTGCCCGTGACGGCGAAGCGCCGTGGGCCGGCGGGGTTGGCGCGCAGCGGTTCGTACATCGTGAACGAGTGGCTTTTAGCCGATTGTTCGGTGGCGGGAGCCACGGTCCACACCTCGCCGAGGGGTGCCATGGCGCGCTCAAGGGCCGCCAGACCCACCGCTTCGATCCCATCGTCGTTTGAGAGCAGAATTCGCACGCGCCCAGTCCTAACCTGTGCCGCACCCGGAGCGATAGAACTCACAACGATCGCTTCGCCACCCCGACGACTGTCGGTTAGACATCTGGAGTGCGGCCGCGCTACAAAGATCTGTTTCAGCGCATGTGGGATCCCGATCCCGTCGCCGCCGATGCCGCGTTCGATGCCATCATGTTCGACCGGGAAGATGCCGTGCCGGACATCGTCGAATGCTACCTGATGTTGGAACGGAACCATCACATCCGTCGCTGCAGTTGTGTCCAACTGCTTGGCTTCTCGGGTGCCAGCGCCGCCGTTCCCACGCTGCTGCGCGCCCTCGACGATCCTCACCCGCATGTCCGCGCGGAAGCTTGCCGCTCCCTCGAAGACCTCCGAGCGCACGACGCGCTCCCGCACCTCGCCACCCGGCTCGACGATCTAGACGAAGAAGTCCGCTTAACCGCCGCTGAAGCGATTCTGGGCATCGAAGGAACGACCAGTCACGCCGAGACTTGAACGCCGTTTGGTAGCCCAGTCCGGTGGGAACGCACGCCGCGGCATGTAAGGGTCCCCCGTGCCGTTAGGGGAACCCCGTGGACGCCCTCTTCTTCGTTCCGCCCGTCGCGCTGAGTCCCGTCGGCTTGGCCGTCGACCGCGTGTACGGCTGCAACTACGGGTACGACTACAAGCCGCCCATCCACTTCCTGCAACTCGCCACGGTGGCCGCGGTACGCCTGGGATGGCGCGTGCGCTTCGTCGATTGCCCCGCCGAAGGCCTCGATCTGGCCGCATTCGACGCCCTCGTGGCCAGTCAGCGCTGGGATGTGGCGGTCGCTCACTCTGTGTACCTGTCGGCCGAGGAAGACCTGCTCGCCATGCGGCGCATCCGGCGCCAGCACCCAGCCGTCAAAGCGGTTTTCATGGGCACTGCGCCGACCTGGCGCCCCGTTGAATTCCTGGACGATGTCGCCTCGTTCGCCCTGCTTGGGGAACCCGAGAACACCCTGTGCGAGCTCGCAGAGGCGTGGCGGGGGGAACGCGCTCTGGAATCGGTGGATGGGCTGGCATGGCTGGAACGCGGCAAGCTGCGCCGTGGAGCCTTCCGCCAGCTGCTCGACGTTTCCCTGCTCCCCATCCCTGACCGCACCCTGCTCCTCGGGAAATACCGGGCCAACCGCCTCGACGTTCATCCGATCACGACGATGGTGGTCTCGCGTGGCTGCGGCTTCCGCTGCACGTTCTGCACGCCCAACGCCATCGATCAGATCATCGAGCTGGAATTCAAGCGACTGCAGCCCACCTACGTCGAACGCCCGCCGCTGCGGAAACGCTCCGTCGACCAGATCGTGGAAGAATTCACGGCGATCCACGCGCTCGGCTACAAGGGCGTAGAGGTGGCGGACAACATCTTCACCTGGGGCAACGCCCGGACTCAGGAGATCTGTACCCGCATCGAGCCGCTGGGCTTGCACTGGCTCTGCCTCGCACGCGCGAACATGCTTCACGATGCAAAAACCGTCTCGGCGATGGGAAAGGCCGGCTGCAAGATGGTCTATATGGGGAGCGAAAGCTTCGATGATGGCCTGCTCGACGACATGGCGAAGGATCTCAAGGTCAAGGACATCTACCGGGCCGTGACCACCTGTCGCGAAAACGGCGTCCACCCCGAGGTGAGCGTGCTGATGGGAGCTTCCCAGCACGAAAGTTGGACCACGCTCATCAACAGTTGGCGGGCCGCCCGAGGTCTGGGCACTCGCTTCGTCCACTTCTCCGTGGCCCTCCCCTCCCCCTCCACCGAACTCTACGACATCGCCATGCGCGAAGGCTGGTTCACCGACGGCGACTTCTTCCCGGTCGACAACCAGCGAGATGCCATCGTAAACCTGCCCCACCTCAAGGCCTGGGAGTTGCGACTCGCACTAAAGTTGGCCTATACCGCACAGTATCTCTCGCCGTCCGGCATGATGAAACAGGTGAGGAGTGTCAGCTCTTTGGAAGATTTGCGCCACAAGGCCCGGAGCGCGTCCCGCCTGTTCAGCTTCCTGGGCCAGCGACCTCCGGCACGACGCGTACCGCCGGGACGTGTCACGGCGTTGCCGGTGCACGAATAACCGGCATCGCCAAATCAATACGCCGCAATATTCGCATCCATCCAAGCGAGCCGCTGGTGCATCCACTCGCGCACATAAGCATCCTCGTCGGCGTAGCTTGAGACCTCGAAGAACCATCCCCCGTAGTTGATGGATTCGATGGGCCACACCTCGTCGTTGCGACGGATGGCATCGCCCAGGATGGCTTGGAGCGCATCCATCCGAGCGTAGATCGCGCCCTCGTCGAGGCTGCCTGCCCGCAGCTCGGCCCAGCGCGCCCCCAACCGTTCGCGGAACTCGGGGTCCAGCGCGAATTGGGTCCACAAGGGGGGGCGGTAGCCGATCCACACGTCGTAAGCCCCGTAGTTACCGTAGGGGTAGTAGGGAAACTGGCCGAAGGTCATATCGAGGTCCCACGGGATGAAGCGGATGCCTTCCCCCGCATCCCGCGACAGGTGCATGCTGGTGTAGAATGCATCTTCGTTCTTGAAGAACTCCTCGATGAGCACCGTGTCGATCACGCTGTCCATGTCGGTGGTCTCCCACACCTGCGACCAGTCCCCCAACGAGGGGGCCGCGAGCACATGGGCCTCCCAACCGGCCAGGAAGCGGCGCATGGCCTCCTCGCTCTCCCCGGTCGGATCCCCCGGAGAAACGAGCTTCCAACACCCATAGGTAGCGGTGTTCGTATAGAAGCAGTCCTCATCGATCTGTGCGAGCACGAAGGCTTCGCCGGATTCGCTGCCATCTGCGATATCGACCCGGTCGTCGTCGCGCTTGACCCGCTCTACCAGCGCGTGAACGCCGAAGTAGTCATCGTTGCGCCACAGCTCGCAGAGCGCCGACTCGGCCGCGTACTGCTCCTTTCCCCCCCAGCTGCGAAACAGGTCGTATCCAAGCTTGTCCCTTATCAAAAGTCGGTCGTAGTACAGCCCATCGATGACCCAGTCACTATCGCTGCCCATGCCAAGCAGGTTCGCTGAAACGGCGACCATGGCCCCGTCGTTGAGCTCGACCCCGTAGCCAGGCTTCGCCACCTGGGAGGACGAACGACCCCGCACCCACACCTCTGCAGACCCGGAGTACTCGACGTTTCCGGATTCCGTGGTGACGGTCAGAGCGCACGGAACCTTCACGTCGCGGGTGGGAAGTACGGCGCACTCCAGATCAAGCCGACAGAGTCGCTCGGTCTCCAGCGGCGGCTCAGGGCCGGGATCGGCGGCGGGGATCACCTCGGTGGGGTCATCCGCGAGAGGGGCCGGAGAGTCCACCGGCGCGGCGGTCTGGACACATCCGAGGAGGAGGAGGGTGTACACCCTTGGCAAGTAACCCGGACAATCCGGCGCACGGCCGATGCTACTCCGGCTTGGCGGGCATGAGTCGGAACGTCAAGTTGATGCGATCGGCCCAAACCTTTTTGCGGCGAGGCAGCGAGTGGAGCCAGTTGGTCTGCGTGGATCCCTGCATGACCAAGAGGCTCCCGTGCCGGAGGGGGATGGAAACGTCAGCCCGGCCCTCTCGCACCCGCGGGCGCAACACGAAGTCGCGCGCCGCGCCGAGGCTAAGGCTGGCGATGAATGGATTGAAGCCGAGCTCTGGCTCGTCGTCGGCGTGCCAGCCCACCGTGTCGTTCCCGTTGCGGTACCAGTTGGCGAGCACTGCATTCGGGCGCTTCCCTGTCGCCTTCTCGATTCGGTCGCGGAGAGCCGTCAGGACTGGAAGCCAAGGCTCGGGGGCCATGGGAATGCCCGACCAGCGGTAGCTGAGCCCCGGGTCGCCGAACCACTGTTGAAGGCGGGGGACGGGGTGCACCCTTCCGAAGATTTTGATGGTGTCCTGCCGCCAGTTCACATCGCCGCGAAGGCTGGCGAGCGCGGTGTCCGCGTCGAAGCGGCTGAGGAAATCATCCAGCAGGCTGACATCCGCGCCGGCCAAATCCAAGGGCTGCCATCTCGGAACGGGCACGGGAAAGGGAATCTGCATTTAGTGTTCTCCAAATACGTCCAGCTTCCCGCCTTGCCGGCCGTCAGACCCCTGGGGCACGACTACGAGGGATTGCCTCCTCCTACTCCTCCCACGGCACGGCTTCCCCATCGCAGTCCTGGTCCACGGCGTCCCCGCAGATCTCGTCGGCATCCGGATGGACCGACGCATCGCCATCGTTGCATGCGCCATTCTACCTCGCCGGATGAGGCATCACGCAATGCCTGCTGGGCGCTCTCCGGTTTTGAGCTAAGGTGGACCTCATGCGGAGCTACACCCCCATCCCCTGCCTGCTGTTCCTCGGCTGCGGCTTCGGCTTGCAACCGTTGACGCCCGCGGGGCTGGAAGCCCTCGTCACGGAAGCGGACACCGATGCCGACGCCGATACCGACTCCGACTCCGACTCGGACACAGACAGCGACACGGACTCCGACTCGGACACCATCCCCGAAATCGAATCCATCGATCCGAACTGGGGCACCACTGCGGGCGGCATCGAAGTCACCCTCTACGGCACCTTCGACAAAGACGCCTCGGTGAGGGTCGGCGGCAACGAGGCCGATCTCGTCTCGGTCTCCCCCAACATGGGCGAGCTGGTTTTCATCACGCCGGAATCCGATAGCGAAGGCGTCGTCAGCGTCGTGCTCGACAGCAGCGGGGAAACGGCAAAGCTGGACGAAGGGTTCACCTATTTCCTCGATGGGACCGGAAGCATCGGGCTTGTTGGTCAGGTGAGCTGGGTCGATATGGTCGGCACCTATTGGAACGGGGCGACTACCGACACCGGCTACGGCTTCATCGTGCCGATTGAACCCGGCGACTTCGACTGGGGCAAGACGTATGCAGGCGCGCTGGATACCTGTGAATCCAGCCTCGGCAGCTACGAATACCTGGCCGATGTTTGGACCTACGACGCCGGGAGCGGATCCTCGATCACGCTGGAAGGCGGCGGGAAGTCCATCCGGATGCCCTGGAACAACTCCGCCGCCCAGTTCGAGGACACCACCCTCACCGCCGCCCAGGTGGGTCCGGGCTCCACCTACGACCTGACCGAGCTGGACCTCACGAACGACCCGTTCCCCGAATACACGGCCTCCGCCGTGCTCAGCATCCCCGCTGCATTCACCGTGACCACGCCGCCGATCATGGGCGCGAACCCCCCCATGGTGTCCAAGAACTTCAGCCTAAGCTGGAGCGGCGGGTCCACCGCAGATGGCGTGTTTGTAACCTTGGGTCTGTACAACACCGCGGGTGATGCCTACCAGGAAACCGTCAGCTGCCACCTGCGGGACGACGGTGCCTTCAACATCCCATCCACCGCCTGGGTCGGCAGCTGGCCCGTCAGCCGGCAGCTCAACATCTATGTGTCCAGGTACAACGTGGATAGCGGCGTGATCCCGTACAACAACGCCGGCACCGCGGTGATGGGCGAATACGTGCTCTACGGGGCGGCGTTTACGAAGTAGGCGCATTCGGTTCGCCGCCGCGCCGTGCTTCAGTCCGCCCGAGACCTCGATGGCGACAACTTCGAAGACGTCTGGATCAACGCCATGCTTTGGCCTGGCGCGGACAACGTGCGCCGCCGCCCGCGCCCCTCACAGCACTGCGAGCACAGCATCCGTGGCTTCGCGCGTGGTGAGGGTGCCGCCCAGCTCCCGAGTCACGAGATCAGCCTTCAAGCAGCGTTGAACGGCTCGCTGGATGCGCAACTCGTCCGCTGGGCGGCCCAGGTAAGCCAACAGCATGCCGACGGTCAGGATGCTGGCCAGCGGATTGGCGATCCCCTTGCCTGCAAGATCGGGTGCGCTGCCGTGGACCGGCTCGAACAACGCCGCTTTCCCCGGATTCAAGTTCCCGGAGGAAGCCAGCCCGATGCCCCCCTGCAACGCCGCCCCGATGTCGGTCACAATATCTCCGAACAGGTTGTTGGTCACGATGACTTCAAAGTCCTGGGGCGCCTGCACCAGCCGCATCGCGAGCACATCCACATAGAGGTGGGAGGGCGTGATCTCGGGGTATTCTACTGCAACTTCCTTGAACACTCGCTGCCATAGGTCGTGCCCGTGGCGCATCGCGTTGGCCTTGTCGCTCATGCACAGCCGGGTCTTGCCGTTGGCCTTGGACCAAGCGAACGCGGCCCGGATGATGCGTTCCACGCCTTTACGCGTGTTGATCTCCTGTTCCATGGCCACTTCATCGGGGGTGCCGCGCTTGAACTGACCCCCCACTCCCGTGTAGAGACCCTCCGTGTTTTCTCGGAAAACGACGAAGTCCACGTCGGCCTCGGTGGCGTGCTTCAGCGGGCAGTAGCGCGCATCCAACAGCTTGCACGGGCGGAAGTTGATGTAGAGGTCGAGCTGGAAGCGGCTGCCGAGGAGGATGTCCTTGGCGTGTACGTTGGTCGGAACGCGGGGATCGCCGAGCGCGCCTAGAAACACGGCATCGAACTCGGAGCCGAAGCGGCGCATCACGTCGGGAGGCATGGTCGTGCCATCGCGCAGATACCGCTCGGCCCCGAGGTCGAACACCTCCGTCTCGGCGTCGGGGGCCAGCGCAGCCAGCACCCGCAGCGCCTCTCCGATGACTTCAGGACCGATACCATCCCCAGGTACCACCGCGATCTTTGCCATGACGACTCCTATTTACTTGGCGGCGAGCGAATCGCCCTGAAGGGGGGGCGTGGCATCGGCCTCCGCGAAGGTGAGCATGCGGTCCTCGGTCGGACTCCAAATATGCCCTGAAAGGCAGCCCATGACGTCGCGGATAGCCCACGAGGTGCGGTGAGGTTCTTGCAGTTCCGGCATCGCCGCCATCGCCTCAGGCAGGCGGTAGAACGGGATGCGGTGGTTCAAGTGGTGAACGTGGTGGTAGCCGATGTTGCCGGTGAACCAGTGCATCACCGGATTCATGTCGAACATGGAGGAGCTGTGCAGCGCCGCAAAGGTGTACTCCCAATCGCGCCGACCCCGGATCTGCATCCCGCGAAAGTTGTGCTGGGCATAGAACAGGTACGAACCGGCACCGGTGGCGAGCACGGCGGGCAGCAGCAGCCCCAAGAGGGCAGGTTGCCAGCCAAAAAAGATCCACACCGACGACATCAGGGCGGCGTGGAACAGGAGCGCCACGAGGCCGTCGAGGTGCTGCTTCGGCTGCCGCCGAAAGGGCGAGATGCACATTCCAAGGATGAACATAAAGAAATACCCAAATGCCATCGTGACAGGATTCCGAATGATTCGGTAGCCGGTCCGCTGCGATGGGGTCATCCCCTGCCACATACCCACCGTGACCACCGGGTAGCTCCCGATCGACCCGCCCACCATCTTCGCGGTGTGGCGATGGTGGTAATCGTGGGTTTCCCGCCACACACTCACGCCGGCCAGCAGATAGTAGCCGAAAATCCTCATGATCAGGCCACCCGCGGGCGAACCCACCAGGATCGCGGTGTGCAGATAGTCGTGGTAGAAGATGAAAACGCGCACCACGAGCAGCCCGGCCACCATGCACGCCGGCACAGCAATCCACAACGGAGCGAGCGAGGCAACGGCGATGGCGGAGAACCACGAAAGCAGGGTGATTACCAGCAGGCGCCAGGTGTGCGCCCGGTCCTCTTTCGCGAATTCGTTGGACGCACGGACGAGCTCGGGACCCTTTCTCATGGACTGCCTCCGTGAATACGGGCGTGTTTACAAGCAAAACCCCCCGCAAGCAAGTGGGAGTCCTCAGCTTTCCGCAACTTCCCCCCAGTTGACGGGCGGGACAATTGCAACGACGTTGGGCGCATGACGATGATTCGGATTCGAACAGGCGGGGTCGAGCTGGACGTTCCGGAGGAAGGCGGCCTCGACGCCCTTCGTCGCCAGGGTTTGATCGGTCTCGATACCGAGTGTTTAACGCCGAATGGCTGGCAGCCACTCGACCCGCCTCGACCCGGACCGCCACCGGCCGACCCGTGGGCCGCCTGGAGCGATGTCGATGAAACCGCCGCGGAGGCCGCGCTGAGCACCATCACGGCGCGCCCGACCGACGACCTCGCCGAGCTGCCGTTGGGCGCGCTTACGCCGATGTCCAAGCCGATCGTGACCGTACGGGCCAAGCCCCCCGCCGCGATGCCCTCCCAGGCGGCGGGCACCACACCCCCCCCACGCATCCCGGCTCCCGCCTCGCCCTCCCTGCGTTCCACGGTGACGCCGATTGCGGGCGGCCTGCTCATCGACTTTCCGGCTCGAACCCGGTCCAGCGCGGCACCGCCTTCCCTCTCACGCCCCCCCGCCCCGCCCCTGGTGCGCCCGCTTCGGGTCATCGCCATGATCCTCGTGGGGCTCGCTGGCTTGGCAGTTTTCTGGATGATGGCGGAGATGAGCCGTCCCGTCGCGGCGCCCCGACCGAAGGCGGCCGAGCCCGCCGCGGCACCCGACCCCTTTGTCACACTTCAGGCCGCGCTCCGTGCCACTCCCTTAGGGCCGGTTCGGCCGGTTCGAAAGCCCGGCGACCTAGGGGATGCCTTGCAGATCGACTTGCAGCAACTTGGGCTGGACGTCGAGGAAATCGAGGCTCCGGTCACGCGATGGGCGGGCCGGAAGGACGAGATTCCCACGGCGGCGAACATCAAGGTCACCTTCCGACCGTCAGGCGTGCTTGAGGGCGATGTGGCGCGCGACCTCGGCGCGATCCTCCTCACCGCCGGGCGCTACAAGTTTCACTACAAGCTGGAAGTCGACAAGTTCGAAGCGATCATGGACACGTCGGATGGCCTGAAGGTGACTCAGCTGAACGCCGGTCTGGCGGAGCGGTTCGCGCAGGGCCGAATCGGGCTCAAGTCAGCGTTAGAGCTTGACTAGGCTCGGCGGCATGCCGCGGGGGCGGCGTCTCGTTGCTACCGTAGCCGTGGGGATCGCCCTGGTGGTTTCGCTCGCCCTTTTCCCGCGTCTCGCCTGGGTTCCCGACGCAGAGATGGCCCCCAGCCTCCTGCCGGGGGACCTGGTGCTGGTGTTGCCGTTGGAGCCACGCGTGGGAGATGTGGTCGCGATTATCGACCCCCTGGACCACGCACGATGGACGCTGCGCCGTATCGAAGCCATCGGCGGCGCCGTCTCTTACGATGGCCGCACGTTTCGGACCTCGATGCAACGAAGGTTGAAGCTTCTGGATATGGGGGAGTTCCAAGGGCGCCCCGTGCACCTCGAAGGGGACCACGTCGTGCTGCGCGCGGCCGAGACCACCCGAACCCGCCTCGACGATGTCGGCGTGCCCGACGATGCGGCGTTCCTGGGCGCCGACGACCGGGATGGTGCCCTGGACAGTCGCTGGTGGGGTCCGGTGCCGCTCAGCGCCATCCGAGGCGTGGTCGTAGCCCGCGTGGGCGCACCTACCACCCCGTGGCGAGGGCTGTTCGGAAACCGCGGCGAACCAGCCGTTGTTCCCAAGTCGTCGAAGCTCGGACCGGCGCCTAAGCCCCCGTAAGCTGCAACTGCTGGAAGCCGAACCGAACTTTCAAGGTCATCTCTTCGTCGGAAATGTCGAGCGCCACATCTTCGACACCCATCTTGAGACGAAGCGGACCGCCGGCCGGCGAGACCATCTCCTCGAGTTGGTCCTTCCGCAGGATCGGCACTGGGTTCACCTTGGCGACCTGATCCTTCAGCAGCCGTTCAACGCCGCGAGAGAGCATCTGGAGGATGAAGGAATCACCGAGGTCGATCTCGACATCTTCAAGGTGCCCGACGAGCGCCCGCTTGTCCTGGTCGTAGCGGATGTCGCCCAGGAAGGCCTCGGCGCCGATGCGCTTCTCCAATACGAAGGGGAACTCCACGTTCTCGCGGAGCAAGTACACCTTTCCGGTGGCCACCGCCTTCACATGGGCCTCCACGCCAAATCGCTGGTTGCCGTACTTGAAGTCGCTGCCGTCGCGGTCCACCTCGACCCGCCAGTCGCCTTCGACGCGTACGAGCTCGTCGATGATCTTCAACACCGATTCGCGCCGGCCTTCCCAAACGCGCAGGGCGGCATCCTTCCCGCGCACCACCGCGGTCGGGAGTTGCACCTGGCGGTCTTCGAGGAGCCCACGCACACGTTCCAGCACGCCAAGCTGCTTGACGCCCGCCCGCAGCTGCTTGATCAAGTCAAAAGAGCCCTTTCCGACCTCAAACGGCAAGCCCGCGCCGAAGAGATCGTTCCACAGGGCCTTCCCGATGG
>CAMBIK010000077.1 GCA_945867435.1 Klebsiella pneumoniae
CCAAAGCGCCTGCAGCCACGACGGCTCCGTGCGCCACGACGGCAGCGGCCCCCGGCCCACGAACGCGCCCACTTCCCCGGCCCACTCGACCGGGTGCAAGGGAACGCCCAAAGCAAACAGAGTCGCCACCAAAGCGAGTATCATACCCATCGAAACAGCCACCGCCGTCCACTGCCGACGCAGAACCAGCACGCCGACCACGACCCCCGGCACCAGCTTGAGCGCCGCACCCACCGCCGCCACACCGGCCGCCGGGGCAAGGCGGCCCCTCGCGAGGAGGAGGAGCGTGGCCCCTGAAAACAGCACCACGAGCGGTCCGGGTTGGCCGGTGGGCAGCACGATCCTAGCCGGCCGGGCGAGGATGGCGACCGAAGCAACAAGGAATGCGACCGTCAGGGCGACATCCCACCGAGCGAGGCGGACGGACACCGAAAATCCGGCGAGCACGGCAAAAATGACTCCGAGCGGTGTCGAAAGCGCGCACATCAGACGCCACACGGCGAGCGCCGAGGGAAAAGAGAGCGCGCGAAGGGGAGCGGCGAGGATCGAGGCGGTGGGCGGGTAGTAGGAGTAGAAACCACCGGGCCGCTGAGGCAGGTGCTCCTCACGAAACTGGGCCTCGGCGAGGTCCGGCGAGGTGGGGTCCTGACCCTCGAGAACCAGAGCCGCACCCAGCCAGAGCGGGAGAAAATCGACGGCCGCGCTCCCCGGCGCGCGCAGCGCAGGACGGCTGACATTCCACCAGGACGAGGCGAGCACCCCAAAGGCCACGGCCAAGGAAAGGATGCGAAGCGCACGAGCCAGAGGCGACACGCTGCTGGCTATCTCGCGCTACAGGGCGGCGTGCGACCGGCCGCTTCCCTCTCCATCGCCTGCCTCGCGGCCTTGGCGGTCACGGTGGCCGTCACATGGCCGCTCGCGCTCCACCTCAGCGAGGTGGCCCCGCGCTCGACGTTCACAGGAGGGCACGTCGCGGCCCTCTCCATCGCCACCCACGTCCCCCCGTGGTCCACGCACACGGATCTGGCCGGATGGCCCGGCGGTGCCGACTTCCGCCCCCTGCTGTGGCCAACCATCGCCCTGGCGCACCTGGTCGGCGCCCTCACAGCCTACAACCTTACGATCCTGCTTGTCCCGAGCCTCAACCTCCTTGGGGGATGGGCGCTGGGGCGGGCGCTTTTCGCGGAGAACCGCGACGCCCTGCTCCTCGGCGCGCTGATCGCCTTTCCGCCCTGGGTTCGCACCACGCTCCAGAACGGGCAGCCTGAGCAGGCCATCCTCGGCCTTGCTGCGGCAATCCTTGCCCTCTCCGTGTGGTCCGTCCAGGGAACGCGATGGCGCATGCTGCTCGTGGCCCCCGCGGTGGCGCTCGCCGGGATTTCCGCGCCCCATGTCGTCCTCGCGGGGCTTGGTGTCCTCGGGGTCTGGGCGCTGGCGGGAGTGCGTACGGAGCGGCGACGACTGGTGGTGCTCGCTCTTGCCGGGGTGGGGGCAGGCGCGGTCGCTCGCTACCATGCCCCCGGATTCGATGGGTCCATCACGCACTTTTTCGCGCCGTTCGGGCTCCTCGATGCCACGGCTGGACCCACTCCGAAGCGCGCCGCCCGCCTCGTGGACCTGTTTTTTGAGGCGCGCCTCCCGCCCGGCCGCGGCCCCTGGGTGGTGCACCTTGCCTACATCGGCCCACCGTTGGCGGTCGCGGCGGCGCTGGGTGCTGCGCGGTCGCGCTGGGCCGTCGTTGCGGGCCTGGTCCTCGTTGTCGCGGCGTTTGGCGACGCGGGTCCGTTTCGGTGGATCAGCGGATTATCCAGCACGATCGCGGCGAGCGGCACGCCTTACCGGTTCATCGCGGGAGCCGTCCTGGCGTTCTCGATCGCTGCCGCTCGAACGCGCTGGGCCCCGCTGGTCGTGGCGTTCTCGCTGGTGGAGTCGGCTCTGGTGGATCCCCGCCCCCTCCCCTTCGCGCTGGCCAAAATGCCGCAAGACGCCCCAGCGATCTCGGACGTGCGCGGTGCTGTGCTCGACCTGCCGCTGGTCTCGCGAGGCTGTCGGGAGGCCGCCGCTCACTACCTCGCGGAGGCGGGGAGGAACGGGCGTGCATCGCCGCTACTGCTCCGTTCGGGCGTGGGCGCCTGGGGTGCCGATCCTTCCCGCCTGGCCGCGCTCGAGGGCGCGTTCTCGGCACCAGATTGCGCGGCGCGCCTGCCTCCCCTGCTGAACGACTTTGCGGTCGTCACGGCGCACGACCACGGGGACTGCCGGCTCCCGAAAGCGCACATCGCCTGCCTCACCCAAGTCCTCGGGGTGGGGACCACCGTCGGAGAAACGACATTCTGGGCCATTCCTTGAGGCTCCAGCCGGCCTTATGCCCGGGGGTGAAACTCGGCGTGTACCCTCTTGAGTCGCTCGCGCGAGACATGCGTGTAGATCTGCGTTGTAGAGATGTCGGCGTGACCCAACATCGCCTGCACGGCCCGCAAATCGGCACCGTGGTTCAACAGGTGGGTGGCAAAGCTGTGTCGGAGCACATGGGGGCTCACCTTGCCGCGCACCCCCGCCTGCCTCGCGTACCCTACCAGCCGCTCCCAGAAGTTCTGCCGGGTCATCGCCGACCCGCGTCGGGATAGAAAAACCGCGCTCCCCCCGGGCCCCCTCACCTTGCCGACGTAGTGCAGCAGAAGGTCCCGAGCGACATCGCCCATCGGGATGAGCCGCTCCTTGTTGCCTTTTCCCCGAACCCGAAGAAAGCCCCCTTCGATGTGTACGGCCGAGAGCGGCAGTAAAACCAGCTCACTCACGCGCAGTCCGGTGGCGTACATGAGCTCGATCATCGCCCGATCGCGCACCGCGAGGGGGTCGGATTCGTCAGGAGCCGCAAGGATGATCTCCACCTGCGCCTCACTCAGAACGACCGGAATGCGAAGCCCCACCCTCGGTGCCGCCAAGAGCGCCGTGGGGTCGTCGGCCATCAACCCTTCCGCGACCAACCATCGCAGCAGCTGCCGCAGGGCGCTGCGGTGCCGCGCCATGGACCGCGGGTCCAAGCCATTGCGCTGCAGCGCAACCAGGTAGGCCGCCAGGTCTTCATGGCGTACATCAACGGGATCGGGCCGGCCCTGGGTTCCCATCCACCGCGCCAGGCGGGAGAGATCCGCCCGATAGGCGAGCTGCGTATTCACGGACAGGGCCCGTTCGACCCGGATCCAGTCCAGGAACCCGCCCATCGCCGCCTCCCACGCTCCGGGGATGGGGCGGTCGTCCCTCAGGGGCGGATGGGCGGGGGCCAAACCATCAACCTCCCTTGATCCCGTGCTTCACCCTTGCAAACAACGAACGCGCCAGATGCTTGGCCGCCGTAAGTCGCTCGCCGCCCGCGCCCATGGTCCGCACCCCTTCCGAACCGAGGGTACCCGCGAGGTAGTGGTCGCGAGTCTTGCGGCGTTGCAGCTTCCCCGAGCTGGTCTTCGGCAGAGCGCCCGCGACCAGGACCACGACATCGGCCACGGAGAGCCCCATCGTATCCCGAACATGGTTGGCCACAGCCTCGGCGAGCACGGCAGGAACGGGCCCGTCGGTGGTTCGTTCCACCGCCAGCACCAGTTCCTCGGTGCTTTCCCCCGGCCGCGAGAAGGCAACAACATTCCCGCGACGAACACCAGGAACATCAGCCACCACCCACTCGATGGACTGAGGGTGAACATTGCGACCGTTCAGGATGACCAGATCCTTCGCTCGGCCGCTGATGTACACCTGACCATCGAGAAAGAAGCCAAGATCTCCCGTGCGAACGCCGCCGCCGATGAACGCACCGGCGGTCGCTTCGGCGTTCTCGTAGTAGCCGGCTGTCACGCTGGGTCCGTACACGACGAGCTCGCCCTCCACGCCGGAGGGCAAGAGAACGCCTGCATCATCAACGATATCCACGCGGTGGTGCGGGAGAACGGTACCGCATGAGACAAACTCCTGGGTCGGACCGGCAAAACCCTCCGCCACGGGGGTCACCCGGCCAGACTCGCAGAGGTCCATTGCATCGACAAGAACGCTTCGAAAGGTCTCATCGCGAGGCTTGAACGCCACGGCGAGCGTGGCTTCCGCCATGCCATACGCCGGCAGCGCGGCGGTGGCCGGCATGCCGGCCTTACCAAACACCCGATGGAAATTGCGGAGCGTTTCGGCGTGAATGGGCTCGGCACCGCAGCCTACCAACCGCAGCTTGCTGAGGTCCCACCTCGATAGGTGTTCATCCGTGGCGCGACGGGCGGCGAGCGCGAACGCGAAGTTCGGCGCAAAGCTGATCGTGCCCCCGACCCGGTTTACCGTTTCCATCCAAAGGTTCGGCTGACGCACGAAGCTCAACGTCGGAATCAGCCATGTGTCCACCCCCATCGCCACAGGGGTGACCACAAACCCGATCAGACCCATGTCATGGTAGAGCGGAAGCCAACTGACGAGCCGGTCTTTGTCCCCATCAACGCCAGCACCATCCATCGAGCTGGCCTGGGTGTTCGCCATCAGGTTGCGATGGCTTACCACCACGCCCTTGGGTTCCGATGTACTCCCCGACGTAAACTGAAGGAAGCACACCTCATCCGGCGAAGGGAGCGGAAGGGCAAGTTCGGGGGCCGGACCCGCGAGGCGACCGAGCGTGTGGAGGTCCTTGAGGTTCGCAGAGGCGACCAACCCCCACAGGAGCGACGAGAGCGAGTCCGAGACCAGAATATGCCGCGAACCTGAGGTAACAAGGATGCGCTTGGCGCTGTCCATGTAAGCGTCGAGCTTGCCCATGGAGAGAGGCGGGTACATCGGCACGGGAACGAGGCCCGCCCGAAGCGCAGCGAAGAAGCTGAGCACAAACTCGCGCGGGTCGGGGAGCACCAACGCGATGCGTTCTCCCGGAACCGCGCCGGCCTGCCGAAGGCGGCGGGCCAGGCGATCGGCTTCGACCGCAAGCTCCGCGAACGTGAGCCGTACATCCTCGCCGCGCGCGGAAACGAAATAAAAACCGCGCTCGGCGCTGGCGGGGCGGCCGTAAAGGGCATGAACCAGGGTGGGCGGCAGCAACAGGGCAACACTCTTCGGGGCCGTGTCTTATCCCGCTCTGGAAGGTCAGGGTCGCACGAAAGGGCCGACACGCACCGACAGCACACCGACATTGCGATCGCCACCCGGCCCCACGCGGTCGTTGTCGTAGGCCACGCGGAGCCGGTGCGGACCGGGCTCCAGCCGCACGCGCTCGCTCGCCACCGCCGGGCACTCGACCCTCCACGGCGGTTGGGCATCCACGGTCGCGATGAGCGTCGGGGGGCCATCAAACGCCACGCCGCTGCACTCCAGAACAAGAGCAGCATCGAAGGCCTCTGCTAACATGGTGAATTCGATGGAGACACTGTCATTCTGGGTGAACAGAACGGGGTCATCCAGCAGCGTTCCAGCTTGGCCTTCAACCACGCGACCCAACCGCCCCCCCCGCCAATCATCGGGAAGCGATTGAGTCCGCTCGAACAAGGTGCGCAGCGCATCCACCTCGCCAACGCGAGGATGCCGCGCGAGCAGGCGGAGCGCCTCCCCCCCCCGGCTCGCCCTCTCGAGCGCCCGCGCCACCTCCACCACCACTCCCTCGGCCCGTTGCGGCTTCCACCCCTCGGCCAACGCGACCTCCCAACCGAGGGAAAGTGCGGCGGCATCGGCATCAGGAGCGGCCCGGAGCACGGCGCGGAGGGCAGCCGGATCGCCGGCGGCGTTCGCGATGGCCTCGTCGATCACCCAGGGGACCGCATCGATCGGCACGGCCGCTGCGAAGCGAGCCTCGGGGGGCAACCGTGAAAGCCTGTGGAGGCGGCCAAGCATGGCGCAGCCGACCAGGAGCAGGGCAAGCGCGAGGGGGGCGTGGCCCTGGACCAGAACGCGAAGGCGGGTACCCAGGCCCGGCCTTTCGCCGCCCTGGACCGAGCGGCCGCGAGGATCTTCGAGGACCGGGGGGGCCGCCGGCAACGAGGCCGCCACGAAGGCGGCGAGTCCCACCGTGAGCCCAAGGTGACCGGCGGGGGCGATGGCGTTGGCGGCCGCCGGAAGCACCCCCGCCGCGATGTGCTGCTTCAGCCCCAGCGCCACGCCCAAGCCCGCCGCGAGCACCGCGACCTGGGCAAGCGCCACCTGCGCGGAGTCGAAGGGCTCGCGCTCCAGTCGCTGGATGGCCAAGCCGCCCAACCCCACCGCGATCGCCAGCCCCAGCGACCAGGACGGCCCCCCGGCCAACGCGGCCGCGAGCCCCATCCCTATCCAGAGCCGCGCATGTCGGGTCGGCAAGCAAAGCGCCACGACGCCACAACTACCCGCGATCAAGGCCTGATGCCAGGCGATCTCCTCGCGACCCACTACGGCGAAACCAAAGGCCCCGACCGCCGTAGCGGCCCGTGCGAGGCGCGCCGCTACTCCCACTCGATGGTGGCCGGCGGCTTGGTGGACACATCGTAGACCACCCGATTGATCCCCCGCACTTCGTTGATGATGCGGTTTGCGATGCGCGTGAGCACATGCATCGGCACATCGGCCACATGCGCAGTCATGCCATCCGTGCTGTGTACGCAACGAACCGCACAAACCTCTTCATAGGTGCGGGCATCCCCCATCACACCGACGCTCTTGACAGGGAGAAGCACTGCAAAACCCTGCCATAGCCCCAACTTCAAGGGCTCAAGCTCGGCCTGCACGATGGCATCGGCTTCCCGGAGCACGGCGAGCCGCGCGGGGGTGATCGCTCCCAGACAACGAACGGCGAGGCCAGGACCGGGGAAAGGCTGGCGGTCCACGCGCCCGCTGCTCAGGCCCAGCTCACGGCCAAGCTGCCGAACCTCGTCCTTGAACAGTTCGCGGAGGGGTTCGATGAGCTCCAGGGCCATGTCTTCCGGGAGGCCGCCCACGTTGTGATGCGACTTGATGGTGGCGCTGGGCCCGCGGAAGCTGACAGACTCGATCACGTCGGGGTAGAGAGTACCCTGCGCGAGCCAATGTGCTGCGGCAAAGCGGCGGGATTCCTCTTCGAAGATCCGGATGAAGTGTTCGCCGATGATCTTGCGCTTCCGCTCGGGGTCGACCACGTCGACCAACGCCGTCAGGAAACGGTCGGTCGCATCGATCACCGTCAGGTCGAAGTCGACGAATTCATCGCGAACCGCATCGCGTTCGCCCTTGCGAAGAAGCCCGTTATCCACGAAGATGCAGTGGAGGCGCGAACCGAGCGCCTTGTGCAGAATCGCGGCGGTCACGGAGCTATCCACGCCTCCCGAGAGGGCGCAAATCACCTCCCCATCGCCGACCCGAGCGCGGATGCGGGCCACCTGCTCGCCCAGAAAGCCGCTCATGGTCCAATCGCCGCGGGCTTGGCAAATGCCGAGCACGAAGTTGGCGATCATCCGCGTGCCATCGACCGTGTGGGTGACCTCGGGGTGGAACTGGATTCCGTATTGGCGCCGTTCCACATGTTCGAACGCCGCGATCGGGCACGAAGCGGTGGAGGCGACGACCGTGAAGCCGGGCGGAAGCCGGGAAACGTGGTCCCCGTGACTCATCCACACCGGCCGCTCGCCCTCGAGCCCGGCGAAAACCGCGCCTCCCGAAACCTGAAGCTGGGCCAGCCCGAACTCGCGCGTGCCGGCGGGGGCTACTTCCCCCCCCTGCCGATGGGTCAGCAGCTGCATCCCGTAGCAGATGCCCAGCACGGGAACACCCAGCGCCAGCCACCCTTCGTGGAAGGGGGGGGCGTCGTGATCGTACACGCTGCTCGGACCGCCGCTAAGCACGATGCCAACCAGCCCATCGAAGGGTCGGGGGGCCAACGTACACGGATGGATCTCGCAGTACACGCCGAGCTCGCGCACCCGCCGCGCGATGAGCTGGGTGAACTGGGAACCGAAGTCGAGGATGAGGACGAGCTGATGGGCCGGCATCGCCCGGGAGCTAACCCAGCGACTGCGGACCTACGGCCTCTGTTTGAGCGTGCGGCTGAACCGACCGCCCGTGTAGGCGTCGAGATGCGCGGTCAGCTCCGAGAGGCGCAGGTCATCCGACACCCGCTTCTTCAGCTCGCCACCACTGCCGAGGAGCTGGTCCACCTGAAGCCGCCGACGCTCGAAGTAGAGGCGGGTAACCTCCTCAAGAACCTTGTCGCGCAGCTTCACGATGTCCTGGGCTTCGTTGATCACGCGGATCTCGTTGCTGGACATGATCAACTCGTCAAGTTGCCAGGTCGCACGCACAGAACCCACATGGTAAATGTCCACGGCCTGAGCCGTTTCGAACGGCCCGTAGGCCAAAGCAGAAGCCTCGGAGGAACTCAAGGCGGAATTGTCGGCCGCCACGTCATCCGAGATCTCCTCCGGTGTGTAGTAGCCGAAGTCGGTGCCGTAGCTGTTCTTGTAGTTGTAGTAGAGCGACAAGCTCGGGAGGGCAGCCGCCGCCTTCGCGGCCTTCATCCACCCCTCGAGGTACTTCGGATCTGTCTTGCTGTAGTCCAGGGCCATCCCCTGCACTTCGCCAATCGAAGGTTCATCCTCGAACTGGGCGAGCACTTGCTCCGGAGAGGTGTAGTCGGCGGCCTGAACCGGCACGGCGGCAAGGAGGAGGGGGAGGAGGAGGTTCATGGCAAGTTCTCCGAGGTGCGGGCGCGGGTATAGGCGCCGTCAGTGTAAAGATCAAGGCGGGCTTCCGCCTCCTCGATGTCAAGGATGCGGGCCACCCCACTGTGCAGCGACGGCGGCACAGGGGTGTGATCGAGGCGCTGAACGGTAGACCAGGCACTAGCCACCTGTTCGGAGACCTGCTGGCGATACTTTCGCATCGTCTGAGCCGTGTTGGTGGCCGCGAGGGCCTCGGAACCCTCGCCCACCAGCTCGTCGCCGATGGCGTAGAGGTCGTCGAGCTGGCGAGGCATCTCATCGAAGCCCATGGTTTCCAACCCCTGGGTGTCGACCACGCCCACCGACGCATCCACGGCGTCGGAGATGTCGTAGATCGCAGAGCTGGAGCAGCCGCCGAAGCAGAGCACAGCACCGAAGGTCCAGTCGCCGTTATCCCCCTCGGTGGTCTGGCTGGTCAGGAGAGCGCTCGACCGGGCCCGCCGCACCCCGTAGCCGCCGGTGAGCATCACCATGGGCAGGAACGCCTTGGCGCTCAGCGCGGCAGGGTTGAGGGTCGAGATGTCGAGGCCCTGCCGACGCGTAGCGGTGTCCACCAAGAACCCCAGGAGTTGGATCTCACTAGAGGCAAGCGGACTTCGCGACCGGCGACCAGACACGGAGGAGCCCGAGTCCGCGGATTCGGTGACACCCCCGAGGCCCAGCCGCCACAACGTGCGCGAACCGGCCGCCACGGGCTGAGCGCCAGCAACCACCACATCCCGAATATCGGGATCGCGCAGCCCCTGGTAGATCGGCCGCCAGGTCACGCCGCCATCCATCGACTCCCACACGCCGTCGGAACCCCAAATGAGAACATGCCCCGAGCCTTCCAGCTGCGCCATGCCGCGCAAGCCCGGCATGATCTGGCGCCCTGAGCGGTAGAAGGTGGCCCCGGCATCATCCGAACGGCGCAGACCGCCGGGAGTAGCCACCCACACCCCGCCGACCCAACCGGGATCGGCCAGGATCGCGGTCACCGGGGCATCGAGATCGAGCCTTTGCCAGCGCAGCCCATCCAGACTGGCGAACAAGCCCCGCGAAGTGCCAGCCAGGATGCGCGGACCCACAATCGCGAGCGCCTCAACGGCGGCACCGTCCGTGATATCCACAGTATCAAACCAGCGTTCCCCGCCATCGGGCGACACGCGCACACCCGTGCTGGTGCCCGCGAGAACGATGCCCAGCGAAGGAACAGCGAGGAAGCGCAGGGCGTCGGCGGCGCCGTCGGTGCGCGTCCAATGCAGCCCGCCATCCACCGAGCGCCAGATGCCATCGCTCCGCCCCGCCAGGGCAACCTCTGGGTCGTTCGGGTGGTGCCACACGGTCGCGCCGAAGCGTTCCTCGGTGGCGGGCTGAAGGAGGGTGTCCGCGGTGGCGCGGTCCACATCGACCTGCACACGCTCGGGCGCGTCGCTTGGGGCCGCGCTGCGATCAATCGTGTCGGAGTCCCCTTCGGCGTCCTCTGTAGTGCCTTCGTCAGATTCGCCCGCACTCTCCGCATCTTCGGGGCTGTCCAGGCTGCTCTCGGAGCGGCCTTCATCCTCGGCGACCAGCGATTCCCCCTCCAGAAGGGCCGTTTCGTCGTCCACCTCCTCCCGGGTGCCGGGAGGCCGAAGCACCCGCGACCAAGTGCGGGCTCCATCGATGGACCGGTACAGCGCCCCGTCGTTAAGTCCAAGCAACCAACTGCCGCCATCCGCGGAGCGAGAAAGGCTGTACAGACCTACTTCAAACATGGCCGTTCCGCGTTCCTCGTGCCACGCGGCATCTTCACCGATGGGCGTGGGCAGCACGGCCGGCGCGGCAGGCGCAAGGTCCTGCGCACGCACCAAGGACACAAGACAGAGGAGGCTCGACCACATCGAGGGGCCCAACCTACGCGGGCGCGGGCCCCGGGTCAAATCGACAGGCACCCATTGCTGCGGTATGGCGCGCCCGATGAAACGACCCTGGCCGCTGGTCTTCAAGGGAGCACGCGTCCTGGTATGCGACGAGGCGGGTACCATCGCCGACACCGACGTCGCCGTTTCCGGCGATCGCATTGTCGCGATGGGTCGCGAACTGCACGGGTTCGAAGAAGTGGACTGCCGGGGAAAGTGGCTCATGCCCGGCTTTGTGCAGACCCACATCCATCTCGTCCAGACCCTGTTCCGCGGCCTCGCAGACGACCTGGTCCTCCTCGATTGGCTTCGCACGCGCATCTGGCCGCTGGAACACGCCCACGACATTGACAGCACGGCCACCTCCGCACGCCTCGGCATCAACGAGCTCTTGGGGGGCGGCACGACAGCCGCGCTCGACATGGCCACCGTGGCCCACACCGACGCCGTTTTCCACGCCGCATCGGCATCGGGACTCCGGCTCTTCTGCGGCAAGGCCCAGATGGACCGACCGAACGAAGCTGGGCTCTCCGAAGATCTCGACGCCTCGATGGTCAGCGCGGGAGACCTCGCGGACCGGTGGCATGGCCGCGGCCGCATGCGGTACGCCTACGCGCCGCGTTTCGTGCCGAGCTGCACCGATGCGCTGTTGCGGGCCACGGGCCAAGAGGCCCGAAAGCGGGGTTGCCTGATCCATACCCACGCGAGCGAGAACGTCGATGAGGTCGATCTCGTCCGTGCCCTGACCGGCCAGGACAACGTGGTTCACCTGCACGACCTCGGACTCACCGGCCCGGATGTCGTGCTCGCCCATTGCATCCACCTCACGAACGCCGAGGAGGACTTGCTGGCCCGGACCGGCACGCGCGTCGTGCACTGTCCTTCGTCCAACCTGAAGTTGGCAAGCGGAATCGCCCGGATTCCAGAGCTGATCGCGAAGGGCGTACACGTTTCGATCGGTGCGGATGGATCACCCTGCAACAACCGCCTCGACGCCTTCGCCGAGATGCGGTTGGCCGCGCTCCTCCCCAAGCCACGCCTCGGCGCCACCACCATGAGCGC
Source organism: Klebsiella pneumoniae (assembly GCA_945867435.1). GTDB lineage: Bacteria > Myxococcota_A > UBA796 > UBA796 > SXON01 > SXON01. Next base: position 11,618 of record CAMBIK010000077.1, read on the forward strand.
GCGAACGGTCGTGGGCCTGATGACGAGGGAGGGAGCCAGTGCCCTCGGAATCGACGCCGGCATCGTGAGCGTCGGGAAGCTTGCCGACCTGATCATCCTTGACCCGCGTAGGCAATGGACCGGTGGAGACCCCTATTCTGCGGTCGTCTACCAGCTCGACGCCCGCGCGGTGGACCGCGTTTACGTTGGGGGCGAGCTCGCTGCGGAAGCGGGCAACGCCCTCGGCGTGGACCCGTACGCTCTCGCCAACGAAGCCGACGCCGCGCTCGCACGGGTGCGCGCACGGGCCGGTCTCTAAAGTGGCAGAGGTGTGGCCAGTCCTCGCCGCTGCAGCCGATCGTGGCGAGTGGGTGGCGCTCGCGACCGTCGTCGGCGTGGACGGTTCGGCCCCCAGAGCAAGCGGGGCCCGGATGGTCGTGTGGCCGGACGGCAGGATTTTCGGCACGGTCGGGGGCGGCAACTTTGAAGCGAAGGTGATCGAGGCGGCGGTCGCCGCGCTCGTGACGGGACTACCCCGGAGGTTTTCCGTACACCTCACCCGCGATCTCGGCATGTGCTGTGGAGGATCCATGGAGGTTTTTATCGAGCCGCTCCGCCCGAGCGACCGACTCTTGATTTTCGGCGCCGGTCATGTGGCCCGCCCCACCGCGATCTTCGCCCGCGAAGCCGGCTGGAGCGTGACCGTCGTCGATGACCGCGACGAACTGAACACGCTGGAGCGTTTTCCAGGCTGCGACCGCGTCATTCGCGACCCTCGCCCGTGGGCGCGCACGCTCGAAGGCGATGCTCGAACGTGGATTCTCCTGGTCACCCACGACCACGCACTAGACCAGGACCTTCTTGAAGCCCTGGTTCCGCTCGACTGGGCGTGGATCGGACTCATCGGCAGCCGTGCCAAAGTCGCCCGGTTTCACCTTCGCCTTCGGGCCGCAGGCGTGGACCCCGCGCGCCTCGCCAAAGTGAGCGGGCCGGTCGGCCTGAACATCGGCGCCGAAACCCCCGAGGAGATCGCGATCTCGGTGCTGGCCGAGATGGTGCAGGTACGGCGCGGCGCTCAGGGGCCCGCGGCACCCATGCGACTCGCACGCACGCCGTAGCGGGGCACGGATTACCCTATAGACGCGATGAGGCGATCGATCATCTCGGAAAGATGACCGAGGGATGTCGACTTTTCGTAGTAGTCGTCGAACCCTTGGTGACGCGCGCGGTCCTCGACCGTAGCATCACGGAAGGCGGTACAGGCGATCACGAGCGTGCGCTGGATCTCGGGATCCTGCCTGATTTTCCTCAACACCTCGAAGCCATCCATCCCGGGCATGCGCAAGTCCAACAAGACCACCGCCGGGCGTAGCCTTTCGATCTCGCGGCCGGCATCGAACGGATGGTGCACCACCGCGACCTTGAAGCCAGCCTTGGCGACCAGATACTCGGCTGCAACTCTCGTGAAATCGGCATCGTCATCCACGATGACCAACGACGCTTGCGTACGCGGAGAAAGCACCGCGGCGCCGCGCACCTCGGCGGGCACGGGGTAGCCGGCCGTTTCACAAAACTGGAGGAGATCGTGGGGGAGGATCCGCCGATGCCCGCGGCCGGCGCCAAGCTGCCCGCCCGCAGTGCGATGGCACTTGATCAGCCCCGCATTACACCAATTCACAATTGTGGGCGGTGCCACCCCGAGCATTTTCGCGACATGAAAGGTGGTGTACGACATCTCAGCGCGGTCGTTTCTGTCCTTCTTCGGCATGCCAACCCCCGAACGCCTGCCCATCGGTGAAAAAAAAGTAAATCAAGCGTCTTTTGCTGAACCTGCAACCCTGCAGAAGCCAGAAACCACTCAAGAGCGCAGGGGGATCAGCCCGCGGCGAACGGGTCCAGCACCGCGGCGATGCGTGCCGCCTGCCGCCTTAGGGTCGCGGCCATCTGGGGGAGCTGGGCGGCTTCTACAAGTCCAGCTTCAATCAGCTCTACCTGCCCGAGAACGACGGCCAAGGGCCCCCGCACGTCGTGAGACAACTTCCGCGCGTGTGTGAGCAGGTCCGCATTCCGGGATGCCGCCGCCACCCGCAAGCGGACTCGCCACATCAGTTCGTCGCATGTCGTGGCCGCCACCACCACATCGTCGAAGCCTTCGCCCAACGGGTCGCTGCCTGCGGTCGGTTCGAAACCGACCAGAACCAGGGCCGCCGAGGGCACTAAGACCCGAGCATCGGCCGCCACCATGGCCACCTTCGCCTTACCGAGCCTCGCGTGGATCAAAACCGCCGCCACGGCGTCCTTGCCGAGCACCTCAAGCACCCCGCTCAGGTCACTCGCCGTTCGCGCTTCGAAGCCTTCCCCCCACAACCCACGCTCCGCGTGTTCAAAGAACGCCGGTTCGCACCCCACCAGCACAACGGTACGGCGCAGAGGCATTCAGTCGGTTTGGACCAAGGTCATTCCATGATCCGAAAGCGGAAGTAGGTTTCGCCGACCACAATCTCTTCGCCGCCAAACAGGCGGCGATCCGTGATCAGTTCGCCGTTGACCAGCGTACCGTTGCTCGACTTGATGTCTTCCACATAGAAGTTGTTGCCGCGACGGAACAACTTGCAGTGGTAGCGGCTCACTTTGCTGTCGTTCTTGATCTGGATGTCGTTTTCCCGACCGCGACCGATGGTGAGCTGGTCGTTGGTGAACGGGTAGATCTGCTCTTCTGCCGTGCTTTCTTGGTAGATGAGCAGGGCCCGACGCTGGCCACCATCATCGACCGGCATCGGCGCGGGTTCCGAAAGTTCGATGGCCGGACCGGCCTTCGCGGCATTGCCGCCGACAGCGGCATCCGCAACCGTGGCCACCGCGCCAACATCGGGCGTTACCTGCACATCGGCACCCACTACATCCCCAAGATCCTCGCCGACATCGGCGGTCTCGATGGCGATATCGTCGGAGATGTCATTCATCTGCACGGTGGCAGGGGCAGGCATCGATTCCACAAACACCGAGCTCATGTCTTCCATGAAATCGATTTTGCCGACGTAGGACTCGCCACCTTCTCCCGAAAGATCCACCTCCGATTCCACGACCGCTGCGGCCGGAACCGGGGCCGTGTAGTGGCCGGCGGGCTCAGCGAGCGCGATCCACCGGTCGAGAGCCCCGTTCAGTTGGGCGAGATCGGCATCGATGGCTGAGATGCGTTCGTTCGCGGAGGAGGCGTTGGTGCGCAACTCGCTGACCAGGGTTTCGAACTCGGCATCTTCAACCTCACCGATGGCCTGCCGCAGCTCCAGTTCCTGGATTTGATCATCCACAGTTCCCTTCGAAGATCCGATCTTCGCCTTGTCGGCGTCGAGTTCGACCACGAGCGCACGCAGACCGGGGAGCAGCGGAGCCACGGCCTCCGCCACATCGACCGACTTGATCTCATGATCGAGGATGACCTTTTCGATGACACCAGAGGAGAACTTGGCCGCCTGCGCACGCGCCTTCTCGATGTACTTGCGGTGCTGTTCGTACTTGACGACTAGGCCGTTGAGGTTTCCGAGCAGTTCAGGCTTGTCCATGCGAGGAGCTCCGTGAAGGGGGACGCCGTTGTAAAAAGCCACCGGCCCGCTGTCAAGCCGCTGCCGATGGCCCGACAGGACCGGCAGATAACCTATCGGCATGCGCGCGTGGCAACGGGCGCATGCCACGCCGCCACTTTTCACGGGCCTTGGGTGCCTATCGAGGGTGCCGCATCCGGCATGCCCAGAAAACGTCGGCGCCGTCGACGTTGCCTTCGTTGGCGTAGACCTCCTCGATCGGCCAACCGAGCTGCCCGGCAACCCCTGGACCCTCTTCCGGTTCCGGCGAGCACACCGCGTAGATCAGCGCACCGCCGGGTGCGACGCACTTGGCTGCG
>CAMBIK010000078.1 GCA_945867435.1 Klebsiella pneumoniae
CCGGGGGGGGGGGGGCGAACAAGATCTGCCACACCCACAACAGGGCCAGGCTTAGCACCACCGCCGTCAAGAGACGGCGTTCACCGGGATCCTTCACAGCTTCTCCTGCGGGTGGGGCAAAGGGATAGGGTCGAACCCACCCGCGTTCATCGGGTGACAGCGACAGATCCGCTTCATGCCGAGCCAGCTTCCGGAAAACAGGCCCCAGACCTCAATCGCTTCGGCGGTGTAGCGACTGCACGAAGGGTAGAACCGACACATCGGCGGCAGGTAGCGCGAAACCACGCGCTGCCAACCACGAATCAGGGTGAGTACAAACGAGGTCATCGAGAGCACCGAGAGAAGAGCGTGCTGAGCTCGGTGCGAAGGGCAACGAGACCCGCGTCGGCCGCGGCGGGCGAAGCGATAATCACGGCATCGACGTTCGCAGGAACGCCGGCAGCGAGGGCGCGCACGGCCTCGCGCAACCAGCGTTTCACGCGGTTGCGTGTGACCGCGTTGCCCACCTTCCGGCTGACCGCGAATCCTACCCGTGTCCTGGAACCGCCGCCCGAAGCGACCACCACCGCGAGGTGGCGCCCGCGCTGTCGACGACCCAGGGACTGCGCTCGCGCGAAGTCCACCGAGCGTTTCAGGCGAAGGGGTTGGTCAATCCCGCTTGGAGGCAACGGTCACGACGAGACGGGTACGCCCCTTCGTACGGCGGCGGCGGAGCACGTTGCGACCCGCGGCGGTGGCCATGCGGGCGCGAAAACCGTGGGTGCGCTTGCGGCGCTTGTTGTGTGGCTGAAAGGTACGCTTCATGTTCGACTCCGGATCAAGCCCCGGCGGCTAACCCGTCCCGTGACCGGAGCAAACCGTGACCCACCGGTTCTTGCGCGAGCGAGGCGCGCCCCGCGCCGGCATCGGTCGAACGCGCTCCCATCGCACGTTTGGAAAATTTCGTTCAACGGCTCATTCTTCGCCACCCTTTCCTTACCCGCACCGCACGGATGAACGCCTCCTTCCGCGCGCCAAGTCGAACGCGATCCTTCGGGCAGGGTAGACCTCCGGACGCACGCGGCAAGCAGCGGTTGGCACGAACCCGTGTCGAACCGGGTCCGTTTCGGTCAACGACGAGGGGAACCCAATGGACGAAGCGTGGGCGACATTTTTGGCCGCGATGGAGCGACGAATCGGCTCAGAAATCGTGAACATCTGGTTCATGAGGGCCGTGACCTGGCCGGAGTCCATCGCGCCCGGACATGTGCAGATATGCGCTGAAAACAGGGTTACCTTCGATTGGGTCCGAGACAACCTGATGTCGTCCATCCAGGCATCGTGGGACGAAGTTCAGCAGCGACCCGTCGACGTGCGGTTGACATGGACCGGTGCAGTCCCTGAAGCGCCGCTTCCCTCCGTGTCGCCGCGGCGACAGGGGGCCAGCAACCTGATCTCCGAGCACACCTTCGATAATTTTGTGGTCGGTAAGTGCAACGACTTCGCCCAGGCGGTGTCCCAGGCCGTGGCCGATGCGCCCGGCGTCGCCTACAACCCTCTTTTCATCTATGGCAGTTCTGGACTTGGTAAGACGCACCTCATGCATGCGATTGGCAATGCGGTCGAGAAGCGTCTGGGGGGCGGCGTGCTGTACCTCACCGGTCAGTCCTTCTTCGACACCATGGTGAGCGCGTTCCAGAACCAGTCCATCGCTGCGTTCCGCCAACGCTTCCGCACCGAGGTCGACGTGCTTCTGCTCGACGACATCCAGGTCATTGCCGGTCGGGAGCGCACCGAAGAAGAGGTGTTCCACATCTTTGAGATGCTGCGCGCCGCCAACAAGCAAATCGTGCTGGCCGCGGACCAGCCACCGCAGGAGCTCGGCAAATTCGCTCCCCGACTCCGTTCACGGTTTTCACAAGGGCTGCTGGCCGATGTCCATCCACCGGATGTCGAAACGATGACCGCCATCCTTGCCCGAAAGGCCAATGAACTCAAGTTGGATATCCCTTCGGATGCGCTCTACTTTATCGCCAAACGGATGCGCAACAACGTGCGAGAGGCGGAAGGGGTGCTCAACAAACTCCAGGCCATGCACATTTTCTGGGGCGTGCCTGTCACCCTCGCCTTCGTGCAGGACCGCCTGGGCAACATGTTCCCCGCCGAACTGCTTGCGCCCTCGGCGGATCTCATCCTGCAACGGGTGGCCGAGCACTTCCACATCAAGCCGAGCGACCTGCGAGGCGAGCGAAAGCCTGCCAACATCGCTCACCCCCGACAAATCGCGATGTACCTGTGCCGCATCCTTGCCCAGCTCTCCTTCCCAGAGATTGGGCGGGCCTTTCATCGGGACAATTCCACGGTGCAGTACGCATGCAAGAAGGTCGCTACGGCCCTACCGACCCAGCCCAACCTGCGAGCCGAGGTCGAGCTGTTGACCAAGGCCATCCGAGGCACACCATGAGCCCAGTCGACAGGAGCCCGAACGCGCACCCTATGGACAAGGCTACGGAAACATTGTGGAGCATTGATGGAGGCGTTGTGGTCTACTCTCACACTTGTCCATCGAGGGCCTGTGACGAAAGCGGCGGCGGGATATCTCGGGGCAACAACACAAAGTTCTCCATAGAGCTGTGATCGCAACTCTGCCAGTCAGATTGTGCGTTAATTTCAATTTCCATACGCTCCATAGCCCTCATCAAGCAATTTCAATCTCACTCTCTACAGGATAGAAGCCCTACCTGATTCCCGGAAGGACCATGGATCTCCTCATCCACCGTGACGAGCTCGTCCGCGCTTTGGCGCGCGCTCAGGCCATCGTAGAAAAGCGACCGACGATGCCGATTCTCAGCGCCGTTTTGCTTCAGGCCACTGCAGAAGGCTTGCGAGCAACGGCGACCGACAAGACCATGACGGTCATTGGGGACTACGCCGCCACTGTGCGCACACCTGGCGAGGTCGCTGTCGACGCCTCGAACTTCTTTTCCGTGGCCAAGGTGCTGGTGGGCGACATCGTCACGCTCACGGTCGTAGAGAACGGCAAGTTGGAAGTGCGAGCTGGCACTGCGGTCTTCAAGCTCGCTACGTTCAACCATCTGGATTTTCCCGTCACTCCTGCGCTGGATCAGGCGCGCAGCCTGTCGATGGAGAGCAGCGCGCTGCGCAGCGTGATCGACCGTGTTCACTTCGCCGTAGCGCCCGATGACAACCGCTACGGTCTCAACGGCGCCCATGTCGAAGACACCAGCGCTGCTTCGGGCCCGGTCGTGCGCTTCGTCGGCACTGATGGCAACCGTCTCTGTTGGGCGCAGGCCCCCTACACGGGAGAACTCGGCATTGGCCGAAAGATGCTTCTGCCGCGGAAGGGGCTTGGCGAGCTTCGTAAGCTTGTGGAAGGCTACGAGGGTCCCGTGCAGATTGCCTTCGGAGATCGGGCTGCGTTGGTTCAGTATCCGCAGGTGATGGCGCACATTCGCTTGCTGGAAGCTGATTTTCCTGACTATCGGCAGGTGCTGCCGTCTTCGTTCAAGCGTCGCGCCGTCGTGGACCGCGCCGCGCTTCGCGACGCTCTCCGCCGCGTGGCCATCTTGGCCATGGATGCTACGAATTCGGTGCGCTTCCAGTTTTCGGCTGACAGCCTGACGCTCTCGGCCCGGAAGCTGGATGCTGGCGAAGGTCGGGAAGAGGTGCCCCTCGAGTTCAGCGGCGATGCGATCAGCATGGGGTTCAACGCGCGCTTCGTCATCGAAGTGCTGGGCGTCATGGAAGGAAGCCGTGTCTCCCTGGAGCTTGGTGATGCGCTGGCCCCATGCATTCTCAAGGACATGGACGACGAAAATGCGCTGTACGTCGTGATGCCCGTTCGTCTCGACTGAGCCCCTACCATGCGCCTTCTTCGTTTGCAGGCGCAGTCCTTCCGCAATCTCGCAGCCGAAGTGCTGGATGTGGATGCCCCGTTTGTCGCCTTTTGCGGTCCGAACGGCCAGGGCAAGACCAACTGGTTGGAAGCGGTGGCGGCCCTTGGCACGCTTCGCAGCTTCCGGACCACCAAGAACGCGGAGCTGCTCCGTTTCGGTGCTCGGGAAGCGATGGTCGAGGGCCTGGTGCGCTCCGACGACATGGTGCGTCGCTACCAGGTGGCGTGGAAGGAAGGGGAACGCACGCTTCGTCGTGAAGAAAGGGTCGTGGATGCGGTGGGGTGGCTGCGTAGCTTCCGCGCTGCGTGGTTCGTTCCTGGGGATGTCGCCCCCATTCGGGGAGAACCGGCGCTTCGTCGCGCGATGCTCGACCGTGCCGCGCTCACCCTCGACCCCAGCTACCTCTCGTTGGCCCAGCAGCATCGGCGTTGCCTGGAGCACAAGGCCGCGCTCCTGCGGATGGGAAACGCGGATGGTCCCACGCTCGATGCGATCGATGCGCAGCTCGCGGGTCTGTCCGTGCGCGTGGTGGCGCGACGAACGGAGACCGTGGCCCGGATGTCGGAAGAGTTCAGGAATTTCTATGCTTCTTTCGGGGGGTTGGAAGGCGCACTCGTGAAGTATCGCCCCTTCCTGACGGGCGATGCAGACCAGTTTGCGGAGCGAATTTTCGCCGCGCGCAGCCAGGAAAGGGAGCTGCGTCGGGTTTTGGTGGGCCCCCATCGCGACGATTTGGAATTTCTCCTCGAGGGGCGCTCGGCGCGGGCGTTCGCTTCGCAAGGCCAGGCCCGGTCGATTGTGCTCGCCTGGAAGCTCGCGGAGTTGGCATGCGCGAGAACGGGTCAGGATACACCTCTGTTTCTGGTCGATGATCTGGGCAGTGAGCTGGACCCGGACCGAACGGCGCGCCTGGTGCGGGTGGTCAGCGAGCTCGGCGCCCAGGTGTTCGTGACCACGACCGACGAACGCTTCCTACCAAAAGCTACCAGTGAGCTCCGTATTTTTAGTGTTGAGGCTGGGGTCGCACGGCGAACGTCGGGCGACTGACGGAGGGAGTCTGAGCCCGGCCCCACCCCCCGAATCGGGTTATGGGCGCGGGCGATCGCCGCAGGAGCATTCGGATGCCGGACCCCAAGGATCTAAGCACGACGACGGAAGGCACTGCCCCTGAGGGTGGAAGCGCCACGGCGTATGGTGCATCGAGCATTCAGGTGCTCGAAGGCTTGGAGGCGGTGCGGGTACGCCCCTCGATGTACATCGGAGACATCGGGAGCCGCGGACTGCACCATCTGGTCTACGAGGTGGTCGACAACGCAGTGGATGAGGCCCTGGCGGGCTACTGCAACCACATCATCGTCACGCTCCATGACGATGGCAGCTGTTCCGTGGAAGACAACGGGCGGGGCATTCCGGTCGACATCCACCCCGAGACCGGCCGGCCGGCCGCGGAAGTGGTGCTCACCGTGCTTCATGCGGGCGGCAAGTTTGGGGGTGGGGGGTACAAGGTCTCGGGCGGGCTTCACGGCGTGGGTGTGAGCTGCGTCAACGCGCTGTCCGAGGTTTTGTACCTCGACGTGTGGCGTCAGGGCCATCACTACGTTCAGCGCTTTGAACGGGGTGTACCTGCCATCGACCTGTTGAAGAAGGAGGCGTCAGAGAAGCGCGGCACGCGCGTGCGCTTCCTTCCCGACCCCACGATCTTCACCGAAGTCACGAACTTCACCTACGAGATCCTGGCCAATCGCCTTCGGGAGCTCGCCTTTTTGAACTCCGGCCTGCGCATCGAGATGCGCGACCTGCGGGCAGACCGCTCCGACGATTTCTGCTACGAAGGCGGCATCCGCGAGTTCGTCGAGTACCTGAACACCGGCCGTGAAGCCGTGCATCCGGCCATTCACCTCAAGGGGGGCAAAGAAAGCCAGCTTGAGGTGGAAATCGCGCTGCAATGGAACAACTCCTACCTCGAGACCGTGTGTAGCTTCGCCAACAACATCAACACCGTGGATGGGGGCACTCACGTCGCGGGATTTCGGGCCGCGCTGACCCGCACCGTGAATGCCTACGCGGTCACGAACAACCTGCTCAAGGCCACGAAGGGCGATGTCGCCATCACCGGGGATGACATCCGCGAAGGATTGGCGGCCGTTGTCTCCGTGAAAATCAGCAATCCGCAGTTCGAAGGGCAGACCAAGGGAAAGCTGGGAAACAGCGAAGTGAAGGGGCTTACCGAGTCCATCATCAACGAACAGCTTGCCATCTGGATGGACGAGCACCCCGTCATCGCCAAGTCGATCGTGAACAAGTCGGTGGATGCGGCCCGCGCGCGTGAGGCCGCTCGGAAGGCGCGTGAAACCGCACGACGCAAGACCATCTTCGATGGCGGCGGATTGCCCGGCAAGCTCGCCGACTGCTCCGAGCGAGATCCGGCGAAGTGCGAGCTGTACCTGGTCGAAGGGGACAGCGCCGGAGGCTCCGCCAAGCAGGGGCGGGACCGCAAGTACCAGGCCGTGCTCCCGTTGCGCGGCAAGATCCTCAATGTTGAAAAGGCGCGCGATGATCGGGCGCTAGCCTCCGAGCAGATCCAGATCATGATCCAGGCGCTGGGCTGCGGGATCGGGGAGGAATTCGATCTGTCCCGGCTACGTTACCATCGCATCATCATCATGACCGACGCTGACGTGGACGGCAGTCATATCCGGACCTTGTTGCTGACCTTCTTCTACCGGAAGATGGGCAGGCTGGTCCACGCCGGTCACCTCTACATCGCGCAGCCACCGCTGTACCGGGCCCGGCGCGGCAAGACCGAGCTCTACCTGCGGGACGACCACGCAAAGGAAGCCTTCCTGCTCGAGCAGGGCGTGAAGAACCTCACCCTGTTCGCGGGGGAAACCGAGGTCGAAGGCGAAGCCCTGGTGCCGCTGAACGAACGTCTTACGCGTTTTGTCACGCGCCTCGACCGACTGTCTCGTCGCTACCACCCGATCGTGCTGGAGCAGTTCCTCTCCCTCGGCGGGGTGGTTCCGCCCGCACTCGAGGATGCGCAGGTGCTCGGGGATCGGCTGCGGGCCCGGATCGTCGAGGTATCCCCCGATCTTGAGGTGCTGGAGGTGGTCCCGCTCACGGAAGCCGATGGGCGCACTGTTTTGCGCGTGCGGGTTTTGAGGGAATCCCAGGAACATATCACTCTTTTGGGGTCATCCGAAAGTGATGTGGAACACACCCGTCTGCTGGTCGCCTACACCGAGGTGGCGGCGATCCTTCCCCTTCCCGCGCGGGTGGGCTCCCTGCCGCAGCGCCACAGCTTTGCCGACCTGCGGAGCGATTTTCTCCTCGCCTCCGAGAAGGGATACGAGTTGCAGCGCTACAAGGGACTGGGTGAGATGAACCCTGAGCAACTCTGGGAAACGACGCTTGATCCTGCTAACCGTACCCTCCAGCATGTGGATGTGTCGGACCTTGTTGCGGCCGACGAGGCCTTCAACATCCTGATGGGCGATGCTGTCGAGCCCCGGCGCGACTTCATCCATCGGAATGCACTCAACGTGCGCAACCTCGACGTGTAGGCCCGACGTTGGCCCGCGCGGGCGGTTAGGTCGCGGGAGTTAGGGAGGATCGGTGGGTCGGAGTCGAATCGTTGGGATGGGTCACTTCCTGCCGGAGCGCGTCGTGACCAACGACGAGCTGGGTCAGTGGATGGAGACCTCCGATGAGTGGATTCACCAGCGGTCGGGCATCCGGGAGCGGCGCTGGGTGGTTGGAAACGTGGGTGCCAGCGAGCTCGCCGAGCCCGCGGCCCGTGAAGCGCTAGCCGAAGCCGGCCGCACGGTGGCCGACGTGGACATGATCCTGTTCGCTACCCTCTCGCCGGACCTGAACTTTCCAGGTTCTGGCTGCCTGCTCGGCGCTCGGCTGGGCATCCCGGGCGTGCCCGCGATGGACATCCGAAACCAGTGCACGGGGTTTCTGTACAGCTTGGCCACCGCCGATGCGATGGTGCGGTCCGGAATGGCGCGCTGCGTACTGGTCGTAGGGTCGGAAGTACACTCGTCAGGCATCGAGCTCGCCAACCGAGGGCGGGATGTCAGCGTGCTGTTTGGCGATGGCGCCGGTTGCGCGGTCGTGGCGGAAGCCACCGACGACTCGATGATCGTCGACAGCGAGCTCCATGCGGATGGCCGGTACGCCGAAATCCTCATGGTCGAAGCGCCCGCCTCACGGCACCAGCCAAGGCTCACGGCTGAGATGATGGCCGAGGGCCGCCACTTCCCCAAGATGGATGGCAAGGCCGTGTTCAAGCACGCGGTGGAAAAGCTCCCCCCGCTCGTCCATTCGATCCTGGCGCGAAACGGGCTCACGCTCGATGACATCGCGTTGCTTGTTCCCCACCAGGCGAACATGCGGATCAACGAGCTTGTGGCACGGCACCTCGGCCTTGGTCCCGAGCGCGTGATGCACAATATTCAGCATTACGGAAACACGACGGCGGCCAGCATCCCGATCGCGCTGCACGAGGCAGCGCAGCAGGGTCGAATTACGAAGGGTGACCGGGTGTTGCTCGCCGGCTTGGGCGCGGGGCTCACCTGGGGCGCCACGCTGTTGCGCTGGTAGCCATGGTGGCCGACACCCGGGCCTTGTTCCGTGCGCGCGTCCTGTTTGTGACAGGGAAAGGCGGCGTCGGGAAGACGTCCGTGGCGGCGGCCGTGGGGCGGTTGGCGGCGGCTCAGGGGCGGCGCACGCTGGTGCTCGAGGTGGACAGCCAGCATCCCACCCTGCCGGCCATCTTCGGTGCTCCGACGGCCTACGAGCCGACCGAAGTCGAATCCAACCTCTTCATCGCCAACGTCGCGTGGGCTCCGGCCTTGGAAGACTGGGTAGAGAGCATCGTTTCGATGCGGCGCCTGGTGCGGCTCATCATGAAGAATCGCATTGTCTCGCTGTTTTTACAGGTGACCCCGGGTGCGCGCGATCTGGTCATGCTGTGGCACACGATGCGGGTGGCTGACCGCTTCGACTTGGTCATTGTCGACATGCCGGCTTCGGGGAATGCGGTGGCGATGCTGTCCGTGCCGCTCACCGCGGAACGCCTATTTTCCTCCGGACCCATCCGGAAATGCGCAGACCAACTCCTTGCGATGTACGCGCGTAAGGATACAAATCTCGTGCTGGTGGCCATCCCCGAGGAGATGGTCGTCAACGAAACGCTGGAGACCCTCGCCAAGCTTCAGCGGGATGTGCGGGGGCTTACGGTCCCTCTGGTCCTGCTCAATCGGGCGTCTTCGCCGAGCTTCAGCGAGGGTGAAAGGGCGTTGTTAGCGGCCCTGGAGGCTCAGGTGGCACCGGGGTCCGCGGAGGCCGAGGTCCTGGGGGCCGGTCGGTGGGAGGAGGGCCTGGAGGCGGCCACGGGCGAGGCGCTGGCCAGGTTGGGGGCTGCCGGAACCCCGGTGGCGACCCTCCCGTCGCTCTCTGGCGCGGAGGGGCCTGCCAAGGTCAGCCTGCTGGTGGCCGCCGCGCTGGCGCGGGCGAGCGGGGTGCGGTTCGATGCCCGGGGCAAGGGATGACGCTCGCCTCCCTGGTCGCGAACCAGCAGCTGCTGGTGTGTGTCGGGTCCGGCGGCGTGGGCAAGACCACCACGGCGGCTTCGCTGGCGCTCGCAGCGGCGTACGCTGGCCGGCGGGCACTGGTGCTCACCATCGATCCTGCGCGTCGTTTAGCTAATTCGTTGGGGCTTTCCGAGATCGGAAACACCGAGCACCGTATTGCGCTTCCAGCTGACGTGAAGGGGGAGCTGTGGGCGATGATGCTCGACGCCCCATCCACGTTTGACGATGTGATCCGCAAGGTGGCGCGCGACGACGCCACGCGCGAGGCCATCTACACCAACCGCATCTACCGTTCCATGGCAGGAAGCTTCTCGGGCAGCCAGGAATACATGGCTACCGAGCGCCTGTTCGATGTGGTCCAGAGCGGCCGCTACGAGCTGATCGTGCTCGACACGCCGCCCGTGAAGAACGCGCTGGACTTCCTGGATGCGCCGGGGCGCCTGGCCCGCTTCCTCGACAAGCAGATCATGAAACGGCTGCTGACTCCACAGGACGATCAAGGCTTTTTCGGGAGTCGACTGCTCGCGGGGACCACGGCCGTGGTCTATCGGTTGCTCGGGCTCATCTTCGGGGACGCGTTCCTGGGCGATATCGCCTCGTTCTTTTCGCTGTTCAAAGACCTTTACGACGGCTTTCGGGAGCGGCATGAAGCCGTGGAACGCATGTTCCGCGCCTCCAGCACGAGCTTTGTGGTGGTGGCGGCCCCCACGGAGCCCTCCATGCAGGTGGCGGGCTTCTTCCTGACCGAGCTGCGTGCCCGCGGCCTCCCCCTCGCTGCGGTCGTGGCCAACCAGGTGCATGTCGCGAGCTTCGCTACGCCCGACCTGGAATCGGTTTGGGGGGCACGCGCCCGTGGCATCGACGCCACCGCGGCCGGCCCCCTGCTCGCCAGGCTGGGTGCCGCGCACGCTCGCTTGAGCCAGCTCGCGGCGCTGCAGGCGCGCCGCGTGGACGCGCTCCGCGCTGCAGCGGGCCCCTCCGTCTCCGTAAGTTGCGTGCCGCGGCTGGCCACCGAGGTTCACGACCTCGCTTCGCTCTCGGCCCTTCATCGTTTCCTGATTGGATGATCGTCGCGGCTGGGTATAGTACCCGCGCCCTGGAGGTTCCATGCTCTCATCCGCCCTTGTCGTCGCTGCACTGGTAGGCTCGGCCGATGCCGGCACCATGCTGGAACCGCAGGTGCGGGTCCACGTAGGTGCCAATTATGTAGGGGGTCCTTCCCCCTTTGGCGTGAGTCTTGGGTTGGATGCGCGCCTTACCCGCATCGTGGGCATCGATCTCGGCGGGTTCGCCTCCCCCGTTCCCATCGCGGCGGACGAGTTCGTCACCCAGGCGAAAGACGAGGATTACTTTCACCTTCGTCACGGCGTCTACGTGGCACCTGGGCTGCGCATTCCACACCCCCAACCTCGCGCCTGGGCGTGGGAAGTGTTCGTTCGCGGGGGGGCCGGCGTGATTTGGTTCGCCGACACGGCCCCCGATGCGTACCCGGTGGGGGATGACCCCTATTCGATCACCCCGGGTATCGGCGGCTTTGGCGGTGCGGATGCCTTCGTGCGTGTCGGGCACTACGGCGTGCGCGTCCTCGGTCGGGCGTGGGTGTACGAGGGGCAGCACCGCCAGCCTGGCACCCCGGCGATGCTCGTCCAGCCCCAAATCGCCGTGGAAGGGATCGTGCAGTTCTGACAATTCCAGACGCATCCCGTGCCCGAGGCTTGACAACCGCCCCGGAATCGAACAATCTGAGAAGCCTCGCAGGCGATTTTGCCTGCGAGCGTGACGGGTAACCCTCGTCACGCCGCCCTCGACTTGACCCTACCAAACCCAGCGGACTGATCCCGAGAATGTCTCGAAACGTGTATGTGGGGAACCTCCCCTACCGGGCCTGTGACGACGATGTGCGTGAACTCTTCGGCCAAGATGGCCGAGAAGTAGTCAGCATCAACCTGATCATCGATCGAGAGACCGGGAAGCCACGCGGCTTCGGTTTCGTCGAGTTCGCCAACGAAGCGCAAGCGGAAGCTGCGGTCGCGGCGCTCGACAACTTCAACGTCGGCGGTCGTCCGCTGAAGGTGAACATCGCCCGTCCGCGTGAAGGCGGCGGTCCGGGGGGTCCAGGCGGCCCGTCGGGTGCCCCTCGGCGTCCGCGCGAAGGCTTCGCGCCGCAGGCGGTGTACCGTACGGGCGGGCCGCGGCCAGGTGAAGGCGAAGGCGGCGGCGGCGGCGAACCGGATGGAGGTGGTCGCCCCTCAGGCGGCGGCTACGGCGGCGCGACTGAGCCCGGTGCCGGTGGCTACGGCAGTGGCCGGCCCTCGGGCGGCGCTGGCTATGGGGATCGCCCCTCGGGTGGCGGCTACGGCGGCGGCGGCGGCGGAGCCGGTGGTGGTGGTGGTGGCTACGGTGGTGGTGGTGGTGGCGGCTACGGCGGCGGCGGCGGTGGTGGTGGTGGCGGCTACGGCGGCGGCGGCGGTGGCGGTGGCGGTGGCCGTCCAGGTGGCGGCTTCGGCGGCGGCGCGGGCCGTTCGGGCGGCGGCGGTGGTGGCGGCGGCTTCGCGGCCAACCGGCGGCGGATGGAAGAGGCCAAGTTCGAGGAAGAACGCAACCGGAAGGCCCAGGAATGGGAGCGCCGCAAGGGCAAGCGTCGCCACGACGGCGAAGACGACGACGGCACCACGGCCGTTCGCGGCGGTACCGGCGGGCCCGACGAGGATTGGGGCGAGTAGCCGTCCACCTCGTTGTTGCAAAATGGGCTTTGGACCGTGGTCTGATGCCCAACTCGTGGGGGCGCGGAGCGGCTCGGCGGGTTAGCTGCGCGCATCCGCAGGAATCGCAGACATGGACCCCATCGCACGCAACGTGGTCAAGGTGCAGATTGAAGAGGAGATGCGCTCCTCTTATCTGGACTATTCCATGTCCGTCATCATCGGGCGGGCACTCCCCGATGTCCGCGATGGGCTCAAGCCGGTCCACAGGCGCATCCTCTACGCGATGTTCCGCGAAGGACTGTTGAGCAATCGGAAATACAGCAAATGCGCGGGCGTGGTCGGCGAGGTGCTCAAGAAGTACCATCCCCACGGCGACATGGCGGTTTACGACGCGCTCGTACGCATGGCCCAACCGTGGAACATGCGGTACCTCCTGGTCGATGGGCAGGGCAACTTCGGCAGTATCGACGGTGATAATGCGGCGGCGTATCGGTACACTGAATGTCGCATGACCAAGCTCGCCGAAGAGCTGCTCGCCGATATCGACAAGGAAACGGTGGGCTTTCAGCCCAACTACGACGGCTCGTACGAAGAGCCCGAGGTGCTTCCCGCCGCGTACCCCAATCTGCTCGTCAACGGGGCCGAGGGCATCGCCGTGGGCATGGCCACGAAGATCCCGCCTCACAACCTTGGGGAGATCGTCGATGGCTGCCTAGCCATGATCGACAACCCGGACATCACGCTGACCGAGTTGATGGAGCTCATTCCGGGGCCAGACTTCCCCACCTATGGGACCATCTGCGGCCGTGCCGGCATTCGCGACGCCTACGAAACCGGTCGGGGTTCCTTGGTGATCCGCGGGAAGGTCGAGTTCGAGGATGTGGAGGGTCGTGAAGCGATCATCATCACCGAGCTGCCCTTCCAGGTGAACAAGGCCAGGCTGCAGGAGCACATGGCCGAGCTGGTGAAGGACAAGAAGATGGACGGCATCCACGTCGTCCGCGACGAATCTGACCGCCAGGGCATGCGCGTGGTCATCGAACTCAAGCGCGATGCGATCCGCGAGATCGTGCTGAACTCGCTCTACAAGCACACGGCCCTGCAGTCGTCGTTCGGCATCATCCTTCTCAGCATCGTGCAGCAGCGTCCGCGGGTGCTGTCCCTCCGCGAGATGTTGTCCTACTTCCTCAGCCATCGCCGCGAGATCACGGTACGGCGCACGCGGTACGACCTGCGCAAGGCCAAGGAACGGGCCCACATCCTCGAAGGCTTGCGCATCGCCCTCGACCACATCGATGCCGTGATCGCCCTCATTCGCGCCTCGCGCACGAGCGATGCGGCGCGGGAGGGTTTGCAGGCGACGTTTGGTCTTTCCGAGGTGCAGGCGCAGGCGATCCTTGAGATGCGGCTTAGCCGACTCACCGGCCTGGAACGCGACAAGATCGAAGAAGAGTACGCCGAGATCCGGCGGAACATCGAGTGGTTGGAAAGCGTGCTTGGCAACGAGGTCACGCTCTGGGGGGTCATTCGGGCCGAGCTCACCGCGGTGCGCGCACGCTATGCCGATCCCCGCCGCACTCGCATCGAAGGCAGCGCTTCTGATATCAACAGGTTGGACCTGACCCTTGAAGAGGATCAGATCGTGACCATGTCGAACCTCCAGTACATCAAGCGCACGCCGATGAGCGAGTACCGCACCCAGCGGCGTGGGGGTGTCGGCAAGACCGGCATGAGCGCCCGCGACGGCGACTTTGTGCGCGACGTGTTTGTGGCGAACACCCATGGCAAGCTTCTCCTGTTCACCAACACGGGCCGCGTGTTCCTCCTCCCTGTGGTGGAGGTGCCGGAGGCGGCACCTGCGGCCCGCGGCAAGCCGATCCAGAACCTGATCACGTTCGCCGAAGGCGAGCAAGTCGCGAGCGTCGTGCCCATCCGCGGCTTCGACGACGGCGGCGATCTGGTGTTTGCAAGCAAGCGGGGTCTGGCCAAGCGCACGGAGCTCTCAGCCTACGCCAACGTCCGGTCCAACGGCATCAACGCGGTGGATATCGTCGAAGGCGATGAGCTGCTCAGCGTGGCCCACGCCGGGGAAAACGCCCAAGTGCTGTTCTCCACCCGCAGCGGGCGGGCCATCCGGTTCCGCCTGGATGATCCGGGCAAGGGCCTGCGCCGTCTCGGGCGGGTGTCGCGCGGCGTTCGTGCTGTTCGCTTTGGCGACGGGGATGAGGTGGTGGGCTTCTCGGTCGTCACCGAGTCGGCCGACAAGTTCGTCTTTACCATCAGCGAGCGAGGCTTCGCCAAGCGAACTTGGCTCGATGCCAGCTCGGCACCTGTCGATCTGCCCGACGACCCCGATGCCGTCCCAGATGCCGCGGGCGATGAGGCCGAGGAGCCTGTGGAGGTGGCTGGTGAACCGGGCGAAGCCGGGGAGTCTGCCGTCGAGCCCGTCGCGGAAGGCGAGGACGGCTCCAAGGGCTACCGCCTCCAGTCACGCGGCGGAAAGGGCATCTTTGACATGAAGACCCGGAACGGCCCGGTGGTGGGCACCCTCATCGTCTCCGAGTCCGACCAAGTGTTCGTCATCACCGACACCGGCCGCGTGATCCGCTCCCGCATCGCGGATGTCCGCCCGACCCGCCGAAACACGCAGGGCGTGCGGTTCATGCGCCTCGAAGAAGGCGAACGGATCCAGGCGGTCGCCCGCGTGCAGGAAACGGATGCATTGGCTGGAGAGGCTGAAACGGTGGAGGCGCCCGAGGTCCCGGGTGATTCCGAGGGATGATCCTCCCGCTCTTGCTCGCCGCCGCCTTTGCCGCTCCGCCGGCCAAGGCCCCTCCTCCTGACCCATGGGCGGAGGTGGTGAGGCAGGCCACTCCCGCCGTGGTGTCGATCGACATCCTCGCCACGCGGGCCTTTGATACCGAGGGGGCCACACATAGCTTTGCGACTGGCTTTGTCGTGGATGCGGCACGCGGCATCCTGCTCACCAATCGGCACGTCGTTACGCCCGGCCCCACGCGGAGCGAGGCCATCACCCACGACAACGAGGTCGTCCCGCTGCGGGCGATTTATCGTGACCCTGTACACGATTTCGGCTTCTACCAGTTCGACCCCGCCGCGCTGACCTATGCCAGCCTCCCGGCGTTGGAACTGGATTCAAGCGCTGCGCGGGTGGGCATGGAGATCCGCGTGGTGGGCAACAACGCGGGGGAAAAGCTCTCGATCCATGCGGGCACCATCGCTCGGTTGGACC
>CAMBIK010000079.1 GCA_945867435.1 Klebsiella pneumoniae
CCCGGCGAGGGGGTCCGTCGTCTCGGGCATCGCCATCTCCACTTCAAACATCCTATCCGTTAGCAGGGGCGGATGGGATTCCTGCTTTTCCTCGCCTGCGGTCCGGACATCCGATCGGTGTACGACGAAGCGCGGGCACACGCGCTGACGATAGCGAGCGAGCTGCCGCCGACGTGGGAACCCGATCTCGTGGTAGCCATCGGTGAGGACGCGCTCAGCGATGTGATTGCTCTCGCGGGCTCAGAGGCGTTGGAGGTCCATTCTACGCCCCTCATCCTCGACCTTCCGCTTGGATTCGCCGCCACGCTGCGACCTACTCTTCGGATCAGGTCGGCCGAGATCGACCCCGGGCAGGGGTGCGAGAGCTGCATTCACTTCGATCTCGAGGTTCGCGGCGATGTCTCCTGGGCGCTGGGGCCGATCGGGGGGAACTTTCCCGCGAAAGTGGCCGTCTCTGGGCAGCTGCAGCTGGGCGTGGAAGAAGGCACCCGCATCGTGGCCAGGCCGTTCAGGATCGGGAAAGTCGATGTAAACCCCGGAGATCTTGGCAGCCTCCGTGCGAACCCGTCAGTGCTGCTCCAGGAATGGGTGCGAGACTCGCTCGGCCCCGCGCTGCCGACAATCCTCATCGCCGACCTGAGCGATCTCCCGATCCGCCTGCTTCGGATTCGAACCGGGGAACATGCGATCCGTGTCGAGGTGCTCACGAACGTGGCGGGCACCCGGCCGGCCGTGGTCCCGGACCCCACCCCCGACGCCGTGATTCTGGGGCTCTCCGAGACCGCCCTGGCCGGACTCCTTCGGCGCGAGGCCTTCACTCGGGGTGCCGTCGAAAAGGGGGTCGTCGTGGACCCGCACGCGGTCGATGTGGAGGGCAACACGTTCCACCTGGACCTCCGACTCTGGCGCCTGGAAGGGCTGGGCTGGTGGCGCGACTACGATGTGGCCGGTACCCTGGCCCTCCGGGATGGGAAAATCGCCATCGAACCGACAACGGTGAGCGAAATCGCATCCTCGCCCGGGGCGGATTGGGCCGATCCCCTCGCCGCACTGGCGCAGGCGCAGATCCTGAGCGCGATCGCCAGCAACCTCGAGCGCACGCTGCCGGCTTCGAAGCAGGGTCTGGGGGGGATGCGCCTGCGGGCCGTCGCCACCGGAGTGCGCGGCGTGGGGGAAACGCTCCTGGTAGATGGCCAACTTCGCTCGAGCGGGAAGAACGAGTGACCCTTCGTCTGCGGTGGGTGAGAGCGCTGACGGTGTCGGCGGTCGTGCTCGGCGCGGCAGAGCTAGGTTTTTGCAGCTTTCCACCCCCCAGCGCGCTCGATGCCCCGGAGGCTGCCAACGGGGATGAATCGCTGATGAACGGCAATCCGTGGCTGCTTTGGGAGCTAGTGCCCGGCGACCACCGAGAGCGAGGGGGGCGCGTTCATGTGAACGCGACCGGTTTCCGCGACCAGGAGCGTAGCGAAAAGACGAGACCGCGGGTGCTCGCCCTCGGGGACAGCTCGGTGTACGGCTTTGGCAACGACGACGACCAGGTGTTCACCTCCCTCCTCGAAGCCGAGCTTTCCATCGACTTCATCAACGGGGCCGTGCCCGGGTACAGCTCCTTCCAGGCGCTCAATCTGCTCCGAGCCAGGGGGCTGGCGCTCGACCCGGACCTGCTCCTGGTGGGCACGCTGTGGTCGGACAACAACTTCGACAGCTTCACCGATAGGGACCTGCTGGCTTCCTTCGCCGGCTGGGAGGAGACTGCGTGGGCCAGGGCACGCGGGTGGCTCCTTCACTCCGCCCTGTTTCGGGCGCTCGATTGGGAGCTGCGCGTGAAGCCGACAGGAACGCGGGCCAAAAAGGTGGGGTGGCAGATCGGAGGCGATGCGGCGCGGACCGGCAATCGCCGGGTGTCCATCGCAGACTATGCCACGAATCTGGAAAGCTTTTGCCACATCCAGGCGCGGCGCGGTGGCGGAGTGGTGTTCCTGCTTTTGGCCAACCGGGAAGACGTCGCACCGATTTCAGCAGACCCGGCCTGGGCCCCGTACCGCGACGTGATGCGGCAGGCGGCTACGCGTTGCCAGGCACCCCTGGTCGATGTGCCCGCGGCCTTCCGCGCCACCGGCCAAAGCGCAGACGCGCTGTTCCTTGACCAGATGCACCCCACGCCTCGCGGGCACGCACGCATGGCTGAGGCCGTCGCGCAGGTGCTCGCGGAGTGGCCGCGTGTCCCGTTGACTGTGATCGCCCCCGAGGGGCCGCCTCCTACTGCGGTCGACCGCTTCGAAGGGCACGGAACGGTGAAGGAGGCCGCCGGACTACGCCCCGAGAGTGTGAGGTTCACCTTACAAGTTCCGGCCACTCCGGCGCGGCTCGTGGTCGATATACGGGACGCGGATGGTCCCCCAGCGCAAGGAGCCTTGGGGAGCGTCGCCATCGCGGCTGGCGAGGGCGCGGACGGTATGGTGGAGGGCGTAATCCAGCTCAGCCGCCGGCCTGCTCGCGTGCGCGTAGGCGTGAGCGTGGATGTGGCCGGAGACGGGCCAGGAGCGGGCGACGTGCGAATGGAATCCTACGCTCTGCCGCTCGGCAGCGACCCGCTTTCGGTGGTCCTGCCCTGACGGCGGGCCGTAGTCAGGCCTCCAGGCCATCCCGCAGCGAAACCAGCGCTCGCCTCCAGGTGTCGTCGACTTCCTTGAGAACTGCAGGAACATCGAAGCTATCGCCCACATGAAGCACGTTCATCACTGACTGCTTGCCTTCCCGCGCCACCGTGAACGTGAGCGAAGTGCCCTTCCAAGGGCCCCCGCTGAACTTATCGAAGTGAATCTCCAGCTTCGATGTCGGCCGAACGGTGTGAAAGCGACCTGTTTCGGTGAGCGCACCTTCATCCCCTTCGCTGGTGATGGCGAAGCGCCCCATCGGCGACAGGATCACGCTGGCATCATCGGCCAACCAGGACTTCAGCCCTTCGACCGTGGTGAGGGCGGCCCAGATCGTGCGCGGGCTGGCGTCGATGATGATCTGGCGTCGGATGGTAGACATCGCCTCGCCGCTTAGCCCATTCCGGTCCAACGCGCTGGGCTAAGCTATGGCTGTGTTGCATTCCCATCTGCTTGCGGTCGCGTTCCTCAACGGATGCGACCACGGACACCCCGAAACCCACGACGGTGGCGTAGAACGCGCGAGATGGAACGGGCCCGCCCCGGACATCGGCTTCGGTTCCAGACTGGCCACCGACGGCGTTCGCGTTTTCGCCGGGTCCCCCTTGGGCGCGCGCGTTGACGAACTTGAAGAGGACGGAAGGCTGACCGCGGCGGGAAGCGGGGGGCCCGGCAGCTTCTACGGCGCAGGACTGTTGATTGTCGAAGGCGTGCCGCTCGTCGGCGCGCCCGGGGTCGGGGAGCTGAGCCGAAACGCCACGATCGTCGCGCAAGAGGCTGGTCTTGGCGGCGTGGTCGCGGCGGGACCGGGAGGCTGGGTTGCCTCGACGAGCAGCGGGTGGCTGGCCGGCGATGGCAGCCGCTTGGATGTGGGCCGCCGTCCCGACACCCTCCTCGATGTCGCAGGGGTTGGCGTTGTAGCGGGTGCTTCCCTGGGGCCTCATTCGCTGTGGCGGGCCGACGGATGGGCGCTCCCCCGCGAAGTGCCCGGCGATGGGCTCGGCTTTGCGTTGATCGAGTGCCCAGACGCCGAGGTGCAGGCG
Organism: Klebsiella pneumoniae; assembly: GCA_945867435.1. Lineage (GTDB taxonomy): Bacteria > Myxococcota_A > UBA796 > UBA796 > SXON01 > SXON01. The sequence continues at coordinate 3,701 of CAMBIK010000079.1, forward strand.
AGGCTCATTCTCGGCGCGCCTGGGGTCGGCTCGCTGACAGCCCTCGGCTTGGCCGAACGGATCGGCCCGTTGGCAGGCCGCTTCGGGGCGGCGATCGCGTGCGGCTCAACCCCAGGAACGCTCTGGGTCGGTGCCCCCGCGACCGCGGACCACGCCGGCGCTCTGTACCGCATCGACGCCTGGACCACCGTGACGCAGGTGCTCGCCGGGGGTCCCCTCGACGAGCTGGGTACGGCGGTTGTCGTCGCGGACGGCCGCGTTTTCGTCGGAGCCCCCGGAGCGGCCAACATGCGCGGCTATGTGCTGGCAGTGCCCGAGGCCGAGCTGATGCCGTAGAGCGAGAATCAGGGATCCCAACGCTCGATGAATGCCCAACGCTCGTTCACCCAGTCGCGGACATACTGCACCTCACTGTCGTAGTCAGTCCAGTTGGAGCGCCAGTTCCAGCCCCCGTAACTACGGTATTGCGACTCCCACTTCGCCCAGTCGCGCCGGGCAGAGGGATCGATGTCGGCGATGTAGCCGTCGATGAGCGCGGTCAGGGCCGCGGGAGCCAGGACCCCCGCCCGCGCCTCCCGAAAGCTCGCGCTCATGGCAGCGCCGTAGGTCCTCGACGCCAACAGGCGCTTGAACAGACCGTTCGCGGAGGTGAAGTCGTAATCGTAGCTTGCCGGCTCCCGGTCGGTCTGCCACGTTTGCCCAAGCGAATGGTTGAAGTCCCACGGCGCGAACTGGAAGCCAGGCTGCGCCGGAACGTTGTAGAAGTAAGCGTTCTTCCCTCCGGAATCGTCGGCCTCTGCAAAAATCACCAGCGCCCACCAGTCGTAGACCTGCTGAAGATCGATGTACTGGGCGATCCCAGCCTCGAACGTTTCGTTGTCGGCCGTCGCAACGAACTCCACCAGGGCGTCGAGGTCGCTGAAGTCATCGACGGGCAGCCCTTCCTTCTTCTCGTAGCCCTGATGCCATGACGACTTTGGCCCGCCGTAGGTGGAATAGAAGTTCGCGCCGTGGTCCACGGACTTGTAGAGATTGCCATCCTCGGGGTAGCCGTAGTCCTCGTACCATTCGCCATCGATGTGGTCCCCAAGCAGGTACAAGCCCCAATAGTCGCCGTTGAGGTAGACCACTACGAACCGGGTCTCGATGAGGAAGGTGCCATCGAGCAGATTCCACATGTCGAAGCACATCTTCTGACGGAAGTAGGCGTTGTCGTCGAACAGGGTCGTGAGCACGATGTTGTGGCGCTGCGGGAAGCCCAGATCCTCATCGCGAAATTCATCCTGGGGGAGAAAGTCGATGTTGTACGAGTTTTTTGGGTAGTAGCTGGAGGCAGCCCCGCGGATCTGGGCGGCGATGGAGTGGGCCTCGCCCCGGTAGGTGAACGTGCCATCCACCTTGCTCGACGAGCTGATGTTGCTCGGCACCTCGAGGTGAACGACAGGCAGCCCATATTCGTGCGTGTACGTCAGCGGATCGACGGGAATGTTGCCCCGCGCATCCCACGCATCGGCCACCCAAATGGTGGAGTGGCCATCTTCGCGTTGATCGCCGGCGATGGACTGAACGTGGACCGCCCATCCCCCCGCCGATGCAAGATCGGTCGCCCAGGTCAGGCGACCGGTGGCTTCATCGAAGTCCACGTCGGCAGGTCCATCGATCAATCTCCATCCTTCCGCTGGAACCGAACCGGTGCAAGCGAACTGGACGACCGCGGTCTCCCCTTCATCGATCGACGCCTCGTTGGCCGAGGGAACGCAGCCGAAGCCAACGGCCGCCTCGGTTCCCGGGAGCTCGTCGCCGCCGGTGTCCGGCGAAGTCGACTCGTTCTCGGCGGAGTCTTGCCCGATGGATGTGGTGGTCGGCGCGCAGGCGAGCAGAAGCAGGTTTAGCGGGAGCATGCGTCCTCAACCTCCTCGATGGTCTTGGGGCACGATGCGGTCAGGTTTTCCGGCCCTGTGGCAGTAACGTGGATGTCATCCTCGATGCGAATGCCGATGCCACGGAATTCCGCGGGTGCCAACTCATCATTCGGGGGAACGTAGATGCCTGGTTCTACGGTGACCACCATGCCTGCTTCGAGCGCACGACTGTCGAAGCCGTGCCAGTATGCGCCCGAATCATGCACGTCCAAACCCAGCCAGTGGCCCGTGCCGTGCATGTAGTACCGCTTGAACGCCTCGCGATGAATCAGATCGTCCACCCCGCCGCTCAGCAACCCGAGGTCCACCATGCCTTCGGTCAACCGGCGCACCGCGATGTCGTGCATCGCCTTGAAGGGCGTGCCCACCCGGGCGGCCTCGATCGCATCGAGCTGAGCGCGGAGCACAACCTCGTAAAGTGCGCGTTGGGGGATTGAAAAACGCCCGTTGACCGGAAAGGTCCGAGTGATGTCCGCGGTGTAGTACTTGTATTCACAGCCCGCGTCCACGAGGCAGAGGTCCCCATCCCGGAGCTGTTCCCGATTCGTGATATAGTGTAGGATGCAAGCATTCTTTCCACCACCCACGATGGTAGTGTACCCCGGAGCATTGCCGCCGCTCGATCGGAAGTACCCGTCCACGGCCGCTTCCACCTCAAACTCGTAGGCGCCGGGGCGGCCCACTGCCATGGCCCGCCGATGTGCCAATCCGGAAATACGGCCGGCTTCGCGCAAAAGTTCGATCTCCCCGGGTTCTTTGCGTACGCGCAGCTCGCCGACCAGACGGCCGGGCTCCACGCACATCCAGGGGATCTCGCCGCCGTTTCGACCGGCCGGCTTGGCCATGGCCCGGATGGCGCCAAACACCGTTCGATCCAGCACCGCATCGTCACCCACACGGTAGTGCACCGCGCCATAGCCAAGCAGCAAAGGTCCGAGCCGTGACCCCAGCTCCTGGATTGGGAACGCCGCATCCGCGCCGTAGCGGTTCGTGGCACCTTCGACGCCCTCCCGGATTCCGGTCCACACCTCGCGCTCGGGGTCCTTGGGCTGCACAAACAGAATGAAAGGCACCTCGCTCTTGGGGCGGAACAGCGCTACGGCTTCCGGATCCTCCCATCCGGTGAGGTAGAACAGGTCGCTGGACTGGCGATATCGGTACTCGCTATCGGCGTTTCGGTGAGCGTGAAGCGGGGCGACGAGAATGGCCGCCTGGTCGCCAAGCTTCTCAAGGTACCTGGCGCGGCGAACAGCGTGTACGGCAGGGTCGGTGTGGGACAACATCCGCGTGATCTATCCGGTGGGGCCGTGCAGCGGTTAGGAGCCAATCGGATGGCGCGATACCACCTCACACGATCATCCAACAGCGAGGGCTACGAGCTCACGATTGGCGAGGTTGACCTTCACGATTCCAAGCTGATCGCCGTGCTCACCGAGCTCGACCTGCTCAGCTATTCGGAGCCGACCTTCAGCAGGTACACGCTGGGCGGGCTGCTCCGCTTCGGCCGCATCTTCCTGATCCGCGCCGACGACCTTGTGATCGGCGCTTGCCATACGTTCCGCAGCTTCGACGACCCGGACGAGATCGTGATCTTCAACATGGCGCTTCGGCCGGGCTGGCGGGGGCACGGCCTCGGCACCCGCCTTCTGGCCGGCGTCCTGGAACGTCTGCGCGAGCATGGGGTGAAGAGAGTGGTGCTGGCCGTTGCCGGCGACAACCATCGGGCGCTTGCCGTGTACCGAACGAAGTTCGGTTTCAAACAAGTCGATCTGCTCCCCAACGAGTTCAACAACGGCCAGGGCTACCACCTCTTGCGGCTTCAGCTCTCGGACTGGTCCGGGCAAGCCTGAATCTCGGAACTACGCGGTACGGCGCTCGCGCAGCAGGCGTTCCACCTCAGGATGAACCTGGTACACCGTGATGACGGTGCCGAAGGTGTTCTTCCACTGGCGGATCCGCTCACGGCTCACCCCAAACTCATCGGCCAGGGTCTGACCCGACTCGGAGTTGGCGAGAGCCTCAAGGAGGCGACGAAAGCGGATGCGGCCGTAACTTTTTACGAAGTTTCGAGCGACTCGCTCGCGGCTGCGGATGGATGCGATCGGCATGATTCCCCTCAGTGGTGGGACCGGTTCGACTGGAGGCGACTTCACCTCACAGGATAAGCATACACCGACGGGTTGACGTGTCAATGCACGCGCAAGCACAAAAAGTGCCATCGAATCTACATGAACTCTATCACATTCATAGCATTTACTCAACATTCCAGATTTCCACATGAATCTGTTGTTTTAGTAGATGCTCATGCCACAGCCTCTGGCTGTCTCGCACGGTGTCGGTGGGGCCCTTGATTTCAGCGAAGAACGCGGATTCCGGCAGGACGGAAGGCATCGCGCGGGCGAGCCGCAAAGGGGGCCCAGGCAGCACAAGCAAGTCGGGCAAACCGCGCGCCGCAGCCCACCCGAGCCGCAAAAATCGTGACAGCACCGCAGCGATGAACGCCCCGTTGAGCCGGGTGAGCACGGCTATGGCTGCCTCTGCACGCACCAGTCCATCGAGGCGCTCGCCGTGCCACGCCTCCACAAACTCCGCGATGGTTCCGTGCTGCAGCCGGGAGATGCAGGCATCCGCCTGCGAACGCCGCGCCTCGTAGAAGGCCGGCGTGCCAAGGTCGAGGGGGCCCGAGCGACGAGCGGTCGGAAGCCGCCCCGCGAGCGGTAACCAGTACAGGTCTCGAAAAACCAGCGCAAACGCGGAGGTCCACAGCCAGTTCTCGCCGTGTATGGCCGTGCGTCCGTCCAACTCCAGGGCGGCAACCACTGCCGCCTCGATGGTCAAATCCGTCTCGCCCACTCGCCAAAGGGGCCGTGACCCAGAGGTAGGTGCTGGCGCGAACCACACCCGCCGCGAGGGTGGCGCGGTCGGTGGGGGGACCGGAGGCCACGGGGCGCGCACGGTCCGCGCAAGTCGCTTGCCCGTCCGCGCCAGGGCGAGGGCCACCTCGGCGTTCTCATCGCCTCGGCGACAGCGAGCGACCGCCTCCTCCACGCGACCCTCCGCTTCGAGAGCTCGCACATGCGGAATGGCGCAACCCGGAATCCGGGCCAGCTGGTCGGCGCTGGGGTTGGCGGCGAGCAGGGACTCCACCGCCGCTTCGAACGGCGAGTTTCCCCACGCGGGCGGCCCTGCGAGCGCGACCGCAACCGCCTCATCCAGGGCGAGGTCCCCTCGCCTCGCCCGTTCCCAGAGGTCCATCTCCCGCCGCGACCGAAACGCCCCCGTGCCACCTGTCGGTACATAGTCGGCCCAGATCGTGCCGACGATGCGGTCGACTGGGGCAAGCGCCCGGTCGAAGCCACCAAGTCGGTCTACGCGAGCCAACAGACCGCGATGCAGAAGCAAAATAACCGACTCTTCGCGCCATCGGGTGCCGACGAGGCGCGCTTCCAATGTCGCACGTGGCCCAGATTTCGCCAAGCCCAGCCTGGCGCAGGCTTCACGCAGCGCGTCGGCAGAAAACGCCTGGATGGCCAGGACATCCGGCACCGCAAACGTGACCAGGCCGGCCTCCCCAAGCTCGCGGACGGATTCCAGGGAGGCGCAGGCGTAGGCGAGCGTGGCCACTCGGAAGATGGCACCAACACGGAGCGAGAGCCGAGCGTACAGCTCCGCAGCGGGCTCCGAAAGCGCGAGGATCCGGTCCAGCACCACCCGCTCGCCGGCGGCGAACAGCAACCCCTCGCGCTCGACCGCCCAGCGGATGGCGTTGTGCAGGTCTTCGGCCGGGAGGGGGGAGCGAGGCGTCAGCGCGGTGTGCCAAGCCGGTCGAGAGTCCACTCCGCAAGCTCGCAATAGTTAGCGGCAGCGCGTCCGGTCGGGTCGAAGGCGAACACGTCCTGGCCTTCGTTCTGGGCGCGTACGAGAGCGGCATCCGCCGGGATCTGGACGGGCGAGAGCATCTCACCCCAGTTCTCCGTGAGGAGCTGGGTGATGAGGGCGTTGGTGCTCGCGTTCCGCTGGTCTACGCGGGTCAGCAGCAGCCCCAGCACCTGCAGCGAGGGGTTCAGCACGCGTTGAACCTCCTCAACCGCTCCTAAGAGCCCCTCCACCCCTGCCACCGCGAGCATCGAGGGGTTGCACGGCACGAGCACGCAATCGGCGGCCACGAGCCCGTTGACTGTCAGATTTCCGAGGTTCGGAGGGCAGTCCAGCAGGATGAAGTCGTAGTGGGTGCGGCTCACCTCGAGAAGGTCTCGAAGCACAAGCTCTTTTCCGATCCTCGTGGAGAGTCGGTTTTCGGCACGTGCCAGGTCGGGGCACGCCGGCGTGACATCCAGTCCCTCGATCTGCGTGCCCACGGCCACCTCCGCCACCTCTCTCGAAGTCGGCTCCTCCAGGAGCTCGGCGAGCGAATCGCCGCCGGCATGCACGAGCTTTTCGAGGGCAAGTTGCACATGACCCTGGGCATCCAGGTCAACGAGCAAGACCTTCTTGCCATAGTACCTGGCCAACGCAGCACCCAAGGACACCGTCGTGGTGGTCTTGCCCACTCCCCCCTTCTGGGCGGCCACTGCGATCACCGTGGCGGTCCGATCGCCGGGAGCGAGGGACTTCGCACGCCGCAGCGGAGCGAGGGGCATGGCAGAGCCAAAAGAGAGGCGCATGGATCGACTCATTGTCGACCCATGTTCTCACCATACTCTTGGCATGTCAATAGATGGGGCCGGATACACTCTGACCCCATGAACAAGCGCCGCACCCGAATCGTTGCCACGTTGGGCCCTGCATCGCGCGACCCTGAGATGGTCGCCGCGCTCATCACGGCGGGCGTAGATGTGTTTCGCATCAACTGTTCCCATGCCACCCCGGAAGGCATCCGCGAATCCATCGCACGCGTGCGGCGGGCTGCGCTCGCTGCCGATCGGGCGATCGCGATCCTCCTCGACCTTCAGGGGCCCAAGATCCGCACGGGGCACCTCCCCGCTCCGATCCTGCTCGCTACCGGCGATGTGCTGACCCTGGTGATGGACGAAGACTACGTGGCCGAGGGACTGCGCGTGGGATCCACATACACGGGCATGGCGGGGGATGTGCGGGTGGGCGATGCCGTGCTGTTTGCCGATGGGGCCCTGTCCGGGGTGGTCTCGGCGGTGCGGCGCGACCTTACGCCCGCAGAAGTAGACATCACGATGGAAGATGGCGGTGATCTCGGCTCGCACAAGGGAATCAACCTCCCCGGCGTGGCCGTCTCTGCGCCTTCGCTCACCGAGAAGGACCTCGCGGATCTCGCCGTCGGTGTCGCCGGAGGTGTCGACTATGTGGCCCTGAGCTTTGTGCGCGAAGCGGCCGACGCGCTGGGGCTGCGCGCGGAGCTGCGCCGGCTCGGCGCGGCGGAGGTGCCCATCATCGCCAAGATCGAAAAGCCGCAGGCCGTGACCAACCTCCCGGAAATCCTCGCCGTAGTCGATGGAATCATGGTCGCTCGTGGCGATCTCGGCGTTGAAGTCAACCTGGAACGCGTGCCCGTCTTGCAGAAGGAACTCATCGCCGCCGCAAACAAGGCAGGCGTGCTGGTCATCACGGCCACCCAGATGCTCGATTCGATGGAACGGAACCCCCGCCCCACCCGGGCAGAGGCCACCGATGTCGCCAATGCGATCCTCGATGGGACAGATGCCATCATGCTCTCCGGCGAAACGGCTGCGGGCCGCTACCCGGTGCGCTCCGTGGAAACGATGGATCGAATCGCGCGTGAGGCGGAAAACAGCCGATGGATGCGCCCCCCGTTGGACGAAGTCAGCGTGCTCTCGGGTCCTTCGCACACCGTCGTACGCGCTGCCTGCTGGGCCGTGCAGGAAGTTCCACGAACGCTGGTGGTGTTCACATGGAGCGGCGCCACAGCGATCCTTGCCTCGAAGTCGCGTCCGCCCGGACCGATCTACGCATTGACCGCGAACCAGGCCACCTATGACCGTCTCGCGCTGGCGTGGGGGGTCACCCCCGTGCTCGCACCGAGCGTACACAACACCGATGACCTCATCGCCCTCGGAGAGGAACGCCTGCTGGCCCGGGGCTACGTTACCCGTGGGCAGGAAGTGGTGGTTTTGGCAGGCAATACGCCGATGAAGGGTGCCACCAATACGATGAAGGTGTTTGCGGTGGGGACGAACTGAGCAGGGTTCGGCGCGCCTCGCGCCGGATAAGGGTGCAGGCACTAAGGCAAGATCCCCCTCCGGCGTCAAGAGTTGACACCACCCCGACGAGACGCAGAGCCCAAAAGAATATCGGTGATAGGAACGGATAGCCCAATCCTACGCTATTCTTTGGGGGAAGACTGACCGCAGTGACAGCGTCCACGAAGCCAATCCTCGCGCTGCTGGCCCTGGCCGCCTGCGTCGATTCCGCCAGCACCGACCCGGACTTCGTCACGGATTGCATTGCCAGCGTAGACGAGGATGTCACCACCCGCGCCCGCGTGAAGTGGACATCCAAGCTTCCCGGTCCGTCCTGGGTCGAATTCGACCTCGGGCAGACTCCCGTTATGGACAACGAAGCTACCGAACATGAAGCCGTGCTTCTCGGGCTGCCGCAACTCACCGAGACGACCTGGCGCGCCGTCACCGATGGCGAAATCGTGTGCGAAGGCACGTTGACGACGGGCGCCCTCCCCACCACGGTCCCCGGCCTGAGCGTGACCGTCTACAATGCCGAACGGGCATCCCCCGAAGCATGGCTGTTCGGGGCATCGCTCAGCCTGAAAGGCATGGTCTACATTCTCAATCGAGCGGGGGATATCGTTTGGTACGCGGCCACCGACGAAGGTCGGGCGCTCTTCGACGTGGAGCCGCTGCCCGGTGGCAGAGTGTCGTGGAACGTGGCCGATGCCCAGTTTCAACAGGACGAGGCCGAGATAGTGGAAACGGTCCTGACCGGGGGTACTCCCACTCGCTGGCAGACCGAGTTGGGTCACCACGCCTTCGCCGCGACGCCCACCGGCTTCGCCTACATGATGCTGGACATCCGCCCGTGGTTCGATGTCGAGAAGCAGGAGACCTACGATGTAGCCGGTGATGCCGTTGTCCTGGTCGACCGCGAAGGCGACCACTCAACCCTGTGGTCCACCTGGGATGCGTTCGACGTCGAAGCCCAGGAGGGCTGGACCGAGAGCCTCTACGACGGGATCGGGGATTGGACCCACGGAAACTCCTTGTACTGGTCCGAGGAACGGGGAACCCTCCTCTATTCCACCCCAGCCCTGCGAACGCTGGTCGAGATCTCCAGCACCGGCACCATCCAGACGTTTGGCCCCAAGGGCACCTACCATGTCGCCGATCCCGACGATTCGTTCTCGAATCAGCACGGGAGCACCTGGACCGAAGCCGGCACGTTGCTGATGTTCATGACGGCGATGAACGGCAACGGCACGGGTGCGATGGAGTATGAGATCGACGAGGCCACGAGGAGTTACAAACCGATCTGGTCATACGGCTTCGGCCTTGGCATCTTGAACGCTTCGCTCGGCGGCGCACAGCGCCTTCAGAACGGCAACACGCTGGTGAACTTCGGGGCGAGCGGGATGATCCGGGAGGTCACCCCCGACGGGACTGTCGTGTGGGAAGTGGTGTCCGACCTCGGCATCGTCTTCGGCGAGCAGGTGATGATTCACGACCTTTACGGCCGGGACGTCGCGGGCTGATCCGATGTCCCGCCGGCTACGGCATCGGTCCGTTTGTCGGGCCGGCAAACAGTCAGGGTGACACGAACTCGCTGCCGCTTTCCACCGCGGCGTCCCAGAGGTCGGAGGGGGCCAGGCCCAATCCCACCACGCCGATCACCGCCAGCACGATAGCGGCGAGCGTGGGACGGCCGACCGGAATCGGGGAAGCATCGGTGGGAGGCTCGACATACATCGCCCGAGCGACCTTGAGGTAGTAGAAGAGGCTCACGACGCTCAAAATAGCCCCATACACGACGATCGCGTGGAAACCAGCGTTCCACGCCGTGCGAAAAAGGAGCAGCTTGCCCCAAAAGCCGGCAACGAACGGGATGCCGCCCAGCGACAAGAGACAAAGCAGCATCGCGAGCGCCAGGCCCGGCGACCGCCGCGACAGCCCGTTCCAGCCCACGACCTCATCGCCCACCTTGCCGCCCACGGCCTCGGCGACGAAGAACGCACCCATGTTTCCGGCCACATAGGTCGCCAAGTAGAACAATGCCGCAGCGTACGCCTCGGGAGTCCCGATGGCGAAGGCGAGGAGGAGGAAGCCAGCGTGCCCCACACCCGACCAGGCCAGCAGGCGGCGCACGTTGGTTTGAGGCAGCGCAAACACGTTGCCCACGCCAAGGGTGAGCACCGCCAGTACCAGGATCACCGGTGCCCACAGCGCAGGCAGGGCAGACCCGGGGTGGGCGGCGATCCGAATCAGTGCTGCGACCGCCGCCGCCTTCGGCGCGACCGACAAGAACGCGACGAACGGCGCGGGTGCGGATTGGTAGGTGTCCGGAACCCACATGTGGAACGGCACCACTCCCAGCTTGAACGCCATTCCGGCGAGCACCAGCAGCGCGCCGAAGGTGAGCATCGGGTCGGGCGCCGCAGCGGCGATCACATCGAGCTGCGTGCTGCCCGCGGATCCGACCAGGAAGCTCGCACCGTAGATGGTGAGGCAGGCCGAGATTGCGCCCGTCAAGTACAGCTTGACAGCACCCTCAACGCCGGTTTTCTGGTTCTTGTGCATCGCGGCGAGGACGTACTGGGGGATCCCCATCGTTTCAAAGGCCACCAGCAGCGTGACCAGCTCGCGCGCCCCGGCCAACAGCACCATCCCGAAGATGGAGCTGACCAGCATCAAGTAGTATTCGCCCTGGCGGCGAGGGAAGTGGGTGTCGGCATGGTCGATGCTCGCCAATGCGGAGAGAGCGCCGGCGGCCAGCACGATTCGCTGCACGGCCACCGTGAACCCGTCGTTCACATAGGCACCGAACGCCACTCCCGGGGGCGCGTAGCCCACCGCGACAAAGGCCACGACGAGGCCGAAGGCCGCGAGCGCCCCGAGGCCACGCGAAGCGCCCGACTCCGAAACGAGGTCGGCCACCAGGATCAGTACGGCCAAGCCGACAACGACCAGCGGCACCACCAGAATCGCCATCATTGGCCACCCCCGAACGACACCAGGTGCTGCGCGGTACCTGTGTCGACGAAATCAAGCAGCAACCTGGGCCAACTCCCGAACAGGATCAGGGATCCCCCCAGCAGCACCAGCGCGACCCACTCCACGCCCTTGGCATCGCTCAGATGCGCGTAGCGTTCTGGCGGCCCTTCCCCCCAGAAGATTGCCCGCGTGGCCCGCAACACGTAGACCGCCGTGATCCACGCCCCGACGATGCCCGCGACCGCCCAAACGACGTGGCCGCTGGACCAGGCTCCACAAAACACCAAGAACTCAGCGATGAAGCCGGCGAACGCGGGCATGCCCAGCGAGGAAAGGGCCGCGAGCGTAAAGAACACGGCCACCCCCGGCATCACCTTGGCGAAGCCGCCCATCTGGAAGATCTCGCGGTTGTGCGCGCGGCCGTACACGATGCCCACCAGCGCGAACACCAGTCCCGTCATCAATCCGTGGGCGAACATCTGGTACACGGCGCCGTTCCAGCCATCCACCGAAAGCGTGGCCGCTCCAAGCATCACAACGCCCATGTGGCTCACGCTTGAATACGCCGCGATGTACTTGAGGTCGGTCTGGGAAGCGGCGCCAAGCGCACCGTAAACGATGTTGATCACGGCGACAGCACCCACCAGCGGAGCCCAAACCTGA
>CAMBIK010000080.1 GCA_945867435.1 Klebsiella pneumoniae
CTGCCATGCGTCAACGCATTCGGGGCGGAGGAGGGGCGTAAACGCTGGCCGTTCGACGACCGGGATCTCAACGAGGCCTTTCCTGGCGATCCCGTCGGCTCCCCGGTCGAGCGCATCGCGGATGCGGTGGTGCGCGCAACCGAAGGCCAGATCTGCGTTGACATTCAGACCGGGTCCACAACGGTCCACGAGGTCCCCCATGTGCGGGTGCCGCTGTCAGGCGCTTCGCTGGAGTTAGGCCGGGCCGCCGGGTTGCCCATCATGTGGCGAAGGCAGGCTGACCGCTTCGATGAGGGGCTTGTTGGTGCGTGGCGGAGGGCCGGGCGTACCGCGGTGGTCCTGAGGGGTGGGCGCGGCGGCTCGCTTGACCTTGACGACGCACGGGCTTTGGCGCGTGGACTTGTCCGTGTGCTGGCTGAGGCTGGCGTTCTCCAGACACCGGAGCCGCCGGGCTCGACTGTGATCACGACCGAGGTTCGAGACTATCGTTCTTCGATAGGAGCTTTCTTTGTTCCCGAGGTGCGGCCCGGCGACCGGGTTGTAACGAGGCAGCTCCTTGGGCAGCTGCGTTCGCCGCTTGGCGGTGAACCGATGGCGGAGCTGCATGCCGTGGCACCCGGACTGATCCTGGCCGTTCGGGTGTATCCGATGGTGCATGCCGGTGAACTGGTGATCCGGGTGGCCGAGGCGGGGTAAGCAGCGTAGGCGCCGATCCTTCGGCACCCTGGAGGCAAGATGGGCTTTGTGCTGCTGGTTCTTGGGTTGGCAGCGGCCGGGGATCCCACCGTCGAGATCGGCGAAATCGTGGTGGATGCGAGCGCCGCAGACACCGTTTTGGAGGCGCAGGCGTTTCTGGCTGCCGGGCGCTTCGCGGAAGCGGCGGCGTTGTACGGCGCGTTGGCCGACGCGGGTGGGGGTGCCGCTGCTCGCCTGGCCGAGGCCGTGGCCTGGTACGAGCAGGGAGAGATCCACGGCGCACGTCGGGCCGCAGACGAGGCCGTCCGGCTCTCGCCCCAGGATCCGGCCGCGCTCAACATTCAGGGACTGCTAAGGGTAGACGGGGGCAACGTGGTGGGGGGTATCGAGGCGTTGAAGGCTTCGAAGGCGGCCGCTCAAGCCGCGGGGCGGAAGCTGAGCGAGGCGCGGGCACGCGTGAACCTGGCCCTCGCCTATGCCGATCAGGGGGATTCGGCGGCTGCGCTTGAGGAAGCCTCCGCGGCCAGTGCGCTGGCAACGGCCGAAGGGGATCGGGGAGTCCTCGACGCTGCGCGTGCGGCAACGGCGGCGGTCGCTGCGCTCTCCGGCACCGACGCGAACGTCGGCGCGCTGCTGGGAAAGGGGCAGATCAAATCAGCTCGCGCCTCTGCAGAAGCCCGACTTTCTGCCGCAACGACCCCGCGGCAGGAGCTGCTTGCCAGCCTGGACCTCGCCGCCGTGGAGCGCGCGGAAGGGAACCTCACCGAGGCCGCCACACGTCTGTCGGCGGCGTCCCGAAACGCCCGGAATCGGGGTCTCGTTCGCGAGCATGCGGTCGCTCTCGTGGACCTGGGGCTGGTTCAGTCCCTGGGGGGCCTGGGGGGCGTCGCCGCGGACACCTTGCGGTCCGGCGTGCGCGCAGCACAGGCCGGGGGCTATCGGGTGGTCGAGGTGGATGCCCGATGCGAGTTGGGGTTGGTGCTGGTTCATCAGGGGGATGTGACGGGTGCCGAGGTGGAACAGCGCACGGCGGGCACGCTGCTGATCACGATGCAGTATGCGCAGGGCGTGGCCCGCCAGGCTGAGCTCGGCGGCGTCATCGCGGCTCAGCGCGGCGACTTGACTACGGCAACGACGGTGCTGCGACAGGCGGCGACCTACTACGCTGGGCGTGGTCGGCATTTGGACGCAGCGCGTGCCCGGACCGCCCTCGCTGGCGCCTGGCAGCAGGTCGAGCCCGCCACAGCGGCGCGCGCCGCGAAGGAGGCCGAAGCTTCGTTTGCCGCCGCGGGGGACGCACTCGGACCGGCGAATGTGCAGCTCGCACGAGCGCTCGGCGACGCCCGTGCGAAGCGGCTCTCAGAAGCGCTCGGAGGCTTCGCCAGGGCCGCGTCGCTTGCCGAAGCGGTCGGCACGGGGCGAGGCACGGCCCTTGCGCGAGTCGCTCGTGAGGATGCCGCCGCGGCGCTGGTGATGCTGGGCCACGACGCAGACCTGGCGAAGCTGGCTTCGCAGGCTGGACTTGGCGATCTGGTGGAGCGGCACCGTTCGCTTCAGGCTGCGTCCGCTGCCTACGAAGCCGGACTCCGTGCCTACGATGCGACGCGATTCGAAGAGGCGAGGCTGCTGTTCGTGAAGTCTCAGACCACGTTCGCAGCGCTCTCTGAAGACGCCTACGCGCAGCGGGCGCGTCGGAGCGCCGCGTGGTCCGCCTACAACGCCTTGGTCACGCTTCCGGCCGCAGTGGCGCTGCCTGGATGGCAGGCACTCGTGGACGAGGCCGCCCGTTTGGACGACCCTGAGCTCTTCGCGCGGGCGTACGGCGCCGCGGTCATGACTTCCGTCGCCCAGAAGGTCCCGGCGTTGGAAGCGCGCCTCAAGGAGTGCACGAACCTGGCTGAACGAGCGGCGCTTCCCAGTGTCGGTGCCCGGTGTCACGGCGGTCTCGCAGAGGGGGATGGTGAACTCAGCGCCCGCGCCCAGCACGCAAGAGACGCGTTTCGGCTCGACCCGGACGGTACGGCAGGGGTGTACGCGCTCTATTCGGTGGCGGTGGATGCCATCAACAGCGCCGACCTCGCGTTGGCCTTGGAGTTGGCCACGCTCGCTCGGCCGCGAGGGGGGAAGCTGGCGGATGCGCTCGATCAGGTAATTGCAGCCGCGAAGGGAGGATAGTCTCGTAGACTAACGGCGCGGACCGCCCCCGGCACCCCAGCCGCGCTATGGTCGATGGATGAACCCGGACAAGCGAAGAGGCCCGACCACGGCCGCCGCAGATTTATCTGCCTTATCGGAAGCGTTTAGCGGAGTGCAGCGACTCGGTGAGCCGCAGCGGAGGCCCTCCAACCCAAGCTCCGGCGTCTCGGCGAGGCCAGTCGCGGCGCCTGCCCCACCCCCGACCCCTGCTCCCCCCCGCTGGACGAGGATGCACTCCTTCGAGAAGCGATGTCGGGAGTGCGCCGCCTCGGTGCAAGTCGGGCCGCGCCGTTGGCCCGCGCATCTGCGTCCACCGCCCCCGTGCCGGTTGACCGCATTGCGGACCTCACCCGCCAGGTAGCCGCGACGCAGGACTCCCTCCTTCGGGTGCAGGCCGAGCTGGTCGATGTCCAGGCCTCCCTCCGGGCGTCCCAGGCCGAGCGTGCGCGCCTGACGGACCTCGCGACTGCGGCCAACGCCGTTCTTGCCGCTCCCGAGCTTCCAGCGCCGGTGGGGCTGCGCGAGCTGGGTGCCGACCGCGGGCTGATCGGAGAGGACGAGCTTCTATCTGCCCTTCGAGCCCTTATCGACGCACGTCGAGCGGGTCCCTTGCTTGATCACCTCGTGGCACGCGACGCGGCTGGGCTCGAACGGTACTTCGGCGAGCGACTCATCCTCGTGTCGGAGGGCGAAACCGCGCCGGTAGGTCGAGTGGCGGTGGTCGTTCCCGTTGCCCGTAGCGAGCTGCGGGAAGACAGTTCGATTCGGCGGGCACTCTCCTTGTTTTCGACGACGTGTCTGATTCACGGCCGGCTCAAAGTGGCCTTCGTGGGGGGCTCGCCCGCCTCCCGCCGCCAGATCAAGGAGGGCGTGGACCGGAGGATCGACGTGCGCTTCGTGGAGGCGAGTCCGGAAAGAAACCAGCGGGTCGAGGGGGCCGACCTGGTGATCGTTTGGGGGGCGCTGCAGGTTGATCCAGCGGTGATCCAGTCGTTCCCCGAGGCCATCGTGGTCCACCAGCGAGACCTCACCCGCATGCTGGAGGCCGCCTCGGATCGTCTCGCGAACGCGCAGCCCGCGTAAGGCGGCTTACGCTTTGCTGATCTGGCACCGTGGGGCACACTTGACCCGCGACGAACCGTGCTTCAGTACCATTCGTATGAGGTTCAACGGGGGGCGAAACAATCCCTCTTGAACGTCAAAATGCCGCGCGTGTCCGTTGTGTGCTTCCGCCAGAATCGCGTTGAGGGCACCCTGCGACTGGACACGCCCGCTGCGCAGTAGCCCATCTGGGGAGGCGGGCTTGCTGCGCCGGTCGGGGTCGGGTCATCGCCCGATCCCGACCGGCCGGGGCGGGATTACTCGGATTTGCCAGCCTTTCCTTCGGCTTTGCCACCCGCCTTGCCGCCTGCCTTTCCGAAGGGCTTTCCGCCGGGCTTGGCTTCCCCGCCCTTGATCTTCAAGCCACCAGGCCCGCCTTTGCCTGGCGCCAGCATCTTCCCTGGCGCGTTGGCCGGGGCATCCTTGAAGGAGATCAGCTCGATATCGAAGGTGAGGGGTCCAGCGGGGGCGCCGGGGCGCTTCGGGGTGTCTCCGTAGGCGAGCGCCGATGGGATCCAGAAGCGCATCTTGTCTCCCACGACCATCAACTGCACGCCTTCCGTCCACCCCGGAATCACCCGAGTCAGCGGGAAGGTCGCAGCCTTGCCGCGGGCCACGGAGCTATCGAACATCTCGCCGGCCAGCGACCAGCCGGTGTAGTGCACTTCGACCACCTGGTCGGCCGTTGGGTGCTCCTTCCCGGTTCCCGCGGTGATCACCTTGTAGCTAAGGCCCGATGCGGTGGTCTTCGCGCCTGCGGAAGGCGCGGCGACATCTTCAGGTGCCGGGATGGGCTTGGGGCCCGGAACGATCTCGACGAGCTCCACGTCAAAGACGAGGGTTCCGGCGGGGTGTTTGGGCTGCCCGGTGGTCGCCAGCGTTTCAGGAATCCAGAAACGGGTCTTCTGGCCGGCGGTCATGAGCGGGAGGCCTTCCGCCCACCCCGGGATCACGCCTTTCAGCTTGAACTGCGCCGGCTTCTTGCGCTTGGTCGAGGTGTCGAACATCTTACCATCGGTGGTCCAGCCGGTGTAGTTCAGCTTGACACCGTCGATATCGGTGGGGTGCTCCGTGCCGGTGCCTGGGGTGAGGACCTTGTAGGCGAGGCCGCTAGGCGTGGTCGTGGCATCCGCCGGCGGGGCTGCCACATCGGCGGGCGCGGGTACGTCGCCGGGAGCAGCGACCGCTGCGGCGGGCGCGGGCGGCACCTCGGGGGCGGGGGTGTTGCAGGCGGCGAACCAGAGCAGGGCAAGGAAGAGAGTCATGGTGCCGCAGCTAACCCGCCTACACGCCGGCGATGGTGACCTTGTTCATCTTGACCGGGCGTGACAGCTTTCCGCTTCGGCTGCCGATGGCTTCGATCTTTTTGACCACGTCCATCCCTGCGTTCACCTTGCCGAACACGGGGTGCTGGCTCGGCGTGCTCTTGTCGAACCAGTCCAGAAACGCGTTGTGTACGGTGTTCACGAAGAACTGCGAGCCGCCGGAGTTCGGCCGACCCGTGTTGGCCATCGAGAGTGAACCGGGCTCATTGCTGATCTTCGCGGTGAACTCGTCGGCCACATTGCCGAGCGGCGATTCGCCGGTTCCGGCCCGGCTGTCGTTGGGATCCTTGCTGTGACGGCAGCCAAACTGCAGCATGAAGCTCGGGATCACGCGATGAAAGTGCAGGCCATCGTAGAAGCCGCTTTGGGCAATCTTGATGAAGTTGCCCGTGGTGACCGGCATCTGGTCGGCAAAGAGTTCGGCGGTGAAGGAACCTTCGGAGGTTTCGAAGGTGACGGTGGGATTGGCCATGGGGGACTCCTGTTGGGCGCGCCGCGTAACTCGGCGCGGTCGCCACGGAAACGGATAGGCAGCTCCCCATGGCGCTCCCTGCGACCTGCCTGGCTGAACTAGTGATCCTGGGCGCACAGGTGGTCACCATGCGCGCCGGTGAGCCGCGCACCGAGGCCTTCGCGGTGGCGGAGGAACGCGTGCTGCGTGTCGGCACGGATGACGAAGTCCGGGCCTGTGTCGGGCCTAAAACGCGCGTCATCGACCTTGATGGCGCCGTGGTGATGCCCGGCTTCATCGACGCTCACGCCCATCCCGCCGAGTCCGGCATCGAGGCGGGACTCGTAAACCTGGCGTCGGCGGGCTCGATCGGAGAGGCCGTGAAGCTGGCAGAGGCGTGGCGTGCCCGGCATCCCAAGGCAGCCTGGATCACAGGCGGTGGCTGGGACGCGGTCGCATTTGCCAACGCATCGCCACGCGCTTCGCTGGACGAGGCCTTCGGAGCCGTGCCCGCCTATTTTTCATCGGTCGATGGGCATTCCGCTTGGGTCAACACCGCTGCGCTCCGCGCGGGAGGCTTGTTCGGCGCACCGCCGCCGCGGGGCGGACAGGTCGAGATGGATTCGCTGGGGCAGCCCACCGGAGTCATCCGGGAGACCGCGACGGATGCCGTCGTGGCTGCCATGCCAGCCAGATCCCCAGTGGAAGTGGATGAAGGCATCGTCGTGGCGTTGGCCGAGCTCGGCAAGTACGGCGTGACCAGCGTGATCGAGGCCGCTTCGGATGTGACTCTGCTCGCCGGGTGGCGAAGAGCGGAAGTCGCGGGCCGGCTCTCTGCCCGTGTGTTCGCCGCGATGCCGGTCGAACTGGGCGAGGGGCGCGCAGCGGTGGGCCGGGTCGCCCGCCTGGCGCGTCGCTACCACAGCGATCGCCTCTTGGTGAACGCCATCAAGCTGTTCCTCGACGGCGTGGTCGAGACGCGCACGGCGCGAATGGTCGCGCCGTATGTGGGCGGAGGGCTCGGACCGGTCCAGTTTGAGGATACGGAACTGGACGAGATCTACGACGCTGCGGACTCCCTGCTTCTTCAGGTTCACGCTCACGCAATCGGGGATGGGGCCGTGCGTCAGGCGCTCGACGCCGAGGCGCGACGGGTGGCGCGGCGCGGCGCCCGTGACCGTCGCACCCTCCTCGCCCACCTGGAATTCGTCGCCCCGGTGGACGCCCCGCGCTTTCGCGAACTGGGCGTGGTCGCTGACCTCCAACCGCTGTGGGCGTACCCCGATCTTTACGTTACCGAACTCACGACTCCCGTGGTGGGCGCGGAGCGCACTGCGGCGGCGTACCCGTTTGGTACGCTCCACGCGGCCGGCGCGAGGCTGGCGGCGGGTAGCGATTGGAGCGTTACGACGCTCAACCCCTGGCCGGCCATCGAGGTGGCGGTCACAAGGACCGATCCTGAGGTTCCTGGCGATGTTCTTGGGGCAAACGAGTCCATTCCGCTCACGGTGATCCTCGAGGCGTACACGCTCGGGGGGGCTCACGCCATGTTCGCAGACACTTCGCTCGGACAAATATCACCAGGCTTCTACGCCGACTTCATCGTGCTCGACCGCGATCCGTGGGCGATCCCGCCCTCTCAGCTCTCGGAGGTAGAGGTGAGGCAGACCTGGGTGGGTGGAGAACTCGTGGGGCGTTGACGTCGAGCGCGTGGTATTCTGGGACCATGTTCCTCTACCTCGCGCTCGCCTGCGATCCCGATTCGACTGCGCCTAATCCTCCCGGGCGCAAGCCCGATCCTGAGGACACCGGTGACACGGGGCAGATCGAGACCGAACCGGCGAAGTGGCAGTTCCTGGTCTACATGGATGGAGATAACGACCTTGAGGACTGGGTCATCCACGACTTGAACGAGCTGGAACAGGTGGGCTCCGGCGATGGGGTCGAGGTGCTGGTGCAGGCCGACCGAATCGAGGGGTACAGCGAGGAAAACCGTGATTGGACGGATGCTCGCCGCTATCGCATCATCGGCGACGACGACCTGGAGCACTTCACCACCCCGGTGGCGGAAGAGATCGGCGAGGTGGACATGGGTTCGCCGGACACCCTCGCGGCGTTCCTGGACTGGGCCTCCACCAACTATCCGGCGGAACGACGGGCACTCATCCTCTGGGACCATGGCAGCGGTTGGGAACTTCGCGATCCGGATGCCGAAACCGACGTGGCACCGCCCCCCTCCATCGCGTCCGACGATACGGACGGAGGGGTGCTGAGCTTCGCCGAAGGGACGTTTGCCGAAGGGGTGGCCGCGAGCGTTGCTGCACATGGCAAGTTCGATGTCATAGCGTTTGACGCCTGCAACATGGGCGGCTGGGAGGTGATGCACTCCATCGTTCCATACGCCCATGCCGGTTCGGGTGCCCAGACTTGGGAAGGGTGGGAAGGGCTCCAATACGGACCGGCTTTGTCGTTCCTGAGGGCAAATGTGGATGTGACGCCTCAGCAGATGGCGGAGGAACTGTCTCGCGGCGCCGTCGAAGATGGAGGGGAAAACACCCACAGCGCCATCGACCTGGGCGCGCTCGCGGGGTTGGATGGTGCAATCGATGCGTTGGCGGCCGCCGCGCTGGCCGACCCCGAGTTGGCGGCGGCGCTGATGCTGAACCGAGATGCCGCGCGAGGAGTCGAGGTCGGCCGGACGTACAAGAACTGGTTCCTCGACCTGGGGGATCTCGCCGCCGTCACTGTCGCCTCGGAAGATCCGGTGCTCGCGCCGCTTGGCGCGGACATCCTCACTGCGCTTGATGCCGCGGTGGTCCATTCCTTCGCATCGGAAGACTACAGTTGGGTCGGTGGGCTCACCATCTGGTTCGATCCCCACGCCGAGAACATCGACCTGTACACCGAGGGGGCGGGCGCCACTTGGGCGACCGATACGCGCTGGGGCGACTTGATGCGGAGCTACGTCGCTCTCTGAGGAGGAAAGGGAACTATCCCTTCTTCTTCGGCTTCTCCTTCTTCGCCGCAGCCGCGGGCTCGCCCTTGCCCTCCCCGAGCCAGAACTGGACGACGGTGCCGGCGATGGCCAGGCCGCCAATCAGCCAAATATCCTTCTCGTGCTTGACCGCCCACGCGATGCTCCACGCGCCGACCAGCGCCGTGGTCGGGCGTAGAAGGAACTGGTACAACTTGGGGAAGACGAGCGCGCCCACCACGCCCCCCACCACAGGCACCCACCAGTGAGCCGGCTCTTTGGATACGAGTGGCCACGCGAATGCCGTGAGCGCTGCGAACAGTCCCGCTCCGCCCACGCGCAGCGCGACCCCCTCCACGAAGTAACAGAGCAGGGCTCCGGCCACCGCAAGCGCTACGGTGATCCCAACCACGACAGCGGGGGCCATGTGCCCGATCTCTCCGATGAAGGCGCCCAGGTACACACCCGCGATCACTCCGGGAGCCAGGATCAGCAGTCGGTAGACCCGCGCACCAAAACACAGGAGCACGATGCCGGTGAGGAGCGCCGGGAGACGGCCGTCGAGGAGGATGGTCGACACAAGATCGGGTGCGTGAGGAAGAGGCATGCCCTCCAATCTATCCGATCGCCGCGATATGGAGGGGCCGGGAGCTATCCATGCTGACGCTGGATTTCGGAATGCTGGCGGGAATCGTGGTTCCCGCAGGAAACAGGTAGCTGATGCCGCTCATCCGCTCGCCGTTGTTCACCGCCCAGATCGCCGCGGGAGCCCAGTTTGGCGAGGCGGAAGGCTGGATGGTCCCGGCCCAGTTCCGTACGGTCGAAGAGGAGGCGGCCGATGCGCGGCGCAGCGCCGTCGTCTTCGACCTCGCCCCCCACGGCGTACTGGAGTTGGTGGGTCCCGACGCCCGAAAATGGGCCAACGGCATGTTTACAAATAACATCAGGGACCTCGCGATAGGGGCTTGTAATCGCTCGGCTATGGTCGACGAGAAAGGGCGTATCCAAGGCTTGCTGGGAGTGGCACGAACGGGAGAACAGTCCCTGTTGGTCGTGCTGGATGGCGTGCTGCCATCGACCTTCGAGGAGCGGTACGGCAAGTTCATCATCTTCGACGACGTTGAAATGACCGACCTCTCGGCGGAGCGAACGGTCGTTCATGTGGCCGGTCCCGCGGCGGAGACCGTCCTGGCCACAGCCGGGCTCCCGTTCCCGGCCTTGGGACAGGCGGTGTCGGCCGCCGAAGTCTGGCTTCTCGGCCGCGACCGAACCGGATTCGGTGGAGTGGATGTAGTGGTCCCGACGAACGCGGCGCTGGAGCTCTGGTCGGCCCTCCGGGAAGCGGGGGCGTCGTTCGGCGGTGCGGAAGCGCTGGAAGTGCTGCGCATCCGTGCGGGGCACCCCCGCTGGCCAGTCGATATGGGCGAACGCGCCTTGGTCCACGAGCTTCGCCTGGTGCCGGCGTGCTGCAACTTCCAGAAGGGCTGCTACATCGGCCAGGAGGTGATCAACCGCATCGACGTGATGGGGCAGGTCCAGAAAAAGCTGTGGGGCGTGCGCATGGCGGAAGATGCAATCCCTCCGTTGGAGGCTGAGATCCTATTGAATGGCGAAGTCGTCGGGGTGGCGCGCTCCGGCTGCCGCGAGGGCGGGGTTGCCCGTCTTTTGGCGGTCTTGCGGAAGGTCGCGTGGCAGCCCGGGCTGGAAGTGGAGATCGTGGCCGCCGGCCGCTCGGTGCGCGGGTTCGTCGACGACCTTCCCTTCTCTTCGTGAGCCGAAGCTCGGCGGAGACCTTTGCGGCGGAGCTCTGCGCGGCGGAGCATCGCCTTCGGGCCTGCGGTCTCGGTGGCCGTCGTGCGTTTGTAGCGCTCGTCAGGCACCTTTCTCGCCGGCTAGACCTCCCGGAAGCCCTGTGGCCGGAAGGGGAGGATGCCCCCGCGACCGCTCACCTCGACCGCATCGAGCTTTCGCCCGACCTCGACCTGTTCGGGCTCGCCTATGAACGCTTCTTCGCCGACCTTTTCCGGGCCCGCCGCGGCCAATACTTCACGCCTCGCCCGTTGGTGGAGCTGGTGGCCGAACTGGCGGGCGTCGGAGCATCCGACCGCGTGCTGGATCCCACTTGCGGGTCCGGGGGGTTCCTGCTGGCGGCCCTTCGCCGTGGTGCCGCCACGACCGGCATCGAAGTCGACCCGGACCTCGCTTCGCTGGCTCGGCTGAACCTTGCTTTACACGGGGCGAAGGGCGGCACCGTAGCCACCGCCGATTTCTTCGCCATCCCGCCCCAACCGACCTACGACGTCATCCTTGCCAACCCGCCGTTTTCGGTCGAGATTCGCGACCCGGCGATTCTGGCGCTGCACGGACTGCGCGTGCCCCGTGTGGGGAGCGACATCTTGTTCATGCGCTGCGCTCTGGGCTGGCTGAAGCCGGACGGAAGGCTGGCCACCCTCGTGCCTTATTCCGTGCTCACGAGCCCCAATCTGGCCTCCCTTCGGGCGGAACTGGACCGCCTGGCGCTCCGGGAGGCCGTGGTTTCGCTCCCTGAAGGGGTGTTCGCGCCCTTCGGCGGTACCTTTACGCGTGCGGCGATCCTGGTTTTGCGAAAGCGGCCCACAGAGGCCGAAATCCTCCCGTTGTCGGCTGTGATCACCCACCCCGGCTTCGAGATTCATCGGCAGCGCTACGTTCGTTCGCTTCCCGACGAGATCGAGGGGCTTCGAGAGCACCTCCGAGGATCTCCGTTCCACAAGGCCGTGCGACTGCCAGCCCCCTCCTGGGTTCCCGAGGAGGCCTTTCCGCCCGATCGAGCCGACGTTCCCACCTTCCGGGTGGGCGACCGGGCCAGGGTCCGGTCCAAGCGCACCCGCCTCGACGCCGGTGGGCGTTGCTCGGTCGTCTCGCTGGCCGACGTGGACCCCCGGACCGGCGAGACCATCTCCGCCGAGGCGCGAGCGGTCGCCGATGCGGAGGGCTTCGTTCGCGCCACGCCCGGAGACATCCTGTATGGGCGGATGCGTCCCGAACTCAACAAGGTCACGCTCGCGGAGCTACCCGACGGGGCCCTTCCCGATGTGCTTGCGGTCTCCCCGGAGTTCGTTCCGTTGATCGCAGAGTCTGAGCGGAATTTCCTACTGCTTGCGCTGCGCTCCGTTTTCGCGAGGGAGGGCTTGCCCGTGACCGCCGGGCAGACCCGTCCTCGCGCCAGGACCGCCGACCTGCTGGCCCTGGAGCTGCCCGACCCGCCTGCACCCCTCCGCAAGCGTCTGAATTCGCTCCTGGCTACCGCCCGCGCCGAGCGTCAGCGCGTTCGCCAGGTGCTCCTCGACGCCGACAGGCTGTACGTCGCTTGGGGGCGCGGGGAGATCGCGGATGGCGAGTTCGAAGGTGCGCTGCAGGCGCTTGAGGACCGGTTGGGGCAGGGTTAGCCCGGTACGGCCTGCCCAATCCGCCACCCCACGGCCCCCGAATTCTGCACAGTTGGCGCGCCGAACCTCGCCTCCACGGCGTCCACGCAGCCTGCCGGCGCGAGCTGCTCGTGTACCACCACCCAGCGGAAGCCGAGGGCGAAGAGGGAGACCGAATCACTGTTCGGGTCGGTGATGCCCGAATCGAGGGCTCCCGGGCGAGACACGGGGAGGCCGCCACACGCCGCCTGTAGCGCTCTGGCTTCGCCCGACTTGCGAAGCACGGAGTCGGCACCCTCATAGTTCTCGGCTACCGATTGTTGGTGTGTTACCTGCCACATCCAGTAGGGTCGGCGACTGCCGAAGCGCTCGGGCGGGGTGCGGTTGTCATCCACAGGCAGGTCGAGGACCGGGCCATCGAGGCCGAGCTCGGGGGCAACGGGGAGAGGCGAGGCCACGCGAGGCCACGGCGTGGACGAAAACGCAAGGCCGTCCACCAGCACAACGACCGCGAGCAGCGGGCCCAGGACGCCTGCGGGTACGCGTCGTTCCAGCCTGGCCGCCCCGATGGCGGCGGCAGCCGCGAGGAGCACGGTGGCGGGTCCGGCGGCGCGGTACCAGTGGGTCACGAAACGGGCGTGCTCGAACTGGTTCACGAGCCAGCCGGCGGGCATCAGGAGCGGACTTTCCCCCCCCACGACACCCCCGCCGACCCGCAGCCAGTGGCCGAGCGCGAGCAGCCACAGCGGAAGTGCCATCGCAAGCCAGCGCCATCCTGAACGGCCCGCAAGGCAGGAAAGTACAGATAGAATCGTACCCAGGTACACGCTCACGGAAGGCGTGAACGTGTCGGTGGAAGGAAGAAACCGCAGCAGGTCGATTCCGTATCGCTCCTGGTGCTGCCAGTATCGGATCGGCGTGGGGTCCGAGAGGGCGGCGGCACGCCGCGCCCACACGTCGAGGTGGGGCAGCAGGTCCAGGAAGCGCGGGAGCACCAGCACCAGCGCCGAGCCGCCGACGATGATGAGCGACCGCGACCGTGCTCGCCATGCCAAAACTGGGGTCGCCACCAACGCAAAAGCTGCGTTGTACCAACCTGAGAGCGCGAAGACGCCGAGGGTGACCCCCGCAGAAAGCGCGAGCGCATGAGGGCTTTCGCCTCCCGGCCCCGAATCGGCCTCGCCCTCTTCGCGCATGCGCCGCAATCGCTCCATCATCGCGACGTGCAACGCGTAGAAGCCCAGGGGATAGGCCTCTGTCACCCCGAAGTCGATGACCCCGGACAGAAAGGGGGACCACCCCACAGCTGCCATGCCCACGAACGCCCCGCTCCGGCTGCCGCTCACCGTTTTTCCGAGCACCCAGCCGCCGAGACAAGCCAGCGCGACGTTTGCCACCGCCACGGCGTTCCAGGCCACCGCTGGCGAGATCTGCCAGCCGAGCGCGAACCACGCCAGGTTCGGCGGGTCCATGAGGGGAACCTCCCAACCGACCGGCGCGTTTCCGCGGAAGCCGAGCAGCGTACGTGCAAAAAACCATAGGTGATTGTGTGTTTCTGCGAAGGGATTGCCGAGCAGTCCATCTCCCGCGGGCCAAAGAAAGACCGCGCTGCCCAGAGCGGCCAGCAGCACGGGGAGCGCGCGCTTCACCAACCACACTCGCGCATCGCGCTACGAATCCTGTCCGCGACCGCTTCGGCCTGAAGCCGCGTCGCGACCAGGTCCTGCCGCACCTCGATCTCGAAGTAGGGAACGCCTGCGGCATTCCCGTGTCGAGCGGCGCTGTAGATGAGCCCCGCCTTGCCCGAATAGGGTTCGTTGGCCTTTACCTTCCAGCCATCGGTGCGCATGACCCGAATCATCGCGGCCGCCGCCTCGTCATGGGAATCGAACAGGATCCCCGCCTCCACCTCACGGGCGATGCCCTGCCAGATCGGCGTGAACGTGTGAATCGAGACCAGGAGCCGCGGTCGAGCCACCGTCATCACGCGGTTGATTTCGTCGTGTAACGGAACATGGAAGCGCCGAATGCGGTCCTCGATGTCCGAAACCCGCAGCCCCTGGTTGAAGGACACCGGGCCGTCGTGGGTCATTGACAGCGCCAACGTAGGGTCAGTCGGATCGCGATTCGAGTCGAGAACGAGTCGGCTCGCCCGCGAAAGCACCGCAACGTCGCCGTGCGCGAGTCGTCGTGTAAGCCAGGCGGCACCTATGTCGTAGCCCCAATGAGTTCGAAGCAGCGCGCGGTCGGAAGGGGTGGGGCGCAGCGGAGCCGGGACGCGGTTCGAGGCGTGCTCGCAGGTGTAGACGATGCAGCCTGAGTGAGGCCGGCCCAGGGTCTCGAAGGCATCGTTGCGCACGTCCTCGCGCATATCGCGGATAGGAGCTTGTCGGGCGTAGAAGGCCCGACGCACTCGTCGTCGTGACCGTGAACGTGGTCGTGATCGTGATCGTGTCTGGTTGATCGTCGCTCGCCGTGGGCCTGCTGGCGCGGGTCTCGCAGACTGTTGGGATTCCGTGCGCCCCCTTCCGCAGGCGGGGGGGCGGCCGCCCCCACTTCGGGGTCGCCCCGACCCGCCACGGAGGCTAAATGTTCGATTCTTCCTTCGTCTTTCCCCATCACAAGCTCGATGCGTACAACGTATCCGTCGAGTTCCCCGTCGCGGTTCGTGCGCTCATCGAACGCATGCCCCACGGCGTTGTTGCATGGCTCGACGGCGTGTCGGATCCGGCCTCCGCGTGCGGATCACGGGACCACCGCCACCGAGTTCGGCTTCCCGATCGTCGTCATCCGATTGAGTACGCTCACCGCGATTCTGGTTTCCGTGATCTGTGCCGCCATCTTCCTCGCCCCGAGCGCCTCCCCGATGATCCGTTTGTATCGGAACATCGCGTTCTCCGCGCGCGCCTGCTGGTGGGCGGCGGCTTCCTTTCGCCATCGACGCCGACCTACCTCCGCGAATTTGGCGATCGCCGCGTCACGCTGCCGGAGGACGTCGTCGCCAGACGGGGTCGCATCTCTCCTCGGCGGGATCACCACCTTCACCTCGGCTCCACCAATGGCTACCAGGGCCTCGTAGACCGCCCGGGTATCGTAGGCGCCGTCGGCGTTGAAGCACTTGATTCCGCTCCCCACTCCCCGGATCATCGCGGCCCCGACCGAGCTGTCATCCACTCCGCT
>CAMBIK010000081.1 GCA_945867435.1 Klebsiella pneumoniae
GGGCGTTGTACGGTTCCGCATAGGCGGTGGACCCCGAAAACGACGGGAGCGACACGGCTTTGGGCGCCAGGTCATCCACCATCGTGCGCCCCTCCGCTTCGTCGAGCAAGTCGAGGTCGAGGGTGAGGAGGCTACCGCCCGTGAAGTCGAGGAAGGGATTGGCATTGGTCACGGCCAGAACGTGCCCATCGCCGAGGAGAGTCAACGCCGCGGGACCCGCGAGACAGGTGCCGACCCCGATCTGCCCCGGCGCGTAAACGCCTTCGGGGTAGTCCGCGCAGTCCCCGTAGAAGGGGAGCGGATCCGTCGTTACGCAGCCAAGAACAATAATGAGGATCAGAGACACTAAACCTCACTTACCCGCAGCATCGGCGATCGCGGCATGCGCCGCCGCGAGCCTCGCCACCGGCACCCGGAACGGCGAACAGCTGACATAGTCGAGCCCGATCGCATGGAAGAACGCAACTCCGGTGGGATCTCCACCGTGTTCACCGCACACGCCCAGCTTCAGCCTGGGCTTCGCGGCCCGCCCCTTGGCAGCCGCCATCTTCACCAGTTCGCCCACACCTTCCGTATCGAACACGGCCAGCGGCGACGTGGTGAGCACCCCCTTCTGGAGGTAGTCGGTGAAGAACTTGCCCATGTCGTCGCGCGAGAAGCCGTAGGTCATCTGCGTGAGGTCGTTGGTGCCGAAGCTGAAGAAGTCGGCGTATGCAGCCACTTGATCGGCAAGCACACAGGCGCGCGGAAGTTCGATCATCGTGCCGATGTGGTAGGCGAGATTCACGCCGGATTCGGCCAACACTTCCTCGGCCACTTCTTCCACCTGAGTGCGGCACCGCTCAAGTTCCGACGGCATGGAAACCAGGGGAATCATCACTTCCGGGATCACCACGATGCCTTCGGCCATGGCCAACACCGCCGCTTCGAAGATCGCGCGAACCTGGGTGTTGTAGACCTCGGGCGTCGTGACCCCAATCCGACAGCCGCGATGGCCCATCATCGGATTAGATTCGTGCAGCTGCTTCAAGCGTTCCTTGAGCGTTTCTACTCGGGCACCAAGATCCTTCGCCACGGTGGAGATCTCCTCCTCGCGGCTGGGAAGGAACTCGTGCAAGGGAGGATCGAGGAGCCGAATCGTGACCGGCAAGCCATCCATCGCGCGGAAGATGTCGAGGAAGTCCTGGCGCTGGATGGGAAGCACCTGAGCCAGCGCCCGCTGCCGACTGCGTTCATCCTCGGCGAGGATCATCTGGCGCATGGCGCGCAGCGCGGTCGGCTCGAAGAACATGTGTTCGGTGCGACACAAGCCGATCCCAACGGCACCCAACTTGCGCGCCTTGGCCGCATCCGGGCCCGTATCGGCGTTCGCCCTTACTTTCAGGCGGGCGCGCTTGTCGGCCCATGCGAGCATCTTCCCCATTGCGCCGGAATCGGTCGGGGGCGCCAACGTGGGGATTTCGCCCTCAAAAACCTCTCCCGTGCCGCCATCGATCGTGATCCAGTCCCCCCGCTTGATGACGGTATCGCCCGCGTAGAAGAGCTGCCGACCGTAGTCGACCAGGATCTCCGTGCAGCCGACCACGCAGGGCTTGCCCATCCCTCGCGCCACCACGGCCGCGTGCGAGGTCTGCCCGCCGCGGGCGGTGAGGATGCCCTTGGAAACGGTCATTCCCTGGATGTCTTCGGGGCTCGTTTCCAAGCGTACAAGCACACAGCTTTCACCCTTTTCGGCGAGCTCCTGCGCTTCTTCGCTATGGAACACCACCTTGCCGCTGGCCGCACCCGGAGAGGCATCAAGTCCCTTGGCGATGCACTTCTTTTTGGCGCTGGGATCGAGCACGGGGCGAAGCACCATCTCCAGATCCGCGGCCTTCAGGCGAAGGAGCGCTTCTTCTTCCGTGATCAGCCCTTCTTCCACCAGATCGACCACGATCTGCACGCCCGCCGCCGGAGTGCGCTTCCCGTTCCGAGTCTGCAACATGAAGAGGCGGCCTTCTTCGATGGTGAACTCGATGTCCTGCATGTCGCGGTAGTGAAGTTCAAGCTTGGCCTGCGCCGCGTACAGGTCGGCGTACGCCTCGGGCAAGAACTCGGCCAGAGTCATGCCTTCCTGCATGCCCGCATCGCGATTGATGGGGTTTGGCGTATGGGTTCCCGCGACGACATCCTCGCCCTGGGCGTTCGGGAGCCATTCGCCGAAGAACATCCGGTGGCCAGACTTGGGGTTTCGCGTGAAGGCCACGCCGGTCGCTGAGCGCCCACCCATGTTGCCAAACACCATGGTCTGGATGTTCACGGCGGTGCCGACATCGTCGTCGATCCCATGCGTCTTGCGGTAGTAGCGGGCCCGCTGACTGTTGAAGCTGCGGAAAACCGCTTCCACCGAGAGCTTCAGCTGTTCCTGAGGGTCGGTGGGGAAGCGACCGTTTTGCTCGGCCACCACTTCTTTCAGCTTCGCCACCAGCGACCGCAGCTCGGCCACGGACATGTCCCGCGGCTCTTTGCCCTGGGCGTGTTCTTCCACGACCTTGTGAAAGCGGGTGTAGTGGATGCCGAGGACCACATCGCCAAACATCGTAATGAAGCGACGGTAGCTATCCCACGCGAATGTGGGGTTGCCGGACTTGGCGGCCAGTCCTTCCACCGTTTCGTCGTTCAGGCCAAGGTTGAGGACGGTATCCATCATCCCAGGCATCGACTGGGGGGCACCTGAGCGCACCGAGAACAGCAGAGGATCGGCGGCATCTCCGAAGCGGCGCCCCATGCGGGATTCCACCGTTGCCAACGCGGTCGCGACCTGTTCCCACAGCCCCGCGGGGTAGGCCTCGCGGTTCTTGAACCAGTGGTTGCAGACTTCCGTAGTGAGCGTGAAACCGGGAGGAACCGGAAGCCCGATCCGGGTCATCTCCGCGAGTCCCGCGCCCTTCCCGCCCAGCGTACGCTTCATCGACCCGTCGCCATCGGCGACACCATTCCCGAAGGAGTAGACCCACTGCATCGATCCGGACCTCATGGTGTCGGGGCGAGGGTGCCTAACGCGGGATGCAGGCCAATGTCGTCGTCAGGACACGAGTTGACGGGCCACGGGTCGGATCGCCTCGCGCAACCCGGCCGCAGCGGCCTCACACAGGTGCTGGTCCGAGACGGCCCCCCACCCCGATAGCCGCGCGGAGAGCGGCTCGGGGTCGGTCGGGACCGGGGCCCGCGCCTCTGCGAATGCGATGGCAACGCTGTCCCGGACGGGCGCACCGCCGACATCTACCGCCCAGCGCACGGTCTTCCACGCCAGATCCACATGGCGGCGCTCGTCGCGAACGAGGGCGACCAGCACCCGGCGCACCGCAGGGTCGCGCGTGCCCGCCAGCATCCGCTGGGCCGCGAGCAGCGACATCGTCTCCTCGATGCAGCCTTCTCGCACGGTGCGAACGGCTAGGGCTTCCAGGGTAGGCGCGAGGTCCATCGAGGTGCCGAGCGGGAGCGCCGCCGGGCCGATGGTGGCACCGGCGAAGGCGCTGGCCAGCGTGAAAGCGTGCCGGGCGTGCCGAGCCTCGTCCAATGCGGCTCGCTGGCCGGCCGCGAGGAGCGGTTCCGGCGCGCCGTGGGCGAGCAGTTCCAAGGCAACCCGGTGAAACGCGGCGATGGAGCTATGTTCGTGCGCGCCCACGCTGGCCCAGAAGCGGGCGAGGCGACTGCGCTCGGCGGGGCTCAGACCGGCGAGGTCGGGCAGAGGCAGTGAGGCATCAATCCACCTTGTCCGCGCAAAACCCGCGAGCACGGGGCCCGCTTCACGCAGCAGGGGCCGACCATGGGCGCACCCGCAGCCCGGGGGACAGTCGAACTGAACGACTTCGTAGCAACACTCGCCATTGATCAGCGCCCCGGGGCCGGGCTCGGGTCGCGGTGGGCAGTACCCTTCGGTCAATTGCTCCATGTCGGCGGAGTCGGGACACTCGAACAGGAACACGCCCTTTACGCACTGGGTGTACCGGCGTCCGCCATCCTCCTCGTCGGCACTATCGTGGGCGCTGTCGAGCGCCTGGGCCCCGATGGGCAGCGCGATGGCACCGATGGCGAGCAGCAGGCGGCGACGGAGATCTTCATGGGCCATCTGCGGAAAATAGCATACGGCCGTGCCTGTGAACCTCGTCTTGTTCGAGCCCGACGAGATCGGTGAGCCACTTCCGCGCTCCGACAGCCGGGCCGCGCACGTCCGCGACGTTTTACGTAGGGTAGACGGAGATTACTTCGATGCGGGCGTCGTGAACGGGGCGATCGGTGTGGCCACCGTTACCCGCCTCGACGGGGAAGGTCTGCGCTTCACGTTCCGACCAACCCAGGAGCCGCCTCCCCTCCCCCCGGTCACCCTCATCATCGGCCTCCCCCGGCCCGCCACCGCGAAAGACATCCTCCGAGATGCGACCACGATGGGCGTAGAAGCCCTGCACTTCGTGACCACCGAGCGCACGAACGACAGCTACGCGACCAGCAGCCTCTGGCGAGATGGCGAATGGCGCCGCCACCTCCTGCTTGGCGCGGCGCAGGCCTTCGACACGCGTCTGCCCATCGTGACGTGGCATCAGTCGCTTGGCCAGGCCCTTGAAGGCGGCGCGGCAGGCGAGCGCCTCGCGCTCGACAACTACGAGGGCGTGCGGCACCTCTCGACAGGCTCCGCACCAAAGGGACCGATCCTGCTGGCGATAGGTCCGGAGCGCGGTTGGGGTCCACGCGACCGGGACCAACTGCGCTCGAACGGGTCCACCCTGTGCCACCTCGGCCCGCGGGTCTTACGTGTCGAGATGGCCGTGGTGGCCGCCTTGGCTCTGGTGTCTGCACGGGGCTGAGCGGTCAGCGCCCTCGCTCCACCTCGTGGCAGGCACGGACCTGAGCCGCAGCAGCAAGCCCCTCGGGACTTCTCTTGCGTTCTTTGGCTGTCTCGCCCTGCATCGGGCGGTAGACCGGGCGGTGACGGGCCGGGTGACTTCACCAGCGGCGGCTCCCGAGCGCAGCGAGCGGAGGCCCGGCCTCCGCCGGCAGGACCCCGCACCCACGCCTTCTGTTCCGACCATTCGCGGCGTGGCACCATCCGAACGCAAGAGAATCCCGAAGCCTGGAAGCCGCGCCTTGCGCTGCGACCCAATCAACGGAACGTTCCGGATCAGCCCGAAGACAACCGCGAAAAATCGGCAAGACTCGAGAACCTTGCCACGATGGCACGCAACAGGCCGAGCCGGGAGGCGCGCAGCGCGAGGTCGTCGTCCATCACCATGACGCTCTCGAAGTAGGCATCGACCTTGGGGCGGAGCGCGACAAGCGAGGCCAACTGGCCTTCGGCATCACGGGTTTCTGGGATGGCCGCAACGGCATCCCGCAGCGACCGGCCTGCCTCTGCGAGCGCGGCGCCATCGAGTTCCCCGAGGGCAACGTCGCCACCTGGATTCTGCTTGACCAGACCCGCGACGCGCCGGAACGTCGCGCGGATCGCGGCCATGCGCCCATCCGCCGCCAGCGCTCCGAACGCGCGCGAGCGGGCCGCGAGATCCACCAGGGTGTCTCCCCCCGCCGAAAAGACCGCCTCGACCACATCGGTGGGAATCCCCTCCTCCATCAACGCCGCACGGAGTCGAGCCACCACGAAGTCACACACCGCCGGGCCCCCCGCGCAGCCCGCCGCCGCAAAGAGGTCGGGCACGCTCGCGGGTACCACGCCCCCCCCGATCGCGATCGCCCACACCCCGTTGGCAGCCCGACGAAGGCCCAGATGATCCGCCCCCCCCTTGGGCTGCAAGCCGGCCGCAAAGGCTGCGTCGAGGAGCGTGAACCTCTCCGCCAGCGCCAGCGCGCGGCCGGCGGGGCTCGTGGGCAGGTGATCGCCCGCGAAGCGAGGATGGTAGTGCTCTTCGACCGCGAGCGCGATGTCGGCCGCCACGCCTTCGACCGTTTCCAGCAGCTTGCGGCCCACATGGCCCTGCAGCTCAGGGAATTCGCCGACCATCAAGGTCGGCAGGTCGGACTTGCACAACAAGCCAGCCGCAAGGACCTGACTGGGGTCGGCCCCACACAAGCCCGCCAGCCTTTCCCCCGCGATCGCCACCATCGCCTGTCGTTCGGTCATCGTGATGGGCTTGCCCGCAGGACCCTTGACTTCGCGCAGCCAGACCATGCCGCCCAACCTGCGGCCGTGCTCCGCGAGCGGTCGCTTGGCATCCTCTGAAAAGAAGAACTTGGCATCGTGGAATCGGGCTGCCAGCACGCGGGCGTTGCCCTGAGCGATCAGCGGCGCGTTGCCGTGCGGGTTGTTGCTGATCACCACGAAGCGGTTGATCAAGCGCCCGTCGCGGTACAGCGGAAAATAACGCTGGTTCACCTTCATGCTCTCAACGAGGAGCCGTTCGGGAAGCTCCAGAAGCGCCGCCGAGAACTCGCCCACGATCGGGGTCGGCCATTCGACCAGGTTCGCCACTTCGTCGACCAGCTTTTCATCGTTACGCAGCTCGGCATGCTCAACGCGGGCAACCTCGACCAGCTGTGCCACGATGCGCTCACGACGGGACGCCACGGAGGCATCCACGAAGCGGGCGGCCAGCTCTGCGAGCCAGGTGTCGGCGCCGGTCACGAGGAAGGGGGCCGGGTTGGCAAGCCAGTGGCCCACGCTGGTGTTCACGGTCTCGGCGCCGCACACCGTGGATGAGACGCGCTTTCCATCTACCACCGCGCACACGTACCGGATGGGGCGGGGGAACTGCTCACGGCGCGAGCCCCAACGCATGGTCTTCTTGAAGGGAATGCCCAGAATGGCCGCTTCGAGTCCGGCCGACACGAGATCCCCAAGCTGCTGGCCGCCCTCAATCCGCCGGGCGGCGATCACCTCTCCCTTTGGGCCGGCCACGCGTTCCAGCGCCTCGACCGACACGCCAAACTTTGCCGCGAAGGCCGTAGCCGCCGGGGTCGGCGCACCATCGCGAAAGGCGACAGCCACGGCGGGACCGGTGACCAGCTTTTCTTCCCTCGGCGTTTCGGACAGGACACCCTCGAAGCAAACGGCGAAGCGCCGCGGCGTTCCCCATGTTCGCGGCGGGTTCGGGGCCAAAGCCCCGAGCAGCGTGGTCATCGCGACTGCGAACCCCTCCATGGCGGGCGCCACGAATCGGGCTGGAAGCTCCTCGGTGCCGACTTCGATGAACAGCTCCGCCACGCTACCTCCCCAGCTCTTGCCGGCGTTCCGCAAGCGTCATTCGTGATGTTTCGCGGTACAGGTTCGCGCAGGCGCAGGCGAGATCTCGCACCCGGCGGATGTAGCCGGCCCGTTCCGCCACGCTGATCGCACCGCGGGCCTGCAGCATGTTGAAGGTGTGGGAAGCGCCCATGACGCATTCGTACGCTGGCAATGGAAGCCGAGCTACCACCAGCCGTTTGGCCTCTACCTCCCACACGTCGAACGCCGGAATCAGCAGCGACGCATCGCTGCACTCGAAGTTGTCCTTCGCCTGTTCCAGCTCGTTGCGGGCGTAGACATCCCCGTAGGTGATTCGCACCGGGCCATCGACCCAAACGAGGTCGTACACGTTGTCCACGCCCTGCAAGTACATCGCGAGGCGCTCAAGCCCGTATGTGAGCTCCGCAGGGGTATCCTCCAGTTCGATCCCGCCGACCTGTTGGAAGTAGGTGAACTGGGTGACCTCCATTCCATCCAGCCACACTTCCCAGCCCAATCCCCAGGCGCCGAGCGTAGGCGACTCCCAGTCGTCTTCCACGAAGCGCAGGTCGTGTTGGGAAAGGTCGAGCCCGAGCGCTTCCAGGCTGCCTCGATACAGCTCCTGCATGGTCGGCGGGTTGGGCTTGATCAGTACTTGAAACTGGTAATAGTGACCCAGCCGATTGGGATTTTCCCCGTAGCGGCCATCGGTCGGCCTGCGCGAAGGCTGAACGTACGCACAGCGCCAAGCGCCGGGATCGAGCGACCGCAGGAAGGTAGCGGGGTGAAACGTGCCCGCACCCATCGGCTGGTCGTAGGGTTGCAGGATGGCGCAGCCCTGGGCGGCCCAGTAGGCCTGAAGCCGAAGGATGAGGTCCTGAAAGCTGAGTCTCTCGCTCACGGTTCGCTCGGGCGGGCGGCGCTGCTAACCCGTCCAGTCAGCCTCGACCGAACACCGCCGCCGCCTTCTTGTCGAGCAGCCGGTAAAACGCCCATCCGCCGACTGGCAGGCCCACAAGGCACCAGGCTCCCGCGCAGGGTATCATGCTGACGACCAGCAATCCTTTGACCAGGGACAGGCTCCGCAACGCCCGCATCCTCGATCCGGCCAGGAGCCAGCACGCCGAGAAGATGCCGGAGGTCAGGAACGCGAGCAGCGGGTAGGCGTTGGCTTCGAGCAGGTCGGTCGCGCTGGACATGCCTCTTGTGAGCACGACATCGGCGCGTTGCTGCATCACGTTGTAGCCGGCCAGGGTGAGCGCGACAGCGGCGACGACGACCGCGGCAAACCCGAGCCCCATGATCCAAGTGCCCAGGGAACGTACCGAATCGGCGTACTCGCGGTACTCAGGCAGATCATGAAGCGGCGTGGCCGCCCCGAGTCGGTAGGTAGGATCGACCCCCCGGCCCATGCCAATGCCTGCGCCCAGCGCCGAGCGCGTGGCCTGGGCGATCCACCACCCTGCGGAAGGGCCCGCCTCGAGGGTTTCCCCGCTTCTATAGCGGCGCTCCACAAAATCGAGCAAAGCGCGGGATGCGGGTTCGCCCCTGATGTCCACGATGGCACGCTGCTCGCCCAGCGTGGGCTGCCCCCCCTGCCCAAGCCAAGCAGCGAAGGCATCGTTGTGGGCGCGAACATCGGCCAGGATGCGAGGACCCAGTTCTTGCGCCCGCAAGCCAGCGTAGCGGTGGGAAAACAAGGTATCGCGACAGGTCACATGCGCCGCGCCGCCCAGCACCACGGCGCGGTACACCCAATCCTCCCCGCCTTCCCAACCGATGAAGCTTAGGCACAAGCCGTCGATTCCGCCGTTTTCTCGTAGGCTTGCGGCGCTGAATGCCCCGCCCTCGGGAGCGAAGCCCCCCAACGTGAGGTCGGGCAGGCCGGCTTCCACGAAGCCCCGAAGCAGCCATGCGTGGAGGTCGTCGCTCGGACCGATGGCCGGGGGGATCACCATGAGCGGGCCAAGGGCTAAATCTCCAAGGCCGCGGGGAAAATCGGGATCACGCCTTCAGTGGGCGCCACATACTCAAACACATCCGTGCCCGCGTCGCCGCTGGAGCGCAGGACAGTCAGCGTGACGTTGATCCCCCCCGGCGGCACCCCGAACACCGCGAATTCACCGGTAGCCCCCGTACCGGTTGCCTCGGCCAGCGACACGCCTTCGTCGTCCAGGTAGCAAGCCGCGTAGGTGGTCCCATCACTGCCGAGCACCTCTACTTCAACCTCGGCCAACGCGGGCCACGACCCGGAATCGGCCACGGTAGGCATGAACATCAGGGCCTGCCCGGTGACCATGGTGCCGACATCGCCTACTGTGGGGCACGCGGCATGCGCTGCGGTCTGCTCGGCCAACCACTCGGGGGTCGCGAGCCACGGGAGCCCCGCCTCGGATTCGAAGTCTTCGAGCCCCGCCACGCCCGAGAACCCGGTCGGCACATAGGCATCCTCTTCGACCGTCAAGAAGAAGGACACGCCCGCCGGAACGTCGACAGCGAAGGCGCCAACGCCATCCGTGAGCCCCTCCCCCACCCGATCGCCTTCGCGATTCTGTGAAAATACGGTCGCGCCTTCGACCGGCTTTCCCGCATTCCCCGGGGCGTCTTGCACCTCGCCGCTAAACACGACGGTGGTGGATTCGATGTCACAGCCTAGCAAGAAACCGAGCATCACTCCTCTCCACCAGTCAGGTACCAGGGCATTACCACATCTCCCGCCTCTGCCCCGTAACGTTCCACCGACGTGCCGATGCCTACCGACACCTCGCCCGGCGGCACCAGGGCGAGGAACCATTCGACCGGCCCCGCTTCGACGCGCACCGGTTCCAGGTCCTCATTGAGGGCCCAGCACGCCGGAATCGAGGGAATGCCACCTTCAGCTGTGACGAGCAGGTCTTCACAGCCGATGGAAGCGTTGCCGGGCGCGCCAAGCACCAACACCAGCCCGGAATCGAGCCGCGCCAGCCAATCATCGCCTTCGTCGGTCAG
This sequence comes from Klebsiella pneumoniae, assembly GCA_945867435.1. Classification (GTDB taxonomy): domain Bacteria; phylum Myxococcota_A; class UBA796; order UBA796; family SXON01; genus SXON01. Next base: position 10,184 of record CAMBIK010000081.1, read on the forward strand.
GAGCTCCAGAACGCCATCCAACCACGCATCATCCGCCGAGAACAGCGCGCCTGCAAACCAGTTTCCGGTGGAGGCAGGGGTGTCGCCAGCCCACAGAGTACGCCGGCCTTCGATGGGTTGAACGACGACATTCACCGGAAGTCCGGGAGGCACGCGCACCTCCCAGTAACCAAGGTAGTCGTCGTAGGGCTGCTCGGCAGCGTACTGCTCGCCGGCCGCGAACGGCTCGCTGCGGACCGAAACGGTGCCTTCGACCAAGCGGGTGTCATCGCTGGTCTCGGGGTCGGAGTACACCCAGCCCGACCAGGCCACGAGCCCATCCTCTTCGGCAACGGTGACACAGGAGATCGCGAAAATCAACCACATCGTCGGCTCAGTATAACCCTGCCACGAGCGCCCTGGAACCCAGCTCCCTTCCCAGTTGATGCCGGACGAGATCCGCGACCCAGGCCTCGTGACCCGCAGGAATCGGTCGGTCCACGAGCTCCCGCAGCGGGGTTCGACGAAGCTCCTCAAGCTCGGCCAACGCTTCGCCGCTCACGCCGATCCCCTCCCCGCAGCGGCGGTGTCTCGCGCCGCCCCCTCCAGGATCGAACGCCATTTCGGCCTCCACGCTTCCTCCGCATAGCCCGCACCTGTCGAGCGAAGGGCCGACCCCGGCGAAGGTGAGCACCTTCAACTCCAGCGCGGCGAGAAGAGCCGGGCCAGGGTCGTCATCCAGGGCGTCGAGCAGGAGCAGCAGGGTTTCGAGCAGCCCGAACAACTTCGGCTCGGAGGCACCCTCGTGCGCAAAGGATCCCACCAGTTCACAACCGTACTGTGCCAGCACCAACCTGCTATAGCTACGTCGGAGATGAAGTCTCGGATCGTCGACTTCTGCCGCCACCAGGGTGTCCAGCCCCCCGGTGCGGCGGCGAAGGGTCACTCGCGCGCGCGACCCGACATCCAAGCCAAGGGGCTTCCGGCGGCCCGCCCGCTGAAACGCCGCGATCCGGCCATCCTCGGGGCTCAAAAGCTTTAGAATCCGGTCGTCTTCCGCGTAGGGCGCAACGGAGAGCACGATGACGAGCCGCTCCCGACCCGGGTCACGCACCCGAGGAGCCCAGCAGCACCACAGCAGTCGTGAGGTAGATGGTCAGCCCCAAACCATCCATCAACGTGGTGACAAACGGACCGGTCGCGATGGCGGGGTCCACACCGACACGCCGCAGGGTCAGCGGCACGAGCGTGCCCACGACCGCGGCGCTCGTCATTCCGGTCACGACGGCGATCGCGACGCTCAATGACACCCACACCTGCTGGAACCTCAGGTAGCTGTAGCCCCCGATGATCGCGGCGAAAACCACGCCCAAAACCACCCCGTTAAACACTTCCTGGGCCACCATCCGGCTAACCACGGAGTCGATTCGCCCGGTGGCGATGCCGCGAACGGTCACCGTGGCGGCTTGGATACCCACGTTGCCTTCCATGCCCATCACGATTGGAATGAAGCCAGCAAGCACGAGATCGGTCTTGAGCAGAGGCTCGAAGTGCTGGATGAGTTCGGAGATGCCGAGACCGCCAAGCAGGGTGACCATCAGCCACGGCAATCGACGAAGCGGCGTGAGCAGTCGGCTGCCACCCGCCTCCTCATCGGGTTCGCGCACGCCGGCCATCAACAACATATCTTCAGCGGCTTCCTCACGAATAACGTCGATCACGTCATCTACGGTCACGATGCCCACGAGATGCCGTTGGTCGTCTACGACCGGCACGGCGAGCAGGTCGTAGCGGCCCGCAATGCGCGCCACCTCTTCCTGGTCGGTCTCGGTCCGCACGCAGATCACATCGCTCGACATGATGTCGGAGATGCGAGTCGAGGGCGGATGGGTGAGCAGGTTTCGAAGCGAAGTGACGCCGACAAGCTGCCCTTCCTCATTTTCGACGTACGCGTAGTAGATGAGCTCCTGGTCGCTTGCCACCTGAACGGCTGCGATGGCATCGCGACAGGTAAGATGTTCCTGCAGCGTGAACGCGGAAGGGGACATGATGCCGCCGGCCGTGTCGTTCGCGTAGCCGAGCAGCTCTTCCACCTCCTCGCGCTCGTCCCGCTGCATCCGAGCAAGCACACCATCGCGCAGCTCCTGCGGAAGGCGCTCGAGAACGTCGGTCTGGTCGTCGCCCGGGAGGTAGCCAATCAGAATCGCGATGCGTTCCGCTGGCAAGTCGGTGACGAGGTGCAGGAGATCTTCCCCGTGTACGCGGGCGATCACATCGGCCGCAACGGAGTCGGGTTTGACCTGCGCAAATACCAGACGCTGCTCGGGCGCCGTGAGGTGCCCGATTACGGCTGCAATGTCTTCCGCACGCGCCTTCGCGACCACCTTTGCGAGAGGAGCAGCGTGGCCGCGCCGGGCCAGCCGACGGATGGCATCAACCCGTTGTAGGAGCAGGGTATCGGCCATTGGCTACCCTCCATGATCATCGACAAAAACCAACCGTCGAGACCGGGACTGCGCGCCGAGCGGCTTGAACGAGTGGCCGTTGTAGACCAACGTGACGCCATCCAAGGCATCCAGCTCGACCGAGAGGCGGTCGTGGGCCGCGAACTTCATCTGCCGCCCAGGCGGCATGTCGCGGTCGTAGAGCTCTCGACCGTCGGCTTCGACCCTGACGTGTACGCCGCTGGCCGAGGTTACCAACAGCACTTGATCAGGCGGAATGTCCACACCTTCGGTGGGCGCTTGGCGCGGGCCGACCAAAAACCAGAGGACCACCAACGCCACTACGGCGACCCCAGTGCCGACCGCGGCCATGCGCCCGGCACGGCGGATGCGAACCTTTGGAGCGGTGAGCGTGGGTTCTTCCACGCGGTGGGCTTCGCCGACCTGCTCGGGATCTTCCATCGGGGGCCGCACCTTGCCTTCGGCCGGCAACCTCCGGACAGGCTGGGGGGGGGACGAGGCATCGCCGGGCACCAGCCCCAAAGCCGCCCGGTATTTCGAGGTGAAGCCGGAGCGATACGGTCCGGCGGGAAGGGCAGCAAAATCGCCCCTTTCCAGGGCATCAAGGTACTTCACCTGGATGCGCGTGCGCTCGTACATCTGCTCCAGCGTGAGCCCGGCACGTTCGCGCGCGTCCCGCAGCTCCGACACCTCAGCTCCCCGCCTTCTGCAGGCAGGCGCGAGCCTCATCACCCATCGGGGAATCGATGGCGCCTTCCGTGACATGCCGCAACGCAGCCTCGGCCCCCGATTGATCCCCGAGACCCGCGAGAATGCAGCCCGTTCGCAGCCACCCACCTAGCGAATCGTTTGGACATTCTTCGATCAGGCTGTCGTATTCCTTCAGCGCGGCCTCCGTTCGTCCGAGCGCCTCGTCGGCGAGGCCCAAATGGAACCGTGCCGGGCACATGTTGGGGGAGCGCCGAAGGGCCTCTTGCGCCCGCGCGGCGGCCGCCTCGGGCTGCCCTGCGTCGAGGTGAGCGCGAGACAGGTTGGAGAGGACCATCGATGGGTTGCGATAATCAAGGTCGTCCATCGCACGTTCAAGCACGACAATGCCCTCGAGGGGTCGCCCCACCCCAACCAGGAAGGCACCGTAGGTGACCAGCAATTCGCCCTCGGTCGGGTTGATCTTGAGAGCACCCAAGAAGGCTTCCTCTGCAGCCGCCGAATGCCCCTTGGTGATGTAGGCCATTCCAAGCGCGCTGCGAGCCCGCCAATTTCGCGGATCGAGATCCACCGCTTCGCGGAGAATGGCCACGGCCCCCTCGGGGTTCTTTTCCTGCAAATAGGCGATACCGAGAGTCGTCTTTGCGTGCGCCTGATCGGCGTGCTTGGCCGACACACACCCGCCCGACACCATCAGCATCGCAAGAACGAGGGAAGTACGCATGTGGATCACATAACCTCGACGCACGGACTCTACACCGGCATGTACTTACCAATAAGCGGGGCGAGTAGACGCTTCGTTTCCGCGGTGACGGCGGAAGGTTGCGTGAGGATAGCCGCAGCCAGCGCATTCGACTGCGGCGCGGGCTTACCGAAGGCGACGATCTTGGGCACGGCGGCCGCCACCACCCTGCGGGCGAGCGAGGCATTCTGCAAAAGCACGGCTACCACCTGATCCACGGTGACGTGGTCGTGGTCCGGGTGCCAGCAGTCGTAATCCGTGGCCATCGCGAGGGTTGCGTAGGAAAGCTCCGCCTCTCTCGCCAGCTTGGCTTCGGGCATGTTGGTCATGCCGATAACGCTCGCGCCCCAGCTTCGATGCAAGTTCGACTCGGCCTTTGAGGAGAAGGCCGGACCTTCCATGCACACATAGGTCCCGCCGTCGTGGGTCGTAGCCCCGGCCTCTCGCGCCGCTTCAAGCAGCATGCCGCGCAGCGTGGGGCAGACCGGGTCGCCGAAGGCCACATGGGCCACCAGACCGTTCTCGAAGAAGGTGCTCTTCCGGGCCACGGTGCGGTCGATGAACTGGTCAACGACGACGATGTGCCCGGGCACGATCTCAGCCTTCAGGGAGCCCACCGCGCTGACCGAGATGACCCATTCAACACCAAGCAACTTCATCGCGAAGATGTTGGCTCGATAGTTGACCTCGGTGGGATTGAAGCGATGGCCCCGGCCGTGACGCGGCAGGAAAACCAGCTCCTGCCCGTCCAGCGTGCCCAGAATGAAGGCATCGGAAGGGTCGCCGTAGGGGGTGCTGACCCGCACCTCGCTGACGCCTTCCAGCCCTTCCATCGCGTAGACACCACTGCCGCCGATGACCCCAATCCGCATAGACGCTCCCGACCGCCTCCTGCTAACGCCTCACCACCAGGCCGGCTTCTGAACCCACGTCGGCTCTCCCCAGGCGAGCAGCGGCGTGGCGGAGAGGTCATGCAGCACGGATGCGATGTTCTTGGTGTCGGTCCAGGACAGCCAAGCGAACGTGGGGTCGTCGGCATCCGCTTCGCTGGAAAGCCCAATCCCTTCGATCAGCGAGGCGACTTCGGCTGGGTCGGCATCCGAGGCAAACTACACATGAACCTGCCTGCCAAGGTGATCCGTGCCCTGGACCATCCACTCGAAGCCGGCATCCACGCCGTCGTAGTGCAGAACGAAGAGG
>CAMBIK010000082.1 GCA_945867435.1 Klebsiella pneumoniae
TGCCATCCCACATGGCGGCGAATCGTTGCAGAACAGGCGGATAGGCTGGTTTTCTACAGCAACGTCGTGTACTGCCCCGTGCGCACCGCGGCCTGCCGGGCCATCGTCGAGTTCGCCCCGAAGAACCTGAGCCGGGTTTTCCTGAGCAACTCGGGCGCGGAGGCCAACGAGGCCGCGTTGAAGCTGGCGCGCCACCACACGGGGAAGACGGAGATCGTTGCCTTTGAGGGTGGTTTTCACGGGCGCACGCTGGGCGCGCTCGCGGTCACCCACGCGGAGAAGTACCGACGCTACGCGCTGCCGGAGTACGGTCACACGCGCTTTGTCCCGTGGGGAGAAGTCCCCCGACTCGACGACAGTGTGGCGGCCATCCTCCTCGAACCCGTGCAATCCCTGGCCGGGATGCGCACCGCCAGCCGGGAGTTCCTGCACGGCCTGCGAGCGGAATGCGATCGCGTAGGCGCGCTGCTGATCCTGGACGAAGTCCAGACCGCATGGGGCCGGCTTGGCACCCCCTTCGCGGCCGACTTCTGGGACGTGCGCGCCGACATCATCACCGGAGCAAAGAGCGCGGCCGGCGGGTTCCCCGTGGGCGTGACCCTGGTAGACAACGAGCTCGCGGCGGCCGTGAAAGCCGGCGATCAGGGTACGACCTTCGGTGCAGGGCCGCTCGCCTCTGCCGCCATTCTCGCCACCCACCATGTGATCAAGGAAGAAGGGCTCGTGGCCCGCGCTCGCGAGATCGAGCGCCGCGTCCGGCTTGCGTTCCCGGGTGAGGTGCGTGGCCACGGCGCCCTCCTCGGGTTGGTCTTCCCCGACGCCGTGAAGCCGCGCGTCGCCGCGCTCCGCGATCGCGGCATCCTCATCGGCGGCAGCGACGACCCGACCGTGATGCGACTCATGCCCCCCTTAAACCTACCCTTTGAGGCGATCGACGAGCTCGCTTCGGCCCTTCGGAGCCTTGAATGACCCCTTCTCTTGAAACCCGCCTCTTCGAAGCTGTCTCCCGCGTTCGCCGCCACTGGCGGGGCACCCGCCTGTTGGACGGGCTGGAACCCGGCGTAGAAGGCACACTCGCGCTGCTCGACGTTGCGCGTATCTACCGGGCCAACCGAATCGAGATCGGCCGGATGCGCCCCCTCCTCGGTCGCGCCGTTGCGGGCCTGTTCTTCGACCCCTCGCTGCGCACGCACACCTCGATGGAGGTCGCCACCGGCCGCTGCGGTGCCCACTTCGTGTACCTTCAGGGCGGCGAAGGCACCTGGAAGATGGAGTTCGAGGATGGCGTAATCATGAACGGCAACACCGCAGAACATGTGAAGGAAGCTGCGCCGGTGCTCTCTTCCTACGCCGACATCCTCGCGGTCCGTGCCTTCCCCCGCGCCCACCACCGGGATGAAACCGTGATCAACGCCTTCGCCAAATATGCAGGTGCACCGCTAATCAATCTGGAGTCGGCGCTCGCCCACCCCTGCCAAGGGCTCGCCGACATGCTGACGCTCGCCGACCTCGGCGGCGGCAACTTCCACCGGAAGAAGATCGCGCTCACCTGGGCGCCGCACCCGAGGCCCCTTCCCCAGGCGGTGCCGCTATCGGTCGTACGAGCGGCGATCCTCGGCGGGGCCGACCTCCATGTCGCCTGCCCGGAAGGCTTCGACCTCGACGCCGAAGAGATGGAGCGCGTTCACGGCTTCGCGGCCGACACGGGTGCCACCCTGACCCTGACCCGAGACCAGGACAGCGCCACCTCGGGGGCGCTCGCCGTGTATGCCAAGGGTTGGGCCGCCAACGATCGCGAAAATCATGTGGACTTGGCTGCCAAGAACGGAAACTGGACGGTGGGGGATCACGCGATGCGCAGCGCCACCGCCTTCCTCCACTGCCTGCCGGTCCGGCGGAACGTGATCGTGACCGACAGCGTGCTCGATGGCCCCAAGTCCCGCGTGATCCCGCAGGCCGCGAACCGCGAACCGGTTCAGGCTGCGGTCATGTTGAGCTGGCTACTGTAGCGGCGTTACGACTTTCAGGTTGGCGAAACCGGCTTGGAGCAGCGCGGGCTCGATGAGCTTGCGATCTCCGACGAGCACGAACACCGCCTGGTCCTGGTTCCATGCAGCCATCGCGGGGGAAACAGAATCCACCGTGGCGGCCGCCAGGGCGGTCAGTTCCGTCGCCACGGAAGCGGCGGGCCGCCCCAGAGTCAGGTAGCTGGCGAACAAGGCCGCGGTCCCGGCCTGGGTTTCCAGTGCTTCCACCACATCCTGACGGGCGGCGCCCTGCGCCTTGCCGAGCTCCTCGGCGGTGATGCCCTTGCGGATGCCATCGAGTTCTCCAAGCAGATCGACCAAGGCGGGCGCGGTCACATCCGTTCGGATGCGGGTGCGCACGACGAGGGTGCCGCCCGCTCGCGCCGAGCTCAGGCCCGCTCGCACCCCGTAGGTGTAGCCTCGCTTTTCACGCAGCAGCGCGTTGAGCCGGGAGGTGAAGGTGCCGCCGAGCGCGATCGTGCCGATCTGGGTGGGCACCGCCGCCTCCGCGCCGAGCTTGAGGCCTGGGAATGCGACGTAGAAGCCGGTCTGCGCGCTGTCCGGCGCATCCACGAGGTACAGCGGTTCCGCCGCATGGACCGGAGCCTCCGGCACCAGCACCGGCTTCAGCTTGCCGGCGCGCCAACGGCCGAATCGTGCGTTGAGGAGCGGGGCCAGCGATGCGGTCGTGACATCGCCTGCGGCCGTGAACGTGGCGCCCCCCGCGTGCCAGGCCGCCTTGTGCCATTGGCGAACTTCGCGATCGGTCGCCTTCGCCAGCCCGGAGGCGGTCCCATCGGCCGGTCGACCGTACGGGTGATCCGCGCCCCAGTACAGCGCGTTCGCCGTGCGTTCCGCGACATAGGCCGGCTCGGCGAACGACTGTTCGAGCCCGGCGAGAAGCAGGTCGCGTGACTTCTTGATCTCCCCGGATTCCAGGTTCGGGCGCATCACCAGGTCGGCGAGCAAGTCGAGGCCAACCGCCAACTGATCGCTCGGCCCGCTCAAGATGAGCCGACTGCCATCGGGACCCGCTGACCCTTCAATCTGCAGACCTCGGCGTTCGACTTCCGCTGCAAACGCCGGGCCGGACCACGCGCCGGCACCGTGGCGCATCGCTTCCATCGCCAGGGCGGCAACACCCTCGTGGCCTGCCGCATCCAGGTCTGAACCGCGTGGCACGTCAAGGACGACCGTGAAGATCGGCAGGGTGGAGGAAGAGATCACCCACAAAGGCACCGTATTGACCAAGGCCGAGGCTTCGGGGGTCGGGGGCACCAGCGGCAACGCAGGGCCCGGGACGGGGCGAACGGCGAGCGGGTCGGGGGGGGGCGCGGGCAGCACCACGGGTGGCGGAGTCGGCACCACCCTTGACCTAGCGAGCGAAGGCTGCGGCAGACACAGAAGGAGGCCAAAGGCCAGGAAACGCTTCACTTGCTTACCTCTTCCGGGGTGACCACGATGCGACTCGCCAGCTCGGGCTTCAACCACTGGGCAACACCGGCCGACAGGGCTTCCGGGCGAGCGGAAGCAAAGCGCTGCACGTCCTTACCAAGCCAGTCGGGCGTGCCCGTGTACGCCCAGTATCGGTTCAGCGATTCCGCCCGGCTCTGGAGAGCCTCCAGTTCCTCGAAAGTGCCGACGGCGTGCTGATTCCGCACGCGTTCCATTTCCCCCGCGGAAGCGGGTGTGTTGCCAAGCGTCTTGAGCTCTTCAAACACGATGGCTTCAACCTGCTCGACCGTGGCTGTAGCCATCGGATTCACGGTCACGCCGAAAATCCCGCCGTACTGGAGACCGTATTGGAAAACGCTCACGTCCTGGGCAAGACCCCCATCCACGAGGCGTCGGTAAAGCCTAGAGCTTTCCCCGGAGCCCAGCAAGTCGGCCACGAGTTGCATCTCCGCATCGCCCGGCTGAAAGTTGCCGGGGCTGTGCCAGAACAGGTTGAGCTGCGGCGTTTCTACCTGGTCGCTGATGGCCACGCTGGCCCGTTCCGGTCGCGCCGGCACGGCAGGCTCCGGCCGATCCGGTAGCGGCTGGTGCTTCAACGTGCCGAAATAGGCTTCCACCCAGGCTCGGGCCTGGACCGGATCGAAATCCCCGGCGACGACGAGGGATGCGTTGTTCGGCACATACCACGAGGCAAAGAAGCCCTGCACATCGGCAACCGAGGCGGCCTCGAGGTCGGCATGGCTGCCGATCACGCTGTGCGCGTAGGGGTGCCCGGGGGGGAACAACGCGGTGGTCATTTCGATTTCGACCATGCCGTACGGCCGATCTTCGTTGCTCTGGCGGCGTTCGTTTCGGACGACTTCGCGCTGAAGGTCGAGCTTCGCCTGGGTCATCGCGACGCCCAGCTGCTGCATCCGGTCGGCTTCCATCCACAGGAAGGTCTCCAGCAAGTGCGAGGGACCTACGTCGTAGTAGTTTGTGGCATCTTCCATCGTCCACGCGTTGTTCCAGCCCCCCTGGGCTTCCATCTCCTTGTCGAAGCCGTTGTCGGGGAGCCGATGGGTGCCCATGAACATGAGGTGTTCGAACAAGTGCGCAAAGCCGCTGCGGCCGGGAACTTCGTCCTTGCTGCCGACACGGTACCAGGTATCGACCACGACTTGCGGAAGGTGATGATCCTCCATCAAGAGAACCTGAAGCCCGTTCGGGAGCTCGTACCGTTCGAAGGGAATCTTGGGTTCGACCGCCAACGCGACGCCAACGAGCGTGACCAGCATTTCAAACGCCTCCGTGCCCGGTGGCCTGTTCTTCCAGCCAGCGCTCGGCTTCCATTGCCGCCGCGCAGCCCGTGCCGGCTGCCGTGACCGCCTGTCGGTAGTAGTGGTCGGCCGCATCCCCGCAAGCGAACACCCCCTCGATCTTGGTGGCCGTACGGCCCGGGACCGTCTTGAGATAGCCGAGCTCGTCGTGATCGATCCACTTGGTGAACGCGGAGGTGTTCGGCTCGTGGCCGATCCCCAGGAACAAGCCGCCGATCGGCTTTTCCCATTCTTCCCCGGTGACCGTGCTCTTCAAACGGAGCCCCGTGATCTTGGATTCGCCGAGCACGTCGATGACCTGGGTGTTCCAGATCATCTCGATCTTGGGGTTGGCCGCGGCCTTGGCCTGCATGGGCTTGCTGGCGCGGAGACTGTCGCGCCGATGGATGAGGTACACCTTAGAGCCGAAGCGCGTGAGGAAAGTAGCCTCCTCGACTGCCGTGTCACCACCGCCAACCACTGCTATTTCCAATCCCTTGTAGAAGAAGCCATCGCAAGTTGCACAAGCGCTTACGCCACCGCCAAGGCGTTGCAGGCGCATCTCGTTTTCGAGACCGAGGTACTTGGCATCGGCACCCGTGGCAATGATCAGCGCATCACAGGTGTACGTTTCGCCGTTGGCGGTGTGCAGCGTGAAGGGGCGCTTGCTCAGGTCGCATTCCGTGACCTCGTCCAAAACGAAGCGCGTACCAAAGCGTTCCACCTGCGCGCGCATCCGGTCCATCAGCTCGGGACCCTGGATTCCTTCTGGAAAGCCAGGGTAGTTCTCCACATCCGTCGTGGTGGTGAGCTGGCCGCCGGGGTGCAAACCATCAAAAACCAACGGCTTGAGGTTGGCGCGAGACGTGTAGAGCGCGGCCGTGAGACCCGCGGGCCCGGAGCCAACGATGACGACGGTTTCATGGGGCATGAGCATTCCTACCGGTGAGAGCCGCCCATTAGCGCGGCATCGCACGATAGACCCGCATGTGCCGCTGAAAGCGTTCCTGGTCACCGAGGCCTCCCGTCGAGGCTTCCTGCGCGCCCGCTTCGCCGCTGTCAGCCCTGCGCTCGACCTCTCGAACTACGACGCCTTTCTCTCCCAAGGCTGGCATGGCGAGATGAGCTGGCTTGCGACGGGTCGCGACGAACGCGCTGACCTGGAACGCCTGCTCCCCGGCGTGCGGTCGGTGCTAGTGCTCGCGTTCGACTACACCCAGGCTCTCCCCCCCGACCCCGGCGGGCTGACCGGTCGGGTCGCAAGCTACGCCTGGGGTCGAGACTACCACAACTTCGTGCTGAAGCGAGTTCGCGGCATCCAAAGCGCGATCCGCCAGGAGTTTCCGGGGGTGGGCTCCTATTCCAGCGTGGACAGCCGCCCGGTTTTCGAGAGGGCGTGGGCCGCGAGGGCCGGCGTTGGCTTCACCGGGCGCAACGCCTTTCAGATCCTCCCGGGCGATACCTGCTCGTTCTTCCTGGCCACCCTGGCCTTGACGGTGGAAGTCGAGCCGGATCCGCCTTTGGGAGACCACTGCGGCCCCTGTCGCCGCTGCGTGGACGCCTGCCCGACCGCCGCGATCCTGCCCGCCGGAGGGCTCGTCGCGAATCGGTGCATCTCCTACCTGACCATCGAGCACGAGGCCCCGGTGGACCGTGGGCTCCGCAGCAAGCTCGGACGCTGGATTTTCGGCTGCGACGTGTGTCAGGACGTGTGCCCTCATCAAGCCCAGCGCCGACCCGCGCCACCCGAAACGGCCCCGCGGCATGCCTGGGTGGACCTCCCTGAGCTGCTTTCTCAGACCGATGAGGCGCTCGTCGCCCGCTTCCAGGGGTCCCCCCTTCGAAGGGCGGCCGGCCCCCGGCTACGCAGAAATGCAGCCTATGCCCTTGGCAACATCGGTGACCGGGCTGCACTTCCTGCCCTGGAAGCCGCCCGACGCGAGGGGGGTGTGGTGCAAGATGCCGCAGAGTGGGCGATCGACACGGTCAATGGGCGAGGATGATCCGATGCGGGGGGGATACAACGGCCCCAACCGGTAGGCAGCGTGATCGTTCGAGTCCAACGCGGGGGAGCCGAGCGGCGCATGACCGTGGATGCGTTCGAAGCGGACATCCGTACGGGCGAGATTGTGGCCGACACACCGGTAGAAATCAACGGACGATGGGCCTGCGCCAGCGACTGGCCCACATGGAGCGCCCTTCGGGCTTCGCCCGAAGCCCAGGTGCACGCGATCTGGGCTCGGCGCACCGTGCCGTGGGTCACCGCGCTCACTCTCGGGCTCATCGTCCAGGTGTTTCGCTTGGAGTTCACAAAAACGGGCGAAGCTCTCGGTATCTTGAATCAGCTTCCGCGCGACACCACGGGAATTCTCGAGCGGGGTGAAGGCTGGCGGCTGATCACCTCTGGTCTCGTTCACGGCAACCCGAGCCATCTTCTCGGCAACGCCGCAGCCGTCGCAGTCGCAGGCTGGGCGCTGGAGGTGATGATCGGCCACCGAGCGATGCTCCTGGTCCTGCTCGGGACCATCATCACTGGCAACACCCTGTCCACGCTCATCACCCCGGAGGTCGTGAGTGGAGGCATCTCGGGCGGCGCCTTCGGCCTGCTTGGTGCGTGCGCAGTCCTGGGACTCCGCACCCTCGATATGATCCCGACGGCGGCGAAGGCTGCGTTCGGCACCACCGCCGCAGTTTTTACGGTTTGGGCGTTTCTCGGCGGGTGGAACAACGAACAGGTCGACAACTGGTGCCACGCGGGCGGACTGCTCGGAGGGCTCCTGCTGGGCACCCTTTACCGACCGAGGATCCCGTCCTGGGAGCGCGGCAATCGCTGGGTCGACCGCGGCGCCCTGGCGCTGGTAGCGGTCGGCGTGCTCGCGCCGACTCTGGTCGGACCGAGCCTCGTGCCGTGGACCGCTTGGGCGGCCGATGGGGCGGAAGCGCGACGACCCGCGTGGTGGGTGCCCGGGGTCGGCCGGTCCGGACTGGCCGGCTACGGCAACAGTGACCGCTCCACCTCCCTTACTGTGGACACCGCTCTGAACGACCAAGTCGCCACTACCGCGGAAGTGCTCGAGGAGGTGCTCACGACGGTTCGCCGCATGGACTCCGCGGCCGTCCTCACGCCCCACGACGGGGACCGAGCCACGCTGACCTACCACACGGGCAAAGAACCCCGTGTTCTCGATCTGCGGGTCATCGTTCGGGGTCTGTATGTGACCACCGCGGGCGTGGATGCTCGCGTAGACTCTCCCTTCGCGCGGCAACTGCGGAAGGCCATCCTCGACGACCTCGTGCTCGTACCCCCCGACGCGCTCAAAGATGACCTCGCAGGAGGGAAGTCCGGCTCCTGGAAGGCACAGCTCGCGCACGGCGTTGCGGCGTCCTCGATGGGAAGTCTCGACGAAGGGCGCGCCGCCTTCGCCCTCGCGCGCGCGCACGGAGACCCTGCGGTCGTGGATACAGCCCAGTTTGGCGTTCTCGCCGCCCTGGCCGATGCCACCACTCCGGCCCGAATCGACGCCGCCCTGGCCGCTTTTCCGGACGATCGTCGGCTGCGGGCTGCAGCCGCGCGCGCCCGCATGCGCTACGGTGACCGCGCCGGGGCCGTGGAAATCGCCACCGCTCTCGTGACCGACGCCCCCTCCCCTCGGTCGCGCACGAGCGCCGAGGCCTTGCTCAAGGAGCTGGGCGAACAGCCGGTCCCAGCGCGTTGAGCCGGTAGCCGACACCGCGCACGGTCTCGATTCGTTCGCCCGCAACGCCAAGCTTCTCGCGCAGGCGCTTCATGTGGGTATCCACCGTGCGGGTGCTAAGGTCGGGGGGCATGTCCCAGACCTCCTGAAGCAACTGGCCTCGGGTCTGCACCCGACCGCTTCGACGCGCAAGCGTAGTGAGCAGTCGGAACTCTGTTGCCGTTAGCTGCACTTCTTCGTCATCCACCCAGATCCGATGCGCCGGGGTGTCGATGCGGAGAGCCCCCACATGCAGGTCGCCTTCCGCCCCCCGAGCTTCGCCCCCGGCTGAGCGGCGGAGGACAGCCCGAATCCGCAGCATCAGTTCGCGGGTGGAGAAGGGCTTGGTCACATAGTCGTCGGCCCCGATCTCGAAACCAACCACCCGATCCAGTTCTTCCCCCCTCGCCGTAAGCAGGATGATCGCCATGCCAGAGAGCGTCGGGTCGGCGCGGAACCGACGGCACACTTCCGTACCCTGCATGCCAGGCAGCATCAGGTCGAGCAGAACGAGAGACGGCCTCATGCTGGCCGCCACCGTGAGGGCTTCCGCACCCGTAGCGACCGTTTGAACGGTGAAGCCTTCCTTGGTGAGCGCGTGCTGGAGGAGGCTCCGAAGATCCTCCTCGTCGTCGACCACCAGAATCGAACCTGAGTTGATCACGCAAACCCCCTATGTCGGATTTGTGTCACTACGGTGAACATGAGGGCACTGATCGGCAACGGAAGCGGTCAGTCCGACCGGCACAGGTCCCCCGGTCGGGGCAGGATCGCCCCGGCCGAGGCCATGGTGGACCACGTCGAGGCCGACCCCGCGGGCGGGGCCATCCCATAGGTGAGATAAGCGACCGCCCCTTCCTGGTGCCATCCGGAGGTTGAAACCTGCACTCGAGCGTCCACCCCGATGGACCAGACGGGTGCCAGCCGCCAGGTCGCCCCCACGGCGGCGCGCCCCGTGCCGCTGAGCCCTGTGCCAAACCACGGATTCGGCTGCCCGTCGAGGTACTGAGGGCCCGCCGAAACGCTCGCACATGCCCTTCCCTTGGTCCCCGGCGTGCCCACCGTCCCGACCACGCGGGCCACCGCCATGAGGAACACGGGCGGACTGAAATAGCCGCCCTGACCCTGTATAAAGCCGTCGGATTGACGGTCATGATGCATGCCCACGAGCTGCGCCCCGAGGGTCAGCGTTCGCGTTTCGGGGCCCAGCGTTCCCGCCGCCCATGCCACACCCTGAATCAACGGATTGGGTGCCACCCCGGCACCCTCCGCGAAGCCGCCGCGGAACATCGCCCCCATGTCGAGCGCGCGCGGGGTCCAACTCAAGTACCCTTCGGCCGTGGCGGCTTGCACAAAGCCAAAGAATTCACCGCCATCTTCTTGTTTCCCGGCCCACGAGAGAAGGGAGTCGGAGACCGGGGTGCGCCGAACCTGCGCGCCAACGGCCAGATCCGGGTTCACGCCATAGCGGGCATGTCCGTGGAAAACGGGGGTCAACCGCTCGAAGCCGAAGGGGCTCGTGCCCAGCCGTGCGGCCGCAAAAAACCGTTTTCCGGGGGCTGTCGACACGCCCAGTGACGTCGAGACGCCCATCGCCTGGTCCACGCCGTCGTCGAGCTGCACGCCCACGGCGTCCGCGCCCAGACGCATCGACCCGATCGGCGCAAATGCAATGTCTACGGGGACCACCACGCCATCAAGGGATTGCTGGCCCGCAGCGCCGGGAGTCGTGAACGCCCCTGCACCTGCCACGACAAAAACGCCGGTCTCGCGTGCGAGATCCAGATCCACGCTGTCCACCAGCCCCAAAAGCCACTCCGGCTGATGGTCCCGCGCCGGCGGAAGAGGCCAGGTCCGTTCGGCGGGAACGCGACCGGAGGGCAACGGAAGCACGGGGAAAGCCGGCAATGACGCGGGCGGCATAGGCTCGACAGCGGGCGGCATGGGGGCCTGCTTCACGGCTGCGAGGACCTCCGCAGCGCGATGATATTGACCACGAGCAAGCAGGACTTGGACCAGGGCGATGCCCACGCGTGGGTCGGCGACGCCCTCCCACTCCGCCTGCAAGTGCCGTTCCGCGGCACCCAGCCGGCCCATGTAACGATAGGCCCCCGCGACCCCCAGATGACCGGCCACCAGGTACGGCTCCAAGGCCAGGGCGCGCTGGAACGCCTCGAGCGCGGCATGCGCTTTGCCGACACTCAGCCAGGCCCCCCCCAATCGGGCCCAATCATCCACTGCGATCTGCGACGAGGCCTCCGCCGTTTTCAAAGCCTCGACCGCCTCCGTTCGACGGCCACGAGCCTCCATGCGTTCGGCTTCCTGGATGGCGATCTCGAAGGCCGAAGCACGGAGTTCGCTGCTGGCAAAGCCCCCCCCGACGCGCTCGTCGGCTTCGACAAGCCATGCGTGAACCGCTTCAGCGGAAGCGCACACACGACCAGCCCGGAGCGCCACTCCGAGCGCCCATCGGCTATCCGGCGCGAGATCCAGGGCACGCGGCAACGCATCCAACGCGGTCGCGCAGTCGCGCCGGTCCAGAGCGGCGGAGGCCAACGCGGTCCAGAGATCGGCGGAATCGCCCACCTCATCAAGAGCTCCCCGCAGTCTCACGATCGCCGCGACGGCGTTTCCCTGGCGGCGCTCTGTCTCGGCTTCGAGGACCGTGAGCCGCTGGAGGATCTCACGACGCTTGGCTTGGGATGCGGGGGTCGCATCCGGGCGGTCGAGCGCGCTGGCCGCCAGCCGAGCCTCTTCCCATCGTCCGAGCTTCTCCAACGCGAGCGCGCGGCCCGCGAGCGCTTCTTGCTGTGTGGCCTTGAGTGCCAGCGCTTCGTCCCAGAACGCCAGCGCCACCTCCGGCTGGTCGTGGGAGAGATACAGCGCGGCCAGCCCACTCAGGGACCACGGGTCGGGATGGATCTCAAAGGCGCGGGTCAATGCGGCAAAAGAGGCTTCCGCGGAGCCGGCCTGCTGCTCGCGCTGCGCCGTGACGCGCCACGCGTGGGCGCTCACCTTCGCAAGCTCGGTGTCCGCCACAAAATCGACGCCGCGCGGGAAGCCGGTGTCCAGCCGATTTCGTGCATCCTCCGGCTTCTGCAAGGCGATGAGGCAACTGGCCTCCGCGAGCGCCGCCCAGGCATCGTTCGGGTCCAGGACCAGGGCTTCCCGGTACTGGTCGATTGCGGCATCGTATTCGCCAAGCGCAGCGAGCACGTCCCCCAGGCCGTGCCGGAATTCCGCCTCCGCCGGGTATTCCTCGTTGAGTTGCCCCCAGAGCCGGCGAGCTACCGCGAGATCCCCGGCGTCTGCGGCCTCTCTCGCCTGCTTCGCCCGGACCGCGTTGATCGCGGCCCGATGGAGGAGCACGGCACGCTTGTCCTTGGACCGGGTCGCCTCCAAAAGCGCCAAGGCCTCTCCCTGACGACCCGCCTGCATCAGTAGGCGCACGCCCGACAACAGCGCGGAAACGTTCTGCGGTTCACGACGCACCACCTCGCGGTAGAAGGCGGCGGCGCCGTCCAGATGCTGCAGCTGCCACAGCAGCCCCCCCGCAGCGAGGAGGTCGTCGGTCGTCGCGTCGGCAATGAGGAATGCCGTGAAGTAGGGATCCATGGCCTCGCCGGTCTCCCCGGCCGCTTTCGCTTCTTCGCCCTGGACCACGAGCAGGTCCGCGGCTGCGGCAAGATGCTGAGCCCTCTCCCTGGCGGTGGGAGCCGCCGTAGCCGCCGCAAGTCGACGACGCACGGCGCTCCGCGAATTTCCCGAGCCGACGGCAGCGAGATCGTGAAGGCGAAGCGCTTCCATGTCGGCGGGGTTGTCGTCGAGGATCGGAGACAGCGCGGCGAGTGCTTCCTCAGGCTGGCGCGCCTCCAGCCGGCCCCGCGCCCATTCCCGAGCGGCCAAGGGTGCCTTGGGCGCGGCGAACCACGCGGCCTGCACCCGGTCGTCGCGCCCTACTGAGGTTCTTGAGTCCAAGGACTGCCGGAGCGCGATCAGGGGCCGCAGCGTGGGGTCCAACTGCGCTTCCGCTGGCGTCAACAAGGCCTGCGCCGCAGAGAACTGCTCGCGCTGCGTGTGCAGGTCGATGAGCAGACGCCGGGCCGCTTCATCGTTCGGGTGGGCCGCTCGATAGCGGATGAGCGCGGCGGTCGCCTCCGGAAGCCGGCCTTCGTCCCGATAGAGTCGGGCGAGCACGAGGCCGGTCCTTTCACGAAGGTCCTCCTCGAGAATCCGCATGGCCATGTGCGGAAAGCCCATTCTGGCCAGCGCGGCTGCCCGCGGGATGGAGGTGGGGCTCTGGAGCGCGCCCTCGACCACCGACACCGGCGCGCCTCCCTGCGCGACATCCGAGGCGCGAAGCAGATCGCCTTCGGCCAACGCCGAGAGTGCTTCCCCCTCGCGCCCAAGCCCGCCCTCGCAGTGCGCGAACGCCGCGACCGACCGACCCGCCTCGCCGCCGCGCAGCAGTGTGCTCCCGACCTCCAGGCACAACGCAGCATCGGCGGTGGACAAAAGCCGGTCCATCTGGGCCAGCGACTGCGACCGCGTGCCCTTGGAGCGCAGCCCCAGCTCTGCAGAACGAAGGAGGATGACGTTCCGCCCGTCAAACGCCCGCTCCACGAGGAGCCGTGTGTAGACATCGGACCACCGCGCTCGCGCCTTGACCGAGCCCACATGCCCGACGAGCGCGGCGTGCGCCTCGGGGCCGACACCGGGCTCCGCCGCAAGACGAACCAAGGCCTCGACGCCGGCCTCCTCCCAACCCGGCCGCGCGAGGAGCAACTGCGCGGCGGCGAGCCGCGCCTCAGGCGAAAGTGGGGATTCCGCGAGCGCCATCACCGTCGGCGCAAGCGTTTCCCACGGGTTCGCGGCCCCCGCGAGACCCAGCCAAAGGAGCACGCCGGTCACAGCGGTACCGCCTTGGACTGCCAGAGCGCCAAGCCGAACCAAACCCAGTTTTGCCCATAGTAGTCGTCGAGGTCCCCCCATCCGTGCGGCGCACGGTTCGGGGCAATCTTGGCGGCCCAGACTCGACGCGCCAAGCCGGGCCGCCGCAAGCTCCACGCAGGCACCAAGGCGGCGACCATTCCCGGATATTCCCAATCCACCCTGGGGAACCCGTCGGGGCCGATCATGGCTGGCACACGGATGGCACCTTCGTTCGAAGCCAACGCAAGGTAGGGTTCAAGCAGCCGCTGCGCACGACGCTCACGATGCCACTTCACCTCGGCCGCGAGAGTCCAGGGAACGCGAAGGGCCTCGAAGCCGAAGTTGTCGTGTTCCGGCACGGGGGAGGCAAGCGTGCCGCCGGTCTCGCGATCGACGTAGCACCAGTCCTTCGCGAGTCCGGTGGACCCCCGGCAGGCCTTCAGCCACGCGTAGCCATCGTCGATCATGCGGCCCCACGGCCGAGAACGGTCCCAAGCCGCGAAAGCCCGCCACACGAACGGCAAAAGGTACGACGGATTCAGCCGCAGCGGACCCTGCGTTCGCGCCCAGGGACCGGGCAGCACCAACAGGCGCCCGGCCACCTCCATGACCTCCTCGGCCCAAAACGCGTCCAGGAGACGTGCGGCCTCCTCCTCGTACCTCGGTTCCTGCCAACGGCGGCTCGCACCCAGCAGCGACCAGATGATGAGCTGATCGGCGTCGGAGGCCGGCTGTGCGTCGAGAACGCCGAAAGCCCCATCCTCCTGCTTGCCCCACTTCCAAGCGGGGAGCCGCCCCGGGTCGCCACCTTGAAGGTTCGCGACGGTCCAGGTCCACACCCGGTCGAAAGGGGCACGATCGTTCATCCAAAGCGCCCGCAGCATCGCGTAAGCCTGCCCTTCCGAGGTGGTCACGCTGTCCTGGCGGAAGTCGATGACCCTTCCCGCTTCGCTGATGTAGACCTGCTGATACTCCGACCAACTGTCGCACAGATCGTCCGCGTTCGCTCGCGGCGTGCCCAGGAGCAACCAGAGCAAAGCGGGAGCGGCAGGAGGCATCGGCCGCCTACTCGCGACTGCCGCGGGCCTGGGCGAATTGGCGAACGAGGGCGGTGAGGAGGAAGACCCCACCGAGCACCATCGCGCCCAGCACCCACCAGTGCTTCTGAATTTCCCGGGTGGCCGCCGCGGCGACCGCGACCCGCCCCCATGTACGCTTGGTCGCAACATTCAGGGTGCGGACTTCGAGATCGCTACCGATCACTGCGACATTTCCTTCGAGCTTCTTGACCTTGCCGAGATCGGTAAGGGACTCCACGAGAGCGGCCAGACCCTCCGCGCGCAGGGCACGCAGCACCAGAACGGCCCGGTCCGCGTTGGCGGGCGAGAAGCTCTCTTCGATTGTGCCGTAGGGCGTTCCCACGTTCGCAGACAGCAGCACCTCGGTCCCGTTCGCCAGCAGGCGTTCGGGGCCGCCGGTAAGGGTCAGCCCGCCCCCCGAAGCGAGGGTGTCGTAGAGGGAATGAGCGGTTTCATCCACCAGCAAGATCACATGCTTGTCCGCCCGATCTGCGAAGGTGACGTCGCCGCCGCGCACCAACGTGAAGTC